>CP082942.1:2198414-2512473 GCA_019933195.1 Clostridium sporogenes
TTTAAAACAAGTATTAGAAGAAAATACTGCTATTTCATTTCTGTCTACTTCGCTTTTATTTATTTCTTTTTTAGTTTTATTCTCTAACTTATTGGTTGTACTTACTTCCTTTTTTGTATGCATAAAACAAGGTATGAATAATATTATTAAAGTAAATATAACAATATATACAATCTTTTTAAATTTCAAATTTAATCACTCCAAATTATTTTTCTATATAATGCTATTATTTACATATAAATTCTAATTTAATCAAGAAACAAATAAGAATCCTTGTAAAATACAAGGATTCTTTAAAAATAAAAGTTTTATTTTATATCATTTAATAGATTACCTAATTTATTTATATTTTCTCCATATTTAGTCCAATCTCCATTTTTTTGAGCTTTTATAGCTTCATCATAGTATTCCTTAGCTTTTTTTAGTTTTGAATCATCTATAGTCTTTGTAACACTTTTTTCATTCTTATCATTTATTTTATTATCTTTAGAATCAAATATTTCTTTTATGCCATCTTGAATATTAGATGATAGAACTAATTTATCATTATAAGATAATATTACTCTTTTCATTTCTGGTATACTACTTTTTCCACTAGCTCTTAAATATAGTGGTTCTATATAAAGAAGAGAATTTTTTATAGGTAATATTATAGTATCGCCATATTGTACCTGTGAACCTTCTTTATTCCACAATGATAATTCTTTAGATATATTAGTATCTTGATTTATTTTTTGCTTAAATAAATATGGACTATATATTGTTTTATCTGATGGAAGTTTATATAATATTTTTTTACCATATTGATCTCCATCCATTCTTACTCCAAATAATGCTATCATATTATCCTTCTTCATTACATTAAAATAATTTAGAAGTACCATTTCTTCCTTATTCTGTTCTGGTAATTTCATAATTATATAAGGAGCATCATTTGTATTAGTTTCTCCTTCAACTTGTTTTTGATCCTTAGATACTTCCCATAAATCTTCACCATTATAAAATACACCAGGATCTTTTACGTGATATCTTCCCAATACTTTGCTTTGGATATTAAATAGATCTCTTGGATATCTAAAATGCTCCCTTATTTCTTTAGGTGCATCTTTTTCTCCTTTAAATATTCCTTTAAATATTTTAGCATAGCTATTAATTATAGGATCTTTTTTATCTGTTATATAAAAGTTTACATCTCCATCTACAGAATCTACTACTACTTTAGCTGAATTCCTTATATAGTTTATATTATCGTAAGGTTCTGAATAGGGGTATCTATTTGTTGTAGTATAAGCATCTATTATCCAATATATTTTACCATTATATATAACCATATAAGGGTCACTATCGTAAGTTAAAAAAGGTGCTATTTTTTTTACTCTTTCTACAATATTTCTATTTATTATTATTTTGCTATCTTTTTTAATATCCTTTGATAAAAGAAAATTAATATCCTTTTTATTTATAGCAAATAATACTTTATTAAGAAAATTCATTTTTATTCCTGCATGTCCATTATATTTGTTAGTTTTGTTAGAATCTTCTTTAGGATAATCAAATTCATTTATTTTAGTATTTACTATAACATAATCATTAGTTTTTTCCCCGAAATATATCCTAGGATTAGTCAATTTTATATTCGTCTTATTATAAGGTGGTATATCTTTTATAACAAAATCAGGTTGACCTTCACTGGTTACAGAATTTACTTTGTTCATAACAGCTCCAAAGCCATGTGTATATATTAAATGTCTATTTTGCCATGTGTTTGGATTTAAAGCCTCTGTATCTATTTCTCTTGCAGCCAAAAATACTTGATTATATTTTCCATCTATATTGTATCTATCAATATCTACATCATTAAAAGTATAGTAATATCTTATTATTTGAACTTGATTATAAAATTCTAACGTGGGTTTAAAAGAATTTATTCTTACATTGTCTATACTTGCTTTATTATCTACAATATCTTGCTTTTGTAAATCGTTCTTAATATCAAAATCTCTTATTTCAATATCATCTAATGCAAAAGCTTTTCTTGTTAAATCTATATTATTTTTTATATATGGTTGTTCTAAAGTTTTTTCATTAGATTTAACTATAAAGTTTTGTACTAAAAAGGATGCTACATTTTGTGATACTAATAAAAATATAGTTATACATATACATATACTTACTGGTTTAAATTTTCCCTTTAATATACTTAAGAATGTAACTATAGATGAAATTAGTGTAACTACTACTATTATTTTATAAAATAATAAAGTAGCATGAATATCAGTGTAACTAGCACCAAAAGCTACTCCATTATTGCTATAAACTAAATTCCATATTTTCATTAAATGTCCAAAAGATATAAATAAAATTATAAGCCCAGATACAATGGCTAATTGTTTTCCTGCAAAAGATTTTATACCATAATTTATATTTTTTAAATTTATATCCTTTCTACTTTCAATTTTATACTTAGCCTCTAAAATAAAATAAGTTATAAATGTTGTTATAACTAAAAATAATAATAATGCAATTATAACTTTATATAAAGATTCAAAAAGTGGTAATTTAAATACATAAAAAGAAATATCTTTGGAAAATATAGGATCCCTCACATTAAAATCTATGGAATTATTAAATTGTAATATCCTATACCAATAGCTACTTGAAAATATATAAGCTAAAAATATAGATACTATAAAATTAAAAATAAAAAATAATTTTTTCCCATAACCTTTTTTATTTAAATCTACATTTACTTCTCTTCTATTTTTGTTTAGCATAAGGCTTTTATAATATATCCATATAGATATAAAAAATATTATAAATATGGGAATCATTAAAATAATTATAGATTTTATTCTAGTGAAATATATTGGTAAGTAATTTACTTCTTTGAACCAGTTTACATTAATTATAAAATTTATTATTTTATTAAAGAATGCTATGAGTAAAATCATTATGAGTAACGGTATAAACAATGCCTTTTTATTTTTCATTTTATCACCTACCATTTCTATTTAATAATCTTCCAATTAAAGAATATTTAGTTTCTATAGCTCCCTTAGGGCAAAGTTCTTGACAACAAAAACATCTTATACATTTTTTCATATCCCAAACTGGTATTTTTTTATCTTTCTTTTTTATCATATCTATAACATTTGGTTTTTCAGGACATACTTCAGCACATCTACTGCATCCTATACATTTTTGTTCTATTAAAGTAGGATCTGGTGCAATGATATCCTTTAAAAAATTTGTAACTTTAGGATTTATAAAATAAAAATCCCCACCTTCTCTACAAAGTTTAAAATCATCTACAGTCATGCTATCGATTTTTTCACCTAGTATCTCTATATCCTTTAAAAAAACACTTCCCCAATTACTATCATAAGCCTCTTTTAACACAGGAATCTCTAATGGATTATCATATCCTATTATTTTAACAGCAACTGAATCCACTGCTGTAAGACTATCTCCCATTATAATTGTATTAAGATTATATGGAGTTCCACTTTTCGGTCCATTCCCTTCCATAGCTATAATACCATCTAATATAGCAAAATCAGTTTGTAATAATGTATTTAAATCCAGTAACATTTTACAGAAATTATTTGCATTAGGCATTCTTGTATGCCAAGTAGCTTTTAAAGTTCCTGGTACACATCCAAACTGATTCTTTACTGCACCAGTAAAATAAGCCATAGCATGAGTTTTTAACTTAGGCAATGTTATTAATACATCTGTTTCATAGGCTGCTTTCGCTACAGTCCAAGATCTACATAAAATAGAATTATCACAACTTACATTAATAGAATCTTTAAAATCTTTAAATGTTACATTATATTTATTTGCTATACTAAGTAATCCAGATTTTTCAGCCGCCCTTTTAGAATCTCCAAATCCAGGTGAGTCTCCAAAGGATATATTATTAGAATAATCTCTTAATATTCTTATTAAAGCCTCAAAAACTACACTATTAGTTACTACAGGAGAACCTTCATTTTCAATACTAAGCATATTAGGTTTTAAAAGTACTTTACTATTATATGGTATAATCCTTTTTAAAAAGGATTCACCCCCTAAAAGTTCAAATCCATTTCGTATGGTTTTTTCTACTTTTTTTAAATCATATTCATCACATTTTAAAAGAGCTACTTTATCCATTCTATTTTTCCTCATCTACTAAATAATTTTTTTTCTTTAATTCCTCTATTATTTTATTCATTATACCTTCATCATCTGAAGATATTGTATGCAAATGAATTCCTCCAGTGAGTATTAATAAAGGTTCTGCTTTATTGTTTTTTATACTATGTATAAAATTATCTATATCATACATAGATTTAATCATCAACATAGCTTTTATTTCTCCATATACAGGATGTTCTACTACTACATCTTCTACTACTCCTCCAAATTTAACTATAATTTCTAATTCATTTTTTATATCTTCACTATCATGACATACAGCTATAATTTTTCTTATTAATTGTTTGTTTTCATTGGGCATTAAATATCCTTCAGGCGTTGCTATTATATTTTTACCAGCAGCTCTTAGAATAGCTATATCTTTTACTATAACTTGCCTTGTAACCCCTAAAATTTGCCCTATCTCATTACCTTTAATAGGTTTATCATTTTTTATTAACATATTTTCAATGCTTTTTCTTCTCTCTATTGAATTCATAATATCACCACCTTATTAATTTAAATTATCACTATATATTAATAGATTTAATTCTTTATTTATAATACTTTCATTATGATGGTTTTTAATTAAATATAACATTTCTTCACTATATTTATTATAATCTTTTAAAATACAATATCCTAAATAAGGATGATTATAATGAGAGTAAACTGACTTAATATTTTGAAATCTTTTTATTCTAGAATTTGTAATTTTGTCTAAGATTACTATTATACTTTTTTTTATAATATTAACTTTATAATCTATTTTCCCTATATCATGCAACAAAGCTACTTTTATAAACTCACTTTTAGTGAGTTTAAACTTCCCTTCTTCGTATAACTTTTCAACATCATAAGCTACTCTTATAGAATGTTTTTGTTCACTTATAGATAATTTATTAAAAATGTCTAATTCTTCATCATCTAGATGCATATTTATATAAATTATATCGTGAAATTCTAATTTAGCAGTAGCACTCCAGTAAAATTGCTTAATTCTATATACTATTTTATTAAACCTCCTTATCTAAATAATCTTATATTATTAGTTTACAATAAATTTGTTTGTTTTTAAATGGATATAAAAAAATAAGATACTTATGAATCATCATAAGTATCTTATTTCTAATGGTGGAGATAAGGAGATTCGAACTCCTGACCCCCTGCTTGCAAGGCAGGTGCTCTCCCAACTGAGCTATACCCCCAAATGGTGGACCTTCAGGGACTCGAACCCCGGACCTACCGGTTATGAGCCGGTTGCTCTAACCAACTGAGCTAAAGATCCATGTTTTCATCTGGCAACGACTTACTCTTCCACAGGGCTTCCCCTGCAGTACCATCAGCGCTTTGAAGCTTAACCTTCGTGTTCGGCATGGGAACGGGTGTTACCTTCAAGCCATAATCACCAGATATTTAACATTATAATTACTTTTTTTCAATTTGTCAATAGAGATTTAACAATTTTCTATTGTTTCTCTCAAAATTGCACAGTGAATTTTTATTTGGTCAAGCCCTCGACTTATTAGTATCAGTCAACTTAACATGTTGCCATGCTTACATCTCTGACCTATCAACCTGGTGTTCTTCCAGGAGTCTTACTAGCTTACGCTATGGGAAATCTCATCTTGAGGTTGGCTTCACGCTTAGATGCTTTCAGCGTTTATCCAGTCCCAACATAGCTACCCAGCTGTGCCACTGGCGTGACAACTGGTGCACCAGAGGTTGGTCCATCCCGGTCCTCTCGTACTAAGGACAGCTCCTCTCAAATTTCCTACGCCCGCGACGGATAGGGACCGAACTGTCTCACGACGTTCTGAACCCAGCTCGCGTGCCGCTTTAATGGGCGAACAGCCCAACCCTTGGGACCTACTTCAGCCCCAGGATGCGACGAGCCGACATCGAGGTGCCAAACCTCCCCGTCGATGTGGACTCTTGGGGGAGATCAGCCTGTTATCCCCGAGGTAGCTTTTATCCGTTGAGCGATGGCCCTCCCACGAGGTACCACCGGATCACTAAGCCCGACTTTCGTCCCTGCTCCACCTGTATGTGTCGCAGTCAAGCTCCCTTCTGCCTTTGCACTCTTCGCGCGATTTCCGACCGCGCTGAGGGAACTTTTGGGCGCCTCCGTTACTTTTTAGGAGGCGACCGCCCCAGTCAAACTGCCCACCTAACAATGTCCCGTGACCAGATTCATGGCCGCCGGTTAGAACCCCAGTACTGTCAGGGTGGTATCCCAAGGATGACTCCACTCAGGCTGACGCCCAAGTTTCCAAGTCTCCCACCTATCCTGTACAGACAATACCGAGATTCAATGCTAAGCTACAGTAAAGCTCTACGGGGTCTTTCCGTCCAATCGCGGGTAGCAAGCATCTTCACTTGCACTACAATTTCGCCGGATTTGCTGTTGAGACAGTGCCCAAATCATTACGCCATTCGTGCGGGTCGGAACTTACCCGACAAGGAATTTCGCTACCTTAGGACCGTTATAGTTACGGCCGCCGTTTACTGGGGCTTAAGTTCACACCTTCGCTTACGCTAAGTGTTCCCCTTAACCTTCCAGCACCGGGCAGGCGTCAGCCCCTATACATCAGCTTTCGCTTTAGCAGAGACCTGTGTTTTTGCTAAACAGTTGCTTGGGCCTATTCTCTGCGGCCTACTTTCGTAGGCACCCCTTCTCCCGAAGTTACGGGGTCAATTTGCCGAGTTCCTTAACAGCAATTCTTCCGATGGCCTTAGGATTCTCTCCTCACCTACCTGTGTCGGTTTGCGGTACGGGCACCTATCCACTCGATAGAGGCTTTTCTTGGCAGTGTGGAATCAGATACTTCGCCATAATTGGCTCCCCATAACATCTCAGCTTAGCTTGACGGATTTGCCTATCAAGCATGCCTAAATGCTTAGACGCACATCCAATAGTGCGCACATCTTATCCTACTGCGTCACCCCATTTCTCAAACGTAAATAGGTGGTATCGGAATATCAACCGATTGTCCATCACCTACGCCTTTCGGCCTCGGCTTAGGTCCCGACTAACCCTGGGCGGACGAACCTTCCCCAGGAAACCTTAGGTTTTCGGCCAATAAGATTCTCACTTATTTCTCGCTACTTATGCCAGCATTCTCACTTCTGTACAGTCCACCACTCCTTACGGTATGACTTCAACCCATACAGAAAGCTCCCCTACCGCGTACACGTAGTGTACACCCATAGCTTCGGTGGTAAGTTTGAGCCCCGGACATCTTCGGCGCAGGATCTCTTGACTAGTGAGCTATTACGCACTCTTTAAATGAGTGGCTGCTTCTAAGCCAACATCCTAGTTGTCTTAGAAATCCCACATCCTTTTCCACTTAACTTACACTTTGGGACCTTAGCTGATGGTCTGGGCTGTTTCCCTTTTGACTACGGATCTTATCATTCGCAGTCTGACTGCCGTGATACAAGTATATGGCATTCGGAGTTTGATAGGGTTCGGTAACTACTATAGCCCCTAGCCCATTCAGTGCTCTACCTCCATTACTCAATTACACGACGCTAGCCCTAAAGCTATTTCGGGGAGAACCAGCTATCTCCGAGTTCGATTGGAATTTCTCCGCTATCCACAGCTCATCCCATGGTTTTTCAACACCAACGTGGTTCGGTCCTCCACGAGATTTTACTCTCGCTTCAACCTGGCCATGGATAGGTCACCCGGTTTCGGGTCTACACCATGCAACTTTTCGCCCTTTTCAGACTCGGTTTCCCTTCGGCTCCGTACCTTAAGTACTTAACCTTGCTACATAGCGTAACTCGCTGGCTCGTTCTACAAAAAGCACATCGTCACACTTTAACGTGCTTCGATCGGTTGTAGGCACACGGTTTCAGGTTCTATTTCACTCCCCTTCCGGGGTTCTTTTCACCTTTCCCTCACGGTACTGCTTCACTATCGGTCACTAGGTAGTATTTAGCCTTGGGAGGTGGTCCTCCCTGCTTCCCACAAGGTTTCACGTGTCTCGTGGTACTCTGGATTAGATCTCGAAGTTTTCTCTTTTTATCTACAGGACTATTACCTTCTATGGTAGGGCGTTCCAGCCCTTTTCGATTAAGATACCTCTTCTTTTATGATCTATCCACAACCCCAGAAACAAGTTTCTGGTTTGGGCTCTTTCCCGTTCGCTCGCCGCTACTTAGGAAATCGATTTTTCTTTCTCTTCCTCCGGGTACTTAGATGTTTCAGTTCCCCGGGTTTACCCTCATACACCTATGTATTCAGTGCATGATACATGGGGTTACCCATGTGAGTTTCCTCATTCGGAAATCCCTGGATCTCAGCCTATTTGCGGCTACCCAAGGCTTATCGCAGCTTATCGCGTCCTTCTTCGGCTCCTAGTGCCAAGGCATTCACCATGCGCCCTTTGTAGCTTGACCTTAAAATTGTTCATTATTACAAAGGATTTTATACCTTTAGCTTTACTTTTTCATTATTCACTGTGCAATTTTCAAAGAACATAAGTAGATGTACCAAATCTATGATTTGGTACAATCACTTAGTTAAACATATTAACGTTTAACTTCATTTTGAGAGAATGGTCTCTCAAAATTAAACAGAGAATTCAGCCTTTAGAAAGAATTTTCTTCTTTCTATTCTCCTTAGAAAGGAGGTGATCCAGCCGCAGGTTCTCCTACGGCTACCTTGTTACGACTTCACCCCAATCACTAATCCCACCTTCGGCCGCTGGCTCCTTACGGTTGCCTCACGGACTTCGGGTGTTACCAGCTCTCATGGTGTGACGGGCGGTGTGTACAAGGCCCGGGAACGTATTCACCGCGACATTCTGATTCGCGATTACTAGCAACTCCAGCTTCATGTAGGCGAGTTGCAGCCTACAATCCGAACTGAGATAGGTTTTATAAGTTTAGCTCCACCTCACGGTCTTGCGTCTTATTGTACCTACCATTGTAGCACGTGTGTAGCCCTGGACATAAGGGGCATGATGATTTGACGTCATCCCCACCTTCCTCCTGGTTACCCAGGCAGTCTCATTAGAGTGCTCAACTTAATGGTAGCAACTAATAACAAGGGTTGCGCTCGTTGCAGGACTTAACCTAACATCTCACGACACGAGCTGACGACAACCATGCACCACCTGTCTCCTTGCCCCGAAGGGCTTCACCTATCTCTAGGCTATGCAAGGGATGTCAAGTCCAGGTAAGGTTCTTCGCGTTGCTTCGAATTAAACCACATGCTCCGCTGCTTGTGCGGGCCCCCGTCAATTCCTTTGAGTTTTAATCTTGCGACCGTACTCCCCAGGCGGGATACTTATTGTGTTAACTGCGGCACAGAGGGAGTTGATACCCCCTACACCTAGTATCCATCGTTTACGGCGTGGACTACCAGGGTATCTAATCCTGTTTGCTACCCACGCTTTCGTGCCTCAGCGTCAGTTACAGTCCAGAAAGCCGCCTTCGCCACTGGTGTTCTTCCTAATCTCTACGCATTTCACCGCTACACTAGGAATTCCGCTTTCCTCTCCTGCACTCTAGATATCCAGTTTGGAATGCAGCCCCCAGGTTAAGCCCGGGGATTTCACATCCCACTTAAACATCCGCCTACGCACCCTTTACGCCCAGTAAATCCGGACAACGCTCGCCACCTACGTATTACCGCGGCTGCTGGCACGTAGTTAGCCGTGGCTTCCTCCTCTGGTACCGTCATTATCGTCCCAGAAAACAGGGCTTTACAATCCGAAGACCTTCATCACCCACGCGGCGTTGCTGCGTCAGGGTTTCCCCCATTGCGCAATATTCCCCACTGCTGCCTCCCGTAGGAGTCTGGACCGTGTCTCAGTTCCAATGTGGCCGATCACCCTCTCAGGTCGGCTACGCATCGTTGCCTTGGTAGGCCATTACCCCACCAACTAGCTAATGCGCCGCGGGTCCATCTCAAAGCAATAAATCTTTGATAAGAAAATCATGCGATTATCTTATGTTATGCGGTATTAATCTTCCTTTCGGAAGGCTATCCCCCACTTTGAGGCAGGTTACCCACGTGTTACTCACCCGTCCGCCGCTAATCCACTTCCCGAAGGAAGCTTCATCGCTCGACTTGCATGTGTTAAGCACGCCGCCAGCGTTCGTCCTGAGCCAGGATCAAACTCTAAATTTAAAAGTTTAATCTCTTCTCAAATTCATTGACAAGGTTTATTACCTTATCTTACTGGCTGTTACAAGAATGTTTCTTGTTAATTCTCTGTTTAATTTTCAAAGACCACATCGCCTCAGCGACTTTTATATCTTATCAAATTTGATTGTTCTTGTCAAGAACTTTTTTCAAATTTGTTTTTGAAAGTTTTTGTTACTTTCAAGCCCTTGTCTCAAGGACGAGTTTTATTGTATCAAAATTTATTATTGTATTTATTCTATAAAAGTTTACTTAAATAAAATATATTAATATATCTTCTGTTTTTGCCTTTTTTGTTTATATTTCTTATATTGATACGTCTGGAATAGTTGTTTTTTGTAATTTAAATTTAAAATAATAAAAATCAGCATAAATGCTGATTTTTATTATTCTTCATTCATATTTTCTTCATTCATATTTTCTTCATTCATATTTTCTTCATTCATATTTTCTTCATTCATATTTTCTTCATTCAAAATTTCTTCTTCTATTATGTCTTCACTTTTTATTTTAGCTATAGCAACTATTTTTTCTTCTTCACTAGTTCTCATTAGTTTTACGCCCATTGCATTTCTACTAGTTTTAGATATTTCTGAAACATTTATTCTTATTGCAACATCACCACTATTTACAAGCATAAGTTCATCATCTTCTTTTACAAATCTTGCTCCAACTATATGGCCTGTTTTATCACTTATCTTATAAGTGATAACTCCTTTTCCACCTCTTCTATGGATAGGATATTCTTCTATGTCTGTTCTCTTTCCAAAACCATTCTCACTTATTGATAGTAATGCTTCATCTTCTATTACAACATCCACAGATACAGTTATATCATCTTCTCTTAATGTTATAGCTTTAACTCCTGTTGCAGTCCTTCCCATAGGTCTTACATCTTCTTCATTAAATCTTATGCAATATCCATTTTGTGTAACTATTATTATTTCATTATTTCCCTTAGTCATTTTTACATCTATTAGCTCATCATCTTCTCTTAAGTTTATAGCAATTAATCCGCCTTTTCTTATAGAAGAATATTTAGCTATTTCTGTCTTTTTAATTATTCCATTTCTAGTACACATTATAAAATGCTTCATACCATCTATATCTTTTAATCCTATTACCGCTTGTATTTTCTCATTATTTTCTATAGGTATAAGATTTATTATATTTGTACCTTTAGCTGTTCTTCCTGCTTCTGGTATTTCATAAGCTTTAAGTTTATATACCTTACCCCTATTCGTAAAGAACAATATAGTGCTGTGTGTAGATGTTACAAACATATTTTCTATAAAGTCATCTTGTTTTGTAGATGTAGCTTGAATACCCTTTCCTCCTCTTTTTTGTGAGGAATATGTATCCATATCTAATCTTTTTACATATCCGCCATGAGTTAAAGTTACGATTACTTTTTTATCTTCAATTAAGTCCTCTATATCTATATCATGTTCGCCTTTAACTATTTCTGTTTTTCTTTCATCACCATATTTATTTTTTATCTCTGTTAATTCTTCTTTTATTATATTTAATACTAATTCTTCTTTATCTAATATTTCTCTAAAATAACTTATCTTTTCCATAAGTTCTTTATATTCTTCTTCTATTTTTTCTCTTTCTAACCCTGTAAGCCTTTGTAACTTCATATCTAATATAGCTTGAGCTTGTTTTTCTGAAAGATTAAAGTTATTCATTAATCCCTCTTTAGCTTCAGCTGCATTTTTAGATGCTCTTATAAGCTTTATGACTTCATCAATATGGTCTAAGGCTATTCTCAAACCTTCTAATATATGAGCCCTTGCTAATGCTTTATCTAAGTCAAATCTAGTTCTTCTTCTTATTACTTCCTTTTGGAATTCCACATAATTAACTAATATCTCTTTTAAATTTAAAATTTGAGGTTGGTTATTAACTAAAGCTAACATAATTATTCCAAAGGTATCTTGAAGTTTTGTATGCTTATATAATTGGTTTAAAACTATATTAGGATTTGCATCCCTTTTTAATTCTATAACAATTCTCATACCATCTCTATCTGATTCATCTCTTAAATCTGAAATTCCATTTATTTTTTTATCCTTTACAAGGTTAGCCATATTTTCTATAAGTCTAGCTTTATTAACTTGATAAGGTATTTCTGTAACTATTATCTTATTTTTTCCTTTTTCCTCTTCAATCTCAGCTTTAGCTCTAATTATAACTTTTCCCCTACCTGTTTCATAGGCTTCTCTTATTCCTCTTGTGCCTACAATTAATCCTGAAGTAGGAAAATCTGGTCCTTTTATTTTAGTCATTAAATCAAGTATATTTACATCTTCATTTTCTATTAGCATTATTATTCCATCTATAACCTCTGTTAAATTATGAGGTGGAATATTAGTAGCCATACCTACTGCTATACCTGAAGAACCATTAACTAAAAGATTAGGAAATCTTGATGGTAATACAGATGGTTCTTCTTCTTCCCCATCAAAGTTAGGAATAAAATCAACTGTATTTTTATTTATGTCTTTTATAAGTTCCATAGATATTTTACTCATCTTAGCTTCTGTATATCTCATTGCTGCTGCTCCATCACCATCTACAGAACCAAAATTTCCATGACCATCTACTAATATATATCTTATTGAAAAATTCTGAGCCATTCTTACTAAAGCTTCATAAACTGCTGTATCTCCATGAGGATGATACTTACCCAGTACATCTCCTACAATTCTAGCACATTTTCTATAACCTTTTTCTGGAGCTAATCCTAATCCCTGCATTGAATATATTATTCTTCTATGTACTGGCTTTAACCCATCCCTTACATCTGGCAATGCACGGCCAGCTATTACACTCATGGCATAGTCTATATAACATTTCTTCATTTCTTTACTTACATCTACAGGCAAAATCTTTCCTTCGTTTAGCATGATTACACCTCTTTACAATCTTATCTTATATATCCAAGTTAACTACTTTATCAGCATTACTTTCTATAAAGTCTCTTCTTGGTTCTACTTTTGTTCCCATAAGTATAGTAAATATTTCATCTGCCTCCATAGCGTCCTCTACTGTTACCTGTAATAAAGTTCTATGTTCTGGGTCCATAGTAGTTTCCCAAAGTTGTTCTGGATTCATTTCTCCAAGACCTTTGTATCTTTGAATATTAGTATTGGCATCTTTTCCACCCAATTCTAATAATGCAGCATCCAATTCTGGATCTGAATAAACATAAATTTCTTTTTTAGACTTATATATTCTATAAAGTGGTGGTTGAGCTATATAAACATGACCTTCCTCTATTAATTCTTTCATGTATCTATAAAAGAATGTTAAAAGTAAAGTTCTTATATGGGCTCCATCTACATCCGCATCTGTCATTATAATTATTCTATTATATCTTATTTTATCAATATCAAATTCTTTTCCTATACCTGCTCCAAATGCAGTTATCATAGCACGTATTTCATCTGAAGCTAATATTTTATCCAATCTTTGCTTTTCCACATTCATTATTTTACCCTTTAAAGGTAATATAGCTTGAAATTCTCTATTTCTTCCTTGTTTTGCAGATCCACCTGCGGAATCTCCTTCGACTAAATAAATTTCACATAATGATGGATCCTTTGAAGAACAATCTGATAATTTTCCTGGAAGGGACGTGCTTTCTAAAACAGATTTTCTTCTAGTAAGTTCTCTTGCTCTTTTTGCAGCCTCTCTAGCTCTTGAAGCTGATAGGCCTTTTTCAATTATTATTTTACCTACATTAGGATTTTCCTCTAAAAAAGAGCCTATACTCTGACCTACTATTGTATCTACAATTCCTCTTACTTCACCATTTCCTAATTTTGTCTTTGTTTGACCTTCAAATTGAGGATCTGTTAATTTTACTGAAATAACTGCTGTTAATCCCTCTCTAACATCATCCCCTGATAAATTTTTATCTGTATCCTTTAAGTAATTAAATTTCCTAGCATAGTCATTTATAACTCTTGTTAGAGCTGATTTAAATCCAGCTAAATGAGTTCCACCTTCTATGGTATCTATATTGTTAGCAAAGGAAAAAATATTTTCTGCATAACCATCGTTATATTGCATAGCAATCTCAACTATACATCCATCTTTATTTTCATCAACATATATAGGTTGTTGATGTAATTTTTCCTTATTTCTATTTAAATAAAGTACAAAAGATCTCAATCCGCCCTCATAGTGGAACATTTCTTTTTTATCATATCTTTCATCTGTTAATGAAATTTTTATACCTTTGTTTAAAAAGGCTAATTCTCTGAGTCTGTGAGCTAAAGTATCATATTCAAATTCTAATTCATCAAATATTTCAATATCTGGCTTAAAATATATTTTTGTGCCATGATCTTCCGTATCTCCAACTATATCTAATCCAGTTTTTGTTATACCTCTTTCGAATTTTTGTTTCCATATATGACCTTCTCTTCTTACTTCTACTTCACATTGTTCTGATAAAGCATTAACAACAGAAGCTCCAACACCATGAAGACCACCAGAAACTTTATATCCTCCACCACCAAATTTTCCACCTGCATGTAGTATAGTCATTATTACCTCAACAGCAGGTTTTTTTACCTTTGAATGCATACCAACTGGCATTCCACGCCCATCATCTATTACAGTTATAGAATTATCTTTATGTATGAAAACTTCTATATGTGTACAAAAACCAGCTAGTGCTTCATCTATACTATTATCAACTATTTCATAAACTAAATGATGAAGACCTCTTAAACTAGTGCTTCCGATATACATTCCTGGTCTTTTTCTAACAGCCTCTAAACCTTCTAACACTTGAATTTGGCTTTCATCATAAACTTGTTTATTTTCTTGTGACATGTTTATCCTCCTAACTTTTACAGCTCATTATACAAAACTTTTGTTCTTTTAGTTAGCGTAGCTGAAGATATAGGAGATAAATATATCTTACTTTTTTTATCTACTTCAGCTATAACAAAAGATTTTGGTTTCTCCTTAGTTATTCTTTCAACAAATCCATCTTCTTCAGCTAATCTTAAAAATTGTATAGTATCTGAACTATACATAGAAGTCTCCATATCGAATATTCCTATAACATCTTTTATTGGTACTACTACATTTTCTCCTAAATGAAGAAACATAAATTAATCTCCTTTCAGCTTTAAGCTCTTTTTACTTTACCATTATTAACTAAATATAATTGAGATTGTTTTTTATTTAAGTATTTGTCTATTTCTTCCATACCAGTACAAGTTATTATAGTCTGTATTTTATCAATAGAATTCAATACAAACATTTGTCTATTTGAATCTAATTCAGATAGTACATCGTCTAATAAAAGTACAGGATATTCTCCTATTATATTTTTTATTATTTCCAATGATGCAAACTTTAAAGTTAATACAGCTGTTCTTTGTTGTCCTTGTGATCCAAAAATTCTAGTATCTATATTGTTTATACTTACTTCAAAATCATCTCTATGAGGACCGACAGAAGTTGAATTTCGTTCAAAATCTTTTTTTCTATTTTTTTTAAGAACCATTAATAATTCATTTTCTGCATTTTCAAAGTCTTTTATATTAGTTAAATATTTAAAATTTATGTCTTCTAAATCATTGGTTATCTTGTTATGTATATTTTTGCCAATAATATTTAATTTATCCAAATATTTATATCTCTCTTGAATTATAAAGGTTCCATATTTAGAAAGTTGTTCATCATAAATGTCAATTATACCATTAATTTTGTTATTCCAATTTTTTAAAGCTGTATTTCTTTCAGATAAAATTTTATTATATTGGACTAAATCATGAAAATAAACATTGTTTATTTTACATAATTCTATATCTAAAAATTTCCTTCTATTGCCAGGAGAATCCTTAATTATTCTTAAGTCTTCTGGAGAAAACATAACAACATTCAGATTCCCCATTAGCTCAGATATTTTTTTTATTTTTATTTTATTTACGGTTATAGCTTTTTTACCATTTTTAAATATATTTATATCTATAGTTTTATCTAATCTTTCCCTTGATACATATATCCTTAAGTATGTATTATTTTTATCCCATTTTATAAGATCTTTATCTTTATTTGTTCTATGAGACTTTCCTATACTTGAATAATATATACTTTCTAGTATATTAGTTTTTCCTTGAGCATTATTACCTACAAAAATATTTGTATTTGGACTTAATTCTAAATACATATCATCATAATTTCTAAAATTTATTAAGTGCACATTTTTTATATACATTCTAAACACCTAAATTAATTATACCATAATATTTTTTAGTAACAATTATTTAAAATTTTATATAAATTTTAAATAATTTTATATGTTTTATTATTAAACTCTATTAAGTCATCTATTTTAAGTTTTCTACCTCTTCTTTTTTCTATTTCTCCATTAACTTTAACTTCTCCGTTTTGTATAAAAAATTTAGCCTCTGAACCTAAAGTTGTTGCCCCTGACCATTTTAAGAAAGAATCTAATTTTATTATTTCTGAATTAATTTTTATTTCAACCATCTTTAATACCTCTTTTAATTAATTATTGTTTAACCTTACTGGTAAAACTAGATAAGTACAATTGTTTATTTCTGTGTTTTTTATAATGCAAGGACTTACACTACTTGAAAATTCTAATGCAACCTCATTATCTTCCATAGTTTTCAACACATCTAAAAGATATTTTGAATTAAATGCAATTTGCAAATCTTCTCCTTGCAATACAACTTTTAATTCTTCTCGAACCATTCCTAATTGAGAATTTGATGTTATTACAATTTTATCATCTGAGAAATCAAATTTAACTAAATTAGTGTTTCCTTCTTTAGCCATAAGAGAGGCTCTTTCTATAGAATTTAAAAGCTCTGATCTTTTAGCTATTATTTTTAAGTTAAATTCTTCAGGTATTATAGATTTATAACTAATAAATTCTCCTTCTAATAATCTTGAAATTATTTTTGTTTCTCCTATACTAAATAAAATATGATTAGGAGTAAATGTAATATTAACATTTTCATTATCTTCTTCTAAAATTTTTGAAACTTCATTTAATGTTTTCCCTGGAATAACAGCATTTATCGTATTATCATTATCAACAACTTCGCTTCTTAAAGCTAACCTATAACCATCTAAAGCTACTAAATTTAACATTTTGTCTTTTATTTGAAATAAAACACCTGTAAGAATAGGTCTTGTTTCATCTTGAGCTGTAGCAAATATAGTTCCTTTAATCATATTTTTTAATTTACTTTCACCTATAGAAAATATCATATTTTCATTGATAATAGGTGGATTAGGAAATTCATCTGGATTCATATATATTAGATTAAATCTAGAATTTTGACATATTATTTCTATAGAATTATCTTCTAATGTATTTATTTCTATTAGATCATTAGGTAATTTTCTTATTATTTCACCAAAAAGTCTAGCATCTAAAACTATAGTTCCCTCTTCTAAAATGTTAGCTTTTACTTTAGTTTCAATACTAAGATCTATATCAGAACCAGTTAAGACCAATTCATTTTTATTAGCTTTAATAAGTATTCCAGATAATATAGGTAAAGTTGATTTTCCAGTTACTGCTTTTTGAACTATAGATATACCTTCTAGTAAAATGTTTTTTTGACAAGTTATTTTCATAAAATTAGCCTCCTTTATTAACAATTCCTATTGTTAGAATAGAAATAGATAATATAATAAAATAGTAGTAGTAGTAGTAGGGCTTGTTGATATGTTAATAAGTCTTATAAAGCTTAAAATATCAACACTTTTAATAACAAAATAATTGTGGATAAGTTAACATTAAAATTAAGTGCTTATCCACAGAAAATATGTTTAATTTATATTTAGTACATTATCAACAAATAAATAAGATATTATTATAAACATTTGTATATTATTTTTATTTTTGATTAATTCGTTTATTTAATTCCTTTATTGCATTTTGAAGACTTTCGTCTTTTTTTAAGTTATTAGATATCTTTTCATAGGCATGAATAACTGTAGTATGATCACGACCGCCAAATTCTTCACCAATTTTAGGTAATGACATGTCCGTTAGTTTTCTAGAAAGGTACATGGCTATTTGGCGCGGAAAAGCAATATTTCTTGTTCTTCTAGCTGACTTTAGATCTTCTATTTTTAGATTATAATAGTTTGCTACAACTTCTTGAATAATATCTATAGTGACTTGCCTTGTTTGTTTACTTGAGATTATATCTTTCAGTGCTTCAGAAGCTAAATCTACACTTATTTCTTTATTAGTAAGTGATGAAAAGGCTACTATTCTTATTAAAGCTCCTTCTAATTCACGAATATTTGATTTAATTTTTGTAGCTATATATACTAGTACTTCATTAGGAATATTTAATTTTTCTACATCAGCTTTTTTCTTTAAAATGGCCATCCTGGTTTCAAAATCAGGTGCTTGAATATCAGCTATAAGCCCCCATTCAAATCTAGATCTTAATCTATCTTCTAAAGTGGGTATTTCTTTTGGGGGCCGGTCGCTTGATATAATTATTTGTTTGTTAGCTTCATACAGTGCATTAAAAGTATGGAAAAATTCCTCTTGAGTTCTTTCTTTTCCAGCAATAAATTGAATATCATCAACTAATAAAATATCTATATTTCTATATTTATTTCTAAATTCTACATTTTTATCATCTTTTATAGAATTAATTAATTCATTTGTAAATTTCTCAGAAGATACATAAACTACTTGAGATTTAGGATTGTTATGTAATATATAATGACCGATAGCATGCATTAAGTGAGTTTTACCAAGACCAACTCCACCATATATAAATAAAGGATTATATGCTTTAGCAGGGGCTTCTGCTACTGCTAAAGATGCTGCATGAGCGAATCTATTACTATTTCCTATTACAAATGAATCAAAAGTATACTTAGGGTTTAACATAGTAGACATTTCATCATTTACAACTATATTAGATTTTTCAATTTTTTTATTGGTTTCTTCTATTTTTTCCTCAGTAGTTACAATAAAATCTATATTATATTTTTTAGATGTAAGCAATTTTAAAGCATTAACTATAAGATCTTTGTATCTACTTTCAAGGATTCCTTTTGTAAAATCATTTGGTACAGCCAACTTTAATGAATTATTTTCAAGAGAAATAGGGTTAATACTTTTAATCCATGTATTAAAACTTACTTCTGTAAGTTCACCTTTTATGATATTTATTGCTTTTTCCCAGGTTTCTGTAAGGTGGGTATCCATAATTTAATCCTCCAGTCTTGATAGAAACTTAGAATGTTCACATATAGCAAACAAAATATAAACAACTTTATATACATTATTTATATTAACTTGACAATTGTTGAAAAAAATATTCACATGTTTATAATTATGGTTATATAAAAACAAAAAAATTACTTATTAACATAGAAATTTTAAAAAAAATTAACAGTAATAAATAAGTTGAAATTGTTGCAAATACTAATATTAATAAATAATAATATGAAAAAGTAAAACAAAGTAAACAAGTTATACACAAAGTTATCAACAACTGTGGATAAGTTGTATGTATTAAAAGTTATCAACAGTCCTTTAATAATAATATCAAAACATATATAGGTATTCAAGAAGTTATCCACAAAAAAATAAAAACTTCGTTAGATTGCTTTACTTTTCTTGACATTATAAGACTACAAATATATAATTTAATAGTGAATCTTTAAATTAGGAGTATAATGTACGCAAATAAGGATAACATCTTTAATATAAAAAAAAGATGTTAATTATTATAAGATCTCAAAAGGAGGTGCTGTAAAATGTTTATGACATATCAACCAAAAAAGAGACAAAGAAAAAAAGAACATGGTTTTAGAAAAAGAATGAAGACTTCATCTGGAAGAAATGTTCTTAAGAGAAGAAGACTAAAAGGTAGAAAAAGATTGACAGCATAAGGGCCGCATTAGTGGCCTTTTTCTGCAGATGCAGAAAAAAAGGAGAATATAGTCTATGAAAGAAAATAAAATAAGGAAGAATAAAGAATTTAGACATGTATATAGAAGAGGCAAGTCTTATTCTAATAAACTTTTAGTATTGTATGTATGTAAAAATAGATATAATATAAATAGATTAGGCGTATCTGTCAGTAAAAAGGTTGGGAAAAGTGTAATTAGAAATAGAGTAAAAAGATTAATAAAAGAAAGCTATAGATTAAATTTAGATAAAGATATGAAACAAGGTTATGATTTGGTTTTTATAGCTAGAAATAGTTCTAATGATAAGGATTATAAGGATATAGAAAGTGCATTAATAAATTTATTAAAAAAGGCAGGCATATCTAATTGAAAAATTTATTAATATGTATTATTAAGATGTATAGAAAGCATATATCTCCTTTAAAGAGACCTAGTTGTAGGTTTTATCCTACTTGTTCTCAATATGCAATAGAAGCTATAGAAAAATATGGTGCATTAAAAGGTACCTTAATATCAATAAAGAGAATACTAAGATGTCATCCTTTTAATAAAGGAGGATATGACCCTTTAAAATAAATGCAAAATTAGGAGGTTTAAAAATTTGCGATATTTAAATGATGCTTTTGTGCAGTTCTTTAAATTTATACATGGAGCTGTATCAAATGTAATTAGTAATCCTAACTTTTCTTATGGTATAGCCATAATTTTAGTTACATTAATAATAAGACTATTAATACTTCCTTTAAACATAAAGCAAACAAAATCTTCCCTTAGAATGAATGAATTACAACCAGAAATAAAGAAATTACAAGCAAAATATAAAAGTGATCCTCAAAAATTGAATCAAAAAACTATGGAGCTTTATAAAGAAAAAGGTGTAAATCCTTTAGGAGGATGTTTGCCTTTATTAATACAATGGCCAATATTTATAGCATTGTACTATGTATTTAATACTTTAACTGGTATAAATGGTATAAGTTTTTTATGGGTAAAAGATTTAGCTAAACCAGATGTAGTTTTAGCAATACTTTCAGGTGCAACTACATATTTTTCTGGAACATTAATGGCATCTGGAGATAGTTCACAGGCTGCACAGATGAAGTCAATGAATATAGGTATGTCTATTTTTATGATCGTGATAAGTTGGAAGCTGAAATCAGCTTTGGTATTATATTGGGTTATAAATAACTTAATTCAAATAATACAAACAGTTATAATGAAAAAGATGGAGTTAAGAGGTAAAGTTGAAGCCTAGGGGGTGTGACTTGGGGCATGAAATTTATTGAAATGACTGGGAAAACCATAGAAGAGGCTATTGATCATGGCTTAAAGAAATTAAATACTTCAAAAGATAAGGTAGAAATAAAAATTATTGATGAAGGAAGCAGAGGGTTTCTTAATTTTATAGGTACAAGACCTGCAAAAATAGAGATGAAACTAAAAAAAGATTATGAAAAAGAAGTTAAAGACTTTTTAGGATCTGTATTGGAAAGTATGAATGTAGAAGCTAAGATAGATATAAAAGAAAAGAAAGATGTAATAAAAATAGATTTATCAGGACCAGATATGGGCATAATAATAGGATACAGAGGCGAAACTCTAGATTCTCTACAATATTTAGTTAGTCTTGTAATTAATAAAGATCAAAATTGTGATTACAAAAGGGTTATACTAGATACAGAAAATTATAGAGATAAGAGAGAAGAGACATTAAAAAAATTAGCAAGAAGATTAGGACATAAAGTAAGAGAAACTGGAAGACCAGTTAAGTTGGAGCCTATGAATCCTTATGAAAGAAGAATAATACATTCAGAACTTCAAAATAATAATTATGTTGAAACTTATAGCGAAGGTGATGAACCTTTTAGAAAAGTTGTAATAAATTTAAGGAAAGCCTAAAGGCTTTCTTTTTATATTATTGGTATTTATAAAAAGAGGTGATTTTTTATGAAAGAATTTGATACTATAGCTGCTGTTGCAACACCATTAGGAGAAGGTGGTATATCTATAATAAGAATATCTGGAGATAAATCATTAGATATAGTTACTAGTATATTTAAGGGTAAAAATAATAGAACATTAGATGATATAAAACCTTATTCTATGAGATATGGTTTTATAATTGAAAAAGAAAGTAAAGAAATAATAGATGAAGTTTTAGTAAGTTACATGAAAGGTCCTAGAAGCTTTACTGCTGAGGATACTTTAGAGATTAATTGTCATGGTGGTGTAATACCAACAAAAAAAATATTAAAAGAATTAATTAAATGTGGAGCAAGGCTAGCAGAACCAGGAGAGTTTACTAAAAGAGCTTTTTTAAATGGAAGAATAGATTTAAGTCAAGCAGAAGCTGTTATAGATATAATAAGATCTAAAACAGATTTATCTATGAAATCAGCATTAAAGCAAGCCGAAGGAAGACTTTCTAAGGAAATTAATTTTATTAGAGATGAAATGATTAAAATTATAGCACATATAGAAGCTACAGTAGATTATCCTGAGGATGATTTGGAAGAAATAACAGGTCAAAAAATTAAAGTAGATTTAAAGAAGATAATAAATGAAATAGATAATTTGATTAGTGCTTCAGAAGAGGGTAAAATATTAAGAGAAGGGTTAAATACTGTAATAGTTGGAAAACCTAATGTAGGAAAATCTTCTTTGTTAAATGCACTAATTAATGAAAATAAAGCTATAGTTACAGAAATACCAGGTACTACAAGAGATGTTATAGAAGAATATATAAATATTGACGGAATACCTATAAAAATAGTAGATACAGCAGGAATAAGAGAAACAGAAGATGTAGTAGAAAAAATTGGTGTAGAAAAATCAAAAGAAAAGATAGATGAAGCTGACTTAGTTATATTTATGTTAGATTTAAGTAGAAAAATAGACGAAGAAGATATAGAAATAATGGAGTTTATAAAAGATAAAAAGTATATAATTTTATTAAATAAATTAGATTTAAATAAAGATTTAAATGAAGAAAATCATTTTATAAAAGCATTAGATTCTAAATATATAATAAAAACATCAGTTAAAAACAATTCAGGATTAAATGAGTTAAAAGAATGTATAAGAAATCTTTTCTTTAGTGGAGAGATAAAATCTGATGAACTTATAGTTACAAATGCTAGGCACCAGGAAGCTTTAATAAGATCTAAAGAAGCTTGTCTTCAAGCGATAGAAACTTTATCAGATGAAATATCCATAGATTTAGCCTCTATAGATATTAGAAATGCGTGGAAATATCTTGGAGAAATTACTGGTGATGCTTTAGAGGAGAACATTATAGATAAAATATTTTCTGAATTTTGTTTAGGAAAGTAGGTAATTATATGAAATATTTAGCTGGAGATTTTGATGTAGTAGTTATTGGTGCAGGTCATGCAGGATGCGAAGCAGCATTGGCTTCTGCAAGAATGGGATGTAAAACATTAATATGTACAATGAACTTAGATAGTATCGCGCTTATGGCTTGTAACCCTAATATAGGTGGAACAGCAAAAGGACATTTAGTAAGGGAAATAGATGCTTTAGGTGGTGAAATGGGCATAAACATAGATCATACATTTATACAATCTAGAATGCTTAATACTTCCAAAGGTCCAGCAGTACATTCTTTAAGAGCACAAGCGGATAAAAAAAGATATAGTGAAAGAATGAAGCATTTATTAGAAAAAGAAGAAAATGTTACTTTAAGACAATTAGAAGTTATAGAAATAGATGTGAAAGATAATAAAATTAAGGGTATTTTAACTAAAAATGGAGCATATTTCACTACTAAGGCTATAATATTATGTACTGGAACTTATTTAAAGGGTAAAATAATAATAGGCGATATAATATATAGTAGTGGACCAAGCGGATTATATCCTGCTAATGACTTATCTCAAAGTCTATTAGATTTAGGGATAAATCTTAGAAGGTTTAAGACAGGAACTCCTGCGAGAATAAATAAAAGATCAGTAGATTTTTCTAAAATGATAGAACAGCCAGGAGATGAAAAAATAGTTCCTTTTTCTTTTATACATGATAAATTAGATAAGGATCAAATTTCTTGTTATTTAACTTATACTTCTGAAGAGACTCATAAAATAATACATGAAAATATACATAGATCTCCATTATATAATGGATCAATAGAAGGAATAGGCCCAAGATATTGTCCGTCTATTGAAGACAAAATTGTTAGATTCCCAGATAAAGATAAACATCAGATATTTATAGAGCCAGAAGGTGAAAATACAGAAGAATTATATGTTGGTGGTATGTCTAGTTCTTTACCAGAAGATGTTCAAATAAAAATGTATAGAAGTGTGCCAGGACTAGAAAATGCAGAAATATTAAGAACTGCTTATGCTATAGAATATGATTGTATTGATCCTCAGCAATTAGATTTAACTTTAGAATTTAAAAATATAAATGGGTTATATGGAGCAGGTCAATTTAATGGAAGCTCAGGTTATGAAGAAGCTGCAGCTCAAGGTCTTGTAGCTGGAATTAATGCTGTATTAAAAATAAAGGAAAAAGATCCATTAATTTTAAAAAGATCAGATGCATATATAGGCGTACTTATAGATGATTTAGTAACAAAAGGAACAAATGAGCCCTATAGAATGATGACGTCAAGAGCAGAATACAGATTGTTATTAAGACAAGATAATGCAGACTTAAGACTAACAGAAATGGGTTATAGAATTGGGCTTGTAAAAGAGGATAGGTATAATAAATATCTAAATAGGAAAAAGAATGTAGAAAATGAAATAGAAAGAATAAAAAAAGTACAAATAACAGGGAAAAAAGAAATAAATGAATTTTTATTAGAGAAAGGATCTACTGAGTTAAAAAAACCTATTAGTTTGTATGAATTAATAAAAAGACCAGAATTAGATTACTTTAAAGTCGAATCTTTAGATAATGAAAGACCGAGTTTAAGTGATGATGAAAAAGAAGAAATAAATATAATTGCAAAATATGAAGGATATATAAACAAACAGTTAGAACAAGTTGAACAATTTAAAAAATATGAAAATAGATTAATACCTAAAAGTATAAATTTTTCGGATATAAAAGGATTGAGAATAGAAGCTATTCAAAAACTAGAAAAGATAAAACCTATAAATATAGGCCAGGCTTCTAGAATTTCTGGTGTATCACCAGCAGATATATCAGTATTACTTATATATATGGAAAGAAAAAATAGAGAAAACTAAAAAATCCTTTTGGAGGTTGTTAAATGGAATTTTTCAACATACTACAATCATCATGTAATGATGTTAATTTAGATTTTAATGATAAAAAATATAATCAGTTTATAAGCTATAAAAATTTAATACAGGAATGGAATAAAAAAATAAATTTAACAGCTATTGTTAAAGATGAGGAAATAATAAAAAAACATTTTATAGATTGTATAAAAATATTTAAGGCTTCACCTATAGGAGAAGCTAAAAGTTTAATTGATATAGGTACAGGAGCAGGTTTCCCTGGCATACCTATAAAAATATTAAGAGAAGATATAAAAATAACATTATTAGATTCACTACAAAAGAGAATAAATTTTTTAAATATCGTAATAGGTGATTTAAAATTAAAGGATATACAATGCTTGCATGGAAGAGCAGAAGATTACGCTCAGGAAGCTGAGCATAGGCAAAATTATGATGTAGCAGTTTCTCGAGCAGTAGCAAATTTAGCAGTTTTAAGTGAATTTTGCATTCCTTTTGTAAAAAAGGGAGGATATTTTGTAGCTATGAAAGGACCATCTGTAGAAGAGGAAATAACAGTAGCTACAAAATCTATAGAAGTTTTAGGTGGAAAAATAGAAGATATAATAAAAATAGATATTGAAGATACAGATTTAAAGCATAATTTAGTAATTATAAAAAAATTAAAAGAAACTGAAAAAAAATATCCTAGAAAGCCTGGTATTATTAAAAAAAATCCTCTAAAATAAATGTAATAATTTGCAATTAAAAAAATAATAAAAAAAAGAGGAAAATTACATTCAAAGAAGAAATGTAAATATTAGGAAGAGAATAAGAGGGATGGTAGTATGCAAAAAAATATAAATTATATTTCCACTGATAAAATTATTCCCAATTTATATCAACCTAGAAAATATTTTAATGAGGAAAGCATAGAAGAGCTAGCGCAATCAATAAAAGTGTATGGCATAATTCAGCCATTATCTGTTAGAAAGATAAAAGATGGTGAATATGAATTAGTTGCTGGGGAAAGAAGATTAAGGGCAGCTAAAAAATTGGGTTTAAATGAAGTTCCAGCAGTTATTATAGATGTTACAGATAAGGATTCTGCAGCAATAGCATTACTAGAAAATTTACAAAGAGAAGATTTAAATTGTTTTGAGGAAGCAGAAGCTTATCATAATTTAATACAAGAACATTTTTATACTCAGGATAAATTATCAGAAGTAATTGGGAAAAAGCAATCTACTATAGCAAATAAAATGAGGTTATTAAAATTATCTAAAGAAATTAGAGAAAAAATATTGGAAAATAATTTAACAGAAAGACATGGCAGGGCACTGTTAAAAATTAATGATAAAGGTAAACAATTAAAAATATTGACTATTGTTATAGAAAAAAAATTAAATGTAAAAAAGACAGAAGAATTAATAGAAAAGGAATTATGTGATGATAGCAATAAAAGTTTAGCTTCTGATGGTAAAAAAAGAATAAAAGGAATTTTTTCGCCGGTAGTTTATGTTAATACAGTAAAACAGGTTTTTGATAAATATGGTGTTAAAGCAAACTACAGATCTAAAGATCTAGATGATAAAATACAAATAACCATAACAATACCTAAAAAATAGTAGATGTTTCACATGAAACATCTACTTTTTATTAAATTTTAATAAAGTATATGTAAAAGACTTTAATTATTCTACTTTAAATTATATAATTAAAAGTAGAATAATTAATTAGGTGGTGAGGAATTGAAAGTAATATCTATTTTTAATCAAAAAGGTGGTGTAGGCAAGACTACAACTAGTATAAATTTATGTTCATGTCTAGCCATGAATGGATATAAAATATTAAATATAGACATAGATCCTCAAGGTAATACCACCAGCGGAATGGGATTAGATAAAAATAGCTTAGAACTCTCAGTATACGATGTTTTAACATCGGATGAAATATCAATCAAAGAAGCAATAAAGCAAAGTGAACTTATAAGCAATTTTTATATTTTACCATCAACTATGTCTTTAGCTGGTGCCGAAATAGAATTAATAAATAAATTAGACAGAGAAAGAATTCTTTTACAAAAATTAAAGGAAATAGAGAATGATTTTGATTATGTATTTATTGATTGTCCACCTTCATTAGGTTTATTAACAATTAATGCACTTGCTGGATCTGATAGTGTTTTAATTCCCATACAATGTGAATTTTATTCATTAGAAGGTGTAGGACAATTAGTTAATACTATTGAATTAGTACAAAAATCTCTTAACTCTAATTTAGAAGTTGAAGGTGTAATATTGTCTATGTATGATATCAGAACTAGATTATGTAATGAGGTAGCGGAGGAAGTAAAAAAATACTTTAATGATAAAGTATATAAGACCACAATTCCTAGGAATGTAAGATTAGCAGAAGCTCCTAGCTTTGGATTGCCTATAATATTATATGATTCTAAATGTAAGGGAGCAGATGCATACAATAATTTAAGTAAAGAATTTATAAAAAAACAATAAAGGGAGGATATCAGGTTGAATAAAAAATCAGCATTAGGAAAGGGTTTGGGAGCATTAATTCCTGAAAAATCCCAAGAAAATAAGGATAGTATAAATACTATATCTATAAATCTAATAAAACCTAATAATGAACAGCCTAGAAAAAATTTTGACGAAGAAAAAATAAGATGTTTGGCGCAATCTATAAAAGAACACGGCATTATTCAACCTTTAGTTTTAAAAAAGGAAGGTAGTTTATACACTATAGTTGCAGGAGAAAGAAGATGGAGAGCTGCTAAGCTAGCGGGCATAAAAAAGATACCAGCTGTGGTTATGGATTTAGATGATAAAAGTGTATTAGAAATATCTTTAATAGAAAATATACAAAGACAAGATTTGAATTGTATAGAAGAAGCTCAGGCGTATAAAAATTTAATTCAGGAATTTGAAATAACTCAAGACACTTTAAGTATAAGAATAGGTAAATCTAGAGCAGCTATTGCTAATTGCATGAGATTATTAGCTTTAGATAAAAGAGTTCAACAATATTTAATCGATGGTGTTATAACTGAAGGTCATGGAAGAGCATTATTAGCTTTAAAAGAAAATGAATTACAATATAAATTATCACAAACAATAATTGATGAAAACTTAAGTGTTAGAGAAACAGAACGAATAATAAAAAATATACATAAAGAAAAAAAGAATAAGAATAATATAAAAGATAATGATATTTTACCTTATTATAAAGATATAAAAAGTAAATTAGAAAGTTTATTTGATACAAAGGTTAACTTACAAAACAATAAAAATAAAGGGAAAATAGAAATAGAATATTATTCGGAAGATGATTTGCAGAGAATATTGGACATACTAAAATTATAAAATGTTTCACGTGAAACATTGACGGAGGAGATACATTATGACAAATATAATAGAATTTATAAACATAAATTCAGCTTTTATAATTGTAGCATTAGCAGCAATTATGATTTTATTATTTATAATACTTATAATTAATATGGTTTCTTTAAAAAAATTGAAAAAAAAATATAAAAAATTTATGAGAGGTTCAAATAATAAGAGTATTGAGGAATTAATAAATGGTTATTTAGATAAAATAGATGAAGTAAAAGAAGAAACTGAATATGTAAAAGAAATATATAGCACTATAGACGAAAGAGTAAAATCATGTATACAAAAAGTAGCTATAGTTAGATATAGAGCTTTTGATGACGTAGGAAGTGATTTAAGTTATTCAATAGCATTTTTAGATAATGACAATAGTGGTGTTATATTAACAAGTATATTTGGACGAAATGAAAGTACTACATATGCTAAACCTATAGATAGGGGCATATCAAGATATGAGTTGTCAGATGAAGAAAAACAAGTATTAGAAAATTGTATAAATAATGTTACTGAAAATTAGAATAAAACCTCCTTTTATGAAAAATAATATTTCATAAAAGGAGGTTTTATAATGAATATTTTTGTATCAGATACATTACAGAATTTAAAAAATGGTCTAAAAGAGAAAGGATATAGTATTTATAATGATAATAACTATGATGTAATCATATGTGATTTAAAAGAAGATATGTTAATAGATAAATATTTAAATAATAATAAAAAAAATACAGATATATTAATTATAGATAGTGCTGGTAAAACTATAGATGAAATAGAAAATATATTAAATATAAGAATAAATGATTGTATAATTTAAATTAAATATTTTCTATATTGTAACTATTTTTTTTACTTCCTAAAGTTTTTATAATAGAATGATATATACCTTTTGAAATATAATTGGCCAAATTCATAACAATATATAGTCTAGTATTTTGTAATACCATGAATTCCATAGCACCAGAAATATTTACTACTCCGCTAATACTTAGATCACCAATAGCAGGAAGATCTTTATTAACTGCTGACCCAGGATAAATAGGTTTACTATCTATTATTATTTTACCTATATTTTGTATACTTCCTAGGCAAGCATCTATGGCTATTATGTACGGATTTTTATATTTAGAATTTATAATAGAAATAGTTTCCTTTAAGTTTTTAGCATGAACTGGATTTTCTAAATTACCAAATAAATTAACTCTACCCCTAATTAAAAATTTGAGTTTTTCTCCAACTAGGGGACCTAATGAATCTCCTGTAGATCGATCAGTTCCAATGCACACTATAACTATTTCTTTATTTGACTTAAATGCATAGTATAATTCAGTACATAAAATATCTCGTAAAGTAGAAATATTACTAGGTATAGAAGTATCTATAATAGTTTTACTTATCATAAAAAAACCTCCTGTTAGGGATTATATCCACTAAAGGAGGTTTTATACATGTTATTATAATAATTCAACTTTGCGTAATATGTTATAAAATACTATAAAGAATAAACAAAAAAACATACCAGATATACCATTTGCTTTTAGGCCTATAAATATTGCTGCTAAAACAGCAACAGGATGCAAGCCTAATGAAGAAGATAAAAGCTTTGGTTCTAAAATTTGTCTTACTATAGATACAAAAGCATAGCAAATTAACAATCCAATTCCAACAACATAATTTTTATAAATTAGTATGTATATTAAGGCTAAGGGTATATAAATGGTACCTATACCTAATATAGGAAGAAAATCTGCTATGGCTGCTATAATACTAAATATAATTGAATATTTAATATCAAAAATTAAAAATACTATTAAAGTTTCAAAAAATGTTATTCCAATCAATATTAAGTAAGATAAAATATAATTACTTAACATCTTCTTACTTTCTATATATATTTGAGAAAACTTAGAAGAACTTTTATTAAATAGAATTTCAGATATTTTATTTTTATGTTTAGTAAGATCTTTAGTAAAAAAGTAAGTTGATAATAAAGTAAATAATATTATCATTAATATATAAGGTATAGAACCTAATAATTTAATAAAAGAAGAAACTATTTTACTTGTAATAAATACAATTATATTAGAAATTTTTGAAAATGAATTTCCAATAGTTTTTTCTATTGAGTCAATTATAGATGGTTGCAAATTTAAATAATATCTATATATATTGTCAACATAATTACTTATTTCCTGTTCATGAGAATACAAATAAACTTGAGCATTTCTACCAAAATCTATAACTTCATGAACTAGCGAATTTATTCCCCAGAATAATAATGTTATTATTATAGAAAAGAATACTAGTGTAATTATAAAAGATGCTAGTGAGTTTTTTACCTTTAATTTTTCTATTAAATAATTAGTAGGTTTTTTTAAAGCCAATGCAAATAAAAAAGCTAAAACAAAAGGTAAAGTGTAAGGTAAAGTTTTAAAAAATACTAAAAAAGAAATAGTATATATTATAAAAAATAATATTAGTTTATCTAATTTCTCTATAAATTTATCCATTTTATTTTATAAATCACATCCTACTAAGTATATTATTTAAAGCATATAAAGCATAGTTAATGTCTTTAATATCATTAAATGCACCAAAACTAAATCTTAATGTACCTTGTGGGAAAGATCCTATAGTTTTATGGGCTAAAGGAGCACAATGAAGACCTGTTCTTACCATTATACCAAACTCACTATCTAATAAAAATCCTAGTTCAGAATTATCGATTTTTGATGAATTAATGGATATTGTTGCAGTTCTTAAGGAAGCATCTAAGGGACCATAAACTTTTATAGAATTTATATTTAATAATCCATTTATAAACTCCTTAGAAAGATATTCTTCCCTTTCTTTTATAGTATTTAAACCTTCTTCATTTATATATTCAATGCCAGCTAAAAGACCGGCTATTCCAGGAGTATTCATAGTACCACTTTCAAATTTATCAGGAAGAAAATCTGGTTGTAATGTGCTTTCAGATAAACTACCAGTACCACCCTCTATAAAATTAGTAGCAATATTGTTTAATTCATCATCAATTGTAAATCCGCCGATGCCTTGAGGACCAAGTAAAGCTTTATGTCCTGTAAAGGCTAATGCATTACAATTTAATTTTTTGAAATCTAGAGGTAGAACACCAGCAGTTTGAGCTGAATCTATAATAAAATAAATTCCTTTTTCTTTACATATCTTACCTATGTCTTCTAAAGGCTGTATTGTTCCAATAATATTGGATGCATGAGATAGTACAACTAATTTGGTGTTATCTTTTATTGTATTTTTAAAATCCTCAATATTTATTAGTCCTTCTTCTGAACAATTTAATATATCTAATTCAATTTTATTTAATTTCTCTAATGAAACTAAAGGTCTAATTACAGAATTATGATCCATTGAAGATGTTATTACATGCCATCCATCTTTTACAATGGATTTTATTAATATATTTAATGAGGCTGTAATATTAGATGTAAATACTACATTTTCTATTTTATTAAAGTTAAATAAATTTATTAAAGACTGTCTACACTTATAAACCATTCTATCCCCTGTAAGAGCATTTTCATATCCACCTCTACCAGGACTAGCGCCAACATTTTTCATATAGTTTAATATAGAAGAATAAACCTTTTCCGGTTTTGGATAGGTAGTAGCTGCATTATCTAAATAAATTTTCATTGGTAAACCTCCTCTTGAATAGTATATCTAATCAAATATTAAATATTTGTTAATAATATTTTAAATTACATTAATTATGAAAATATTTATATATAATTATAAACTAAAGTTATATAATTGTATATGTTCCAATAAAGTTTTATAATTATATTGTAAAATGAATAAGAATAGATGGACAGGTGATAAATTTATGAAAAATTATGTAATAACATTTGAAAATACTCATACAGCTATGGATGGAGAAAGTATTTTAAAAGAAAAAGGAATAAAACTTATTATAATTCCTACACCAACATATATAACTAAAAGTTGTGGTATAAGCATAAGAATTGATGAGCAAGATTATGAATATGTAAAGAAAGTAATAGAAGGTAAGGAAATAAATATTAAAAATGTATATTTAAAGGAGGGCAAAGACTACCAGTTAGTCATGTAATATTTTATGAAATCATCATTTAAATTTGATTTTGATTTATCAAAAGGTGGAATAAAAATAGGAGATATACCTATAGAGACAGAATCTATATATTATGTTTGCTCAAAAATTATGAAGATAATAATAATATTTATATTAATGTACTTATCTATAAAAATAGGTAATAAAATAATAAATAGATTTGTTAAAAAACAAAGCAATTTAAAATTTTCATTGGATGATAAAAAAGCTACAACTGTAGGAACTATATTAAATAGTATACTAAGATATATAGTTTATTTTGTAGGGATTTTTTCTATAATAGAAATTTTATTTGGAAGAATAGGTTCTATATTTGCAGGACTTGGTGGTGCAGCTATAGGCTTAGGAGCCAAAGATCTTATAAAGGATGTAATAAGTGGATTTTTCATATTATTTGAAGATCAATTTTCAGTAGGAGATTATATAACTGTAGAAGATAAATCCGGGATAGTTGATACCATAGAACTTAGGGTAACTAAATTAAAAGATTTTAATGGAGATCTTCATATAATACCTAATGGTTTAATAAATACAGTAACTAATCATGCCAAAAATAATATAAGATTTAAGGTAGAAATTAATGTAGCTTATGAAGTAGATATAGAGGAAGCAATAAATACAATTAATAAGGTATGTTTAGAGTATGCAAAAGAAAGAAAAGACATAGTAGTAGAACAACCATCAGTATATGGTATAACTTCATTGGGCAACAATGGAATAAGTATAGTTGTATATGGAAGAACAACTCCAATGAATCAATGGACTGCAGAAATTGAATTGAGAAAAAGAATATTAATAGAACTAAAAAACGAAAATATAGAAATACCTTATAATAAATTTCAAATTATAAAATAGAAGGAGAGATTAATTATGACTAAAACTTTTGATTTAGGAGACATAGTGGAAATGAAGAAATCTCATCCTTGTGGCAATAATAGATGGGAAATAATAAGAATGGGTGCGGATATAAAAATAAAATGTTTAGGGTGTAATAGGATAATAATGATACCAAGAAGTACATTTGAAAAAAGATTAAAAAATGTATTAGAACATAAGCAAAAGGATTAATTTTTTAACTAGCTATTGATAAGTAATATCGATAGCTTTTTTTTATATATAAACCAAAACTTATAATTTTTATTTATATGTATGTATTTGTCTATAAATATTACAAATAACTGTAGAAAAATATATATGTTATCATAAAAATGGTGCTAAGGATAAATTAAGTAGGGGGAATTTATAATGAATAATTTACCAGCGAACTTTGATGAGTTTAGTGAAGCAAGAAGAAATGGATTTATAACTGTAAAAAATTTAAAAGATGAAGGAAAAAAAGTTGTAGGTGTATTTTGTACATATACTCCATGGGAAATAATATCTGCATCAGGAGCAACTGTAGTAGCTTTATGCGGTAAAAATGATGAAGCTATACCAGATGCTGAAAAGGTGTTGCCAAGAAATTTATGCCCTCTTATAAAGGCTTCTTATGGATTTGCTATAACTGAAAAGTGTCCATATACTTATTTTTCAGATTTAATAGTAGGGGAAACTACTTGTGATGGAAAGAAAAAGATGTATGAATATTTAAATGATATAAGACCAGTTCATGTTATGCAATTACCTCAAATAAGCACAGGAGAAGATGCTTATAATTTATGGAGAAATGAAATAATAAGATTAAAAGAAAGACTAGAAAAAGAATTTAATGTAGAAATAACTGAAGATAAGATAAGAGAAATGATAAAGCTTAGAAATAAAGAGAGAAAAGCACTTAGAGAATTTTATGAATTAGGAAAGATGTGTCCACCACCAATGACAGGGCTTGAAATAATGAAAGTTTTAAATGGTGCTAGTTTTAAGTGGAACAAAGAGGAAGAAATAAAATCTTTAAAAGATATGATAGATGATGCGAAAGATAAATATGAAAAAGGTGAAAGAAAAGTATCTAAAGATGCAAAAAGAATACTTATAACTGGATGTCCTATGGGAGAGGGAACAGAAAAGATAATAAGATTAATTGAAGAAAATGGTGGAAATGTTGTAGTATTTGAAAATTGTAGTGGAGTAAAAGAAATAGAAAAATTAGTAGATGAAGAAAAAGATCCTATAGATGCTATAGCAGAAAAATATTTAGCTATAGGATGTTCCTGTATGAGTCCTAATACTAATAGATTAAATTTATTATCAGAACTAATAGATGATTATAAAGTTGATGGTGTTATTGATGTAATATTACAAGCCTGTCATACTTATAACGTAGAAACTCAATCTGTAAAGGAATTTGTAAATAAAGAAAAAGATGCGCCATATATGAGTATAGAAACAGATTATTCTCAAACTGATATAGGGCAATTAAAAACAAGAATAGCAGCATTTATAGAAATGTTATAAAATATATTGATTTATAATAATTTATGTGATAAAATTATTTGATGTACGATAAAATCCCTGCTGTACAAAGTACAGCCGTTAGTCCGTGGGGAGGAGGTGAATATAATGAGAAAGTACGAAACTGTATTTATATTAAACCCAGCATTAGATGAAGAAGGTTACAAAGCCAATGTTGAAAAATTCAAAGGTGTAATCGAAAATGCAGGTGGAACAGTAGACAATGTTGACCTATGGGGTAAAAGAAAATTAGCTTATGAAGTTAAAAAAATTAATGAAGGTTATTATACTTTAATGAATTTCACAGCTGATACAGAATTACCAAAAGAGTTAGATAGAGTGTTCAGAATAACAGATACTGTTATAAGACACATGATAATAACTCAAGAATAATAGGGTGGTGTTTTTTTGAATAAAGTTGTTTTAATAGGTAGATTAACCAAAGATCCTGAGTTAAGATTTACTCCAGGAAACGGGACAGCAGTTGCCACCTTTACTTTGGCTGTAGATAGAAGATTTTCAAAAGATGGTCAGAGAGAAGCAGATTTTATCCCTATAGTAGTATGGGGAAAACAAGCAGAATCCACAGCTAACTATATGAGTAAAGGAAAACTTATGGGGGTTAGTGGTAGAATTCAAACAAGAAGCTATGAAGCAAAAGATGGTACAAGAAGATATGTAACAGAAGTCATAGCTGAAGAAGTTAAATTTCTTGAGTGGGGCAATAAGCCTACAACGGATTCAACATATAATAATGGATCAGAACCAAGTTATCAATCAAACCAAGGCAACCAAGGTTTTGGAAATGAAAACAGTTTTGATGACGATATAATTCCAGTGGATGATGGAGACATCCCATTTTAAAGAAAAGGAGGGATAGTTATGGCAGGAAGAGAAGGCGGAAGAAGACAAAGAAGAGCTAAGAGAAAAGTTTGTACTTTTTGTGCAGAAAAATCTGAAGCAATAGATTACAAAGATATCAATAAGCTTAGAAAATTTGTTACAGAAAGAGGTAAGATTCTTCCAAGAAGAATTTCCGGAAACTGTGCTAAACATCAAAGAGAATTAACTAGAGCTATAAAAAGAGCAAGAAATATTGCTTTACTACCATTTACTACAGAATAATATTTGAATTTACATAAAACTGACTACGAATTAGTGGTCAGTTTTTTTGCATATTATTGATTTTATAAGTAATATAAGGTATTATTGCATAAAAAGTGAAATACAACTAAAATAGTAGTATAGGTTAAAAAAGGGGATGGGTGCTATATGAAAAAAGATGATTTTAATATAATGTATAGTGTAAAAGTAATAGAAGATTTAAAAGCAGAGCTTTTATGTATAATAGGAGATTTTTATAAACTTTTGACTAAAGGAAGCAATGTAGCACAGGAAGCTATATTAGATTGTATATCAGGTGCCATTATAATTCTATATTTATTAGGGGAGAAACTGGGATATTCTTTTATAGCAGTTGATGAAAATGTAAAGAAAAAGTTAAAAGTGGGCATAATTGAAGAAGATGATATAGAAAAGGATGGAAGAAATTTAAGTAAATTATATAATCACTTTAAAGAAAAAGAATAATGGAGGAATATATGTATAATAGACAAAACAAAACCAGTTCTTTGGTTGAAGCAGGGCTTATAGTTTCATTAATGGTAGTACTTATAATGTTTAGTTTGTATTTACCTGTGATTGGTATTTTCACTACTTTTTTACTACCTATACCTATAGCAGTTTTATATTTAAGGCAGGATTATAAAATTACTCTATTGTCTATACTTGTAACAGGCATTATAACAACTATGATAAAGGATCCTATAACAGCTGTAATAATTATTATTTCATTTGGTACAATAGGATTTTTACTTGGATATTGTATAAAAAGTAAAAAATCAATTTTTATAACAATTGTTATAATCGCTTTAGGGTTTTTAATATCAAATATAATAGTTTTTTTAATACAAATTTTATTTGTAAATAAAATTGGAATAATGAATTTTATAAATAAGAATATAAGCATGATGAAAGATACTATGGAGTCAGCTAAGGATTTTTATTCTCAAGCTGGAGTTCCTAAAGAACAACTACAACAAATGGAACAAAGACTTAATTTACTACAACCGGATTTAATATTAAAAATGTTACCTGGATCTTTAATAATAATTTCTTTTGTGTTAGCTTTTTTAAACTATGCAATAACAAGAGCAGTACTTATAAAATTAGGATATAAAAATGTAAAACCATTGCCACATATATCTAAAATATATATTAATGTAAGAATAGTAACTATAGTGGCAATAGGTTTACTCATAGGAGTTATATTAAAAAGAAATAATTTAGTATTAGGAGATTATTTTTTTATGACTTCTAGCAATTTATTATTTACAATGCTTTTAATTGATGGACTATCTGTTTTTATATATTATATGAAAAATAAATTTAAAATTCCCAAGGGAATTTTGATTTTTATACTTTTTATGACTGTTTTAGGTCCTTTAAATATTATTTATTTTTATTTAGGATTAATGGATGTAATGCTTGATCTTAGAAAATTAGATTCCTTTAGACGATATGATAATAATAAAAGTGGGGAAGTATAGATGAGTGATAATAGATACGATAATTTTATTACAAATAATAAAGTGTATATGTTTATTATAGCCATACTAATAATAATTCTCTTTTCATATAAGCACTCAAAAATAGGTATAGTATTAACACTTATATATTTCTTATTATTATTTTATAATTTTAAGAATACAAGAACTAAGAAGAAAGAATTAAAGGAATTTATAGAGGACTTTTCTACAAAGATGGATAATGCATTTAAAAGTTCTTTAATGAATTTACCTTTTCCTATGATGATTATATCTAATAATGGAGAAGTTTTATGGTATAATCAAAATTTTTCTTTATTATTAAAAGAGGATGGTATATTAGGAGAACATATACATCATATTTTAAAAAATTTCAATTTTAAATATGCTTTAGAAGGAAAAAAGAAATCTTTTAAAAATATTAACTTTAAAGATAATTACTATAATATATATACTAACACATTTTTTGATGAGGAAATGGGAGAAAAAATACTACTTCTTTATTTTTATGATGTTACAGATATGTTTAATGTATTAGTAAATATGGAAAAAAATAAAGAAGGAATAATGCTTTTGGAAGTTGATAATTTAGATGAAGTATTAAAAAGTATAGATATAGATAAAAAACCATTAATAATAGCAGAAATAGAAAGGCACATAAATAGTTTTTCTGAAAGTATGAAAGCTATGATAAAAAAATATGAACAAAATAAATATGTATTATCTGTTCAAAATTCTTATATAGAAAAACAAATGGAGAAAAAATTTGATATACTAGATATAATAAGAGAAATAGATACAGGAAATAGAATGAGTCCTACTTTAAGTATAGGAGTAGGAAAGGGAGCAGAAACTCCTCTAGAAAATTATAGCTATGCTCTTGCAGCTAAAGAATTAGCATTAGGTAGAGGGGGAGACCAGTCTGTAGTAAAAAATAAAGATAAGTTCTTATTTTATGGTGGTAAAACTAAAGAGGTTGAAAAGCGAACAAAGGTTAGGGCAAGAGTTATAGCTCATGCCTTAGTTAATTTAATAAATGAAAGTAGTAATATAATTATAATGGGGCATATAAATGCAGATATAGATTGTTTAGGCTCAGCTATAGGACTTCATAGTGTAATAAATCAATTGGAGAAAAAAAGTTATATAATCCTTGAAAATTATAATAAAAGTAGTGAATTCTTATTAAATAAGATAAAAGAAGAAAAAGGATATGAAAATATATTCATAAATAGTAAAGAAGCTTTAGATATTATGAACGAAGATACTTTATTAATAATAGTAGATTCTCATAATAGAGGATATGTTCAAAATATTGATTTAGTTGATAAATCTAATAAAATAGTTATAATAGATCATCACAGAAGAGCAACGGATTATATAGAAAAATCCATATTAAGCTATATAGAGCCTTATGCATCTTCCACATCAGAATTAGTAACAGAAATGATTCAATATATGGTGGAAAAGCCTAATATTTCACCAATTATAGCAGAAGCGCTTTTAGCAGGAATATATGTTGATACAAAGAATTTTTACTTTAAGACAGGTGTTAGAACTTTTGAGGCAGCATCTTTTCTAAAAAAATTTGGGGCAGATACTATTGATGTTAAGAAATTTTTTGCAAGTGATTTAGATACTTATATTAAAAAGTTAGAAATAATAAAGTCAGTACATGTAAAAAATCATATTGCTATAGCAGTATGTCCAGAAAATATAGAAGATAATGTATTAGCTGCACAAGCAGCGGATGAACTACTAAATATTTCAGGTATTCAAGCTTCCTTTGTATTTGTTACAATAAATAATGAAACATATATAAGTGGAAGATCCCTTGGAGATATTAACGTTCAATTAATACTTGAAATGCTAGGTGGTGGAGGACATATGACTATGGCTGGAGCTAAATTAGAAAAAGTTAATTTAAAAGAGGCAGTAGAAAAATTAGAATTAGCCATAGATAAATATTTAAGGGAAGGTGAAGAATAATGAAAGTTATATTATTAAAAGACGTTAAATCATTAGGTAAGAAGGGGGATCTAGTTAATGCATCTGATGGATATGCAAGAAATTACTTAATCCCAAAGAAATTAGCTGAGCAAGCAACAGAAAATAATTTACACATTTTAAATAATAAAAAAGAAGCAGAAAGAAGACAAAGGTTAAAGGAATTAGAAGAAGCTCAAAAATTAGCAAAATCATTAATGGGAAAAGAAATTAAATTTAAAGTTAAAATTGGTGAAAATGGAAGATTATTTGGTTCTATAACATCAAAAGATATTTCAGAAAAGTTAAAAGAACAATACAAAATAGATATAGATAAAAAGAAGATAGTAGCAGATACTATAAGACAAACAGGAATTTATGAGGCAGAAATAAAAATTTACCCAGAAGTTTCAGCTAAAGTTAAAGTTTCTGTTTTAGAAGAATAGGAGGAAAATTGTGAATTCTCATAAATTAGATGAATTACAAGAGGATATAATAAATGAAATAGAACGAGACATTTCAAGTGATATGTCTATTGAGTTACAGACAGAGGTTTTATTTGAAATAGTAAAAAAAATAATAAAAGATTCTAATATAAGAGCTAGAATTGTAAAATATAAGCTAGAAAAATATATAAATAGTAATAACCCATATGAAAGATTATATGCATTAAATAAAATAATAAGCGATGGCAAAGGTATACAAACAGTACCTACAGATAAAAATGTTATAGAAGTATTAACAGAAACAAATAGATTAATTGTGGAAATTTTAGCTAAAAGATATGTGGAAAACAACATAGAAAAAGAAGTAGAAAAAGTTTTAATGGAAAAACAAGATAAATATGTAGAAGAAGTAAAACTTAATATTTTAAAGAAACAAAAAGGACCTGAAAATGCTAAGACTTTAAAAAAATATGCACATATAGAGATTCTTGAAACTAGAAAATTAACTAATAATATTCAACACTTATTAAGACCTACTTCTTTTTCAGAAATTATAGGACAGGAGAGGCCTATAAAATCTCTTTTATCTAAAATAGCATCTCCATATCCGCAACATATTATATTATATGGACCACCAGGGGTAGGAAAAACATCTGCAGCTAGATTAGCTTTAGAAGAAGTAAAAAAGTTAAAATATACACCTTTTTATGAAGAATCTAAGTTTGTAGAGGTAGATGGGACTACTTTAAGATGGGACCCAAGAGAGATTACAAATCCTCTTTTGGGATCAGTACATGATCCAATATATCAGGGTTCTAAAAGAGATTTAGCTGAAACGGGTATACCAGAACCTAAGCTAGGATTAGTTACAGAAGCTCATGGTGGAGTGCTTTTTATAGATGAAATAGGTGAATTGGATGATATGCTTCAAAATAAACTTTTAAAAGTTTTAGAAGATAAAAGAGTAGAATTCTCATCTTCTTACTATGATCCTGATGATGAAAATACACCTAAGTATATAAAACATTTATTTGAAAATGGAGCACCAGCTGATTTTGTTCTTATAGGGGCTACTACTAGAGATCCTTCAGAAATAAATCCAGCATTAAGATCTAGATGCGCAGAAGTATTCTTTGAACCATTATCTTCTAAAGATATTGAAAAAATAGTAATAAATGCAGCAGATAAATTAAATATAATATTAGAAGATGGGGTAGCTAAAACTATAAGTAGATACACCATAGAGGGAAGAAAAGCAGTAAATATATTATCAGATGTCTATGGATATTCCTTATATAAAAATAAAGAATATAAAGAAGGAACAAAACTTAATATAACTATGGATGATTTAGAACAAGTCATATCTATAAGTAGACTTATTCCATATGACAGAATAGAAAATAAAGAAAAATTAGAAGTAGGACATGTATATGGACTAGGTGTAAGTGGATATATAGGATCTACTATAGAAATAGAAGCTACTGTATTTAATGCTAAAGATAAAGGAAAAGGCTTCATTAGATTTAATGATACAGCAGGAAGCATGGCAAAAGATTCAGTATTTAATGCAGCTTCCGTTATAAGAAAAATAACAAAAGAAGATATAAAGGATTATGATGTGCATGTTAATGCTATAGGCGGTGGAAAGATAGATGGACCATCTGCAGGAGCAGCTATAACAATATGTATCATTAGTGCTTTGTTAAACAAGCCTATAAAACAGGATATAGCCATAACAGGAGAAATATCTCTTAAAGGAAAGATAAAGCCTGTTGGAGGCATATTTGAAAAAATATATGGTGCAAGAAGAAAAGGGATAAAAAAGGTAATAATACCTAAGGACAATATAAAAGATGCTCCTTCAGATATTAAAGATATAGAAATAATATGCATAGATACTATAGAAGATCTTATGAATATAGTGTTTTAAATTAAGGAGTACTTAAGGAGAGATGTTTGTATGGATGCACCCATAAAAAGTATGCCACAAAGTATAGATGCAGAACAAAATGTATTAGGCGCAATGATTATAGATAAAACTTCCATAGCAGAGGCTGTGGAAGTTTTAAAAAGTGAAGATTTTTATAAAGATTCTCATAAAATCATATTTAGTGGAATTATAGAACTTTATCAAAGGGATATAGCAGTAGATATGTTAACTCTTACTGAGAACCTTAAATCAAAGGATAAATTAGAGGCAGTAGGTGGAGTTAGTTATATAACAGAGCTTTGTAATTCTATAGTATCTACAGCTAATATTCAGTCTTACATAGAAATAATAAAGGATAAGTCTACATTAAGAAGACTTATAAGGTCATCTACTGAGATAATAGAGAATTGTTATAACAAACAGGACAATGTAGAAGAAATAATAGATACAGCAGAGAAAAAAATATTTGATATATCTAATCAAAATACCACATCTGATTTTGAACCATTGAGTAATGTTTTGGAAAGAGGATTTATTCAAATTGAAAATCTATTTAAAAATAAAGGTGAGACAACAGGAGTTGCTTCTGGCTTTAGAGAGTTAGATGCTAAAACATCAGGTTTTCAAAAGTCTGATATGATATTAATAGCAGCAAGACCATCAATGGGTAAAACTACATTTGCATTAAATATAGCAGAATATGCAGCTCTTAGAGAAGGCAAAAGCGTAGCAATATTTTCCCTGGAAATGTCAAAGGAACAACTTTCCTATAAGTTGCTTTGTTCACAAGCTAATATTGATATGTTGAGACTTAGAACTGGTAACTTAGAGGATAAAGATTGGGAGAATATAGCTAGAGTTTCAGGACCTTTAGCTGCAGCAAAAATATTTATAGATGATACTGCAGGTATGTCTGTAATGGAAATGCGCTCTAAATGTAGAAGATTAAAGATAGAGCATGGTATAGATATGGTATTAATAGATTATCTTCAACTTATGAGTGGAGGTAAAGGTTCTGAAAGTAGACAACAAGAAGTTTCAGAAATATCTAGATCTATAAAGGCTTTAGCGAAGGAAATGGATTGTCCAGTTATAGCCCTATCACAATTATCTCGTGCTCCAGAAGCTAGATCAGATCACAGACCAATGCTTTCAGATCTTAGAGAATCTGGATCTATAGAACAGGATGCGGATGTAGTTATGTTTTTATATAGAGATGAATACTATGATAAAGAAACAGAAGATAAAAATATAGCAGAATGTATTATAGCTAAACAAAGAAATGGTCCTACAGGAACAGCTAAATTAGCATGGCTTGGACAATACAGTAAATTTGGTAATTTAGATGTAATACACCAAGAATAAAGTATATAAATTAATATAATATATAAAGCCCTATAGTCATTTTATAGGGCTTTTATTTTTACATTTTTTTACAAATAAGTTTATATTAAGATTATGATTATATTAGGTTTTAAAATAATTTCCATTTATAATATTATTTTATTAATGTATTTTTAACTATAGTATATAAAATAATATTATTTAAGAAGGAAATACATAAAAAATATTGAAATTAATAATTAATGGAATAAAAGCTTTCAGTTAAGAGGAGAGATAATATATGAATTACAAAGCATTATATGAAGAATGGTTAAACAATGATTATATTGATGAAGATACAAAAAAAGAGTTAAAGAAATTAAAAAATAATGAAAAGGAAATAGAAGATAGATTCTATAAAGAATTAGAATTTGGAACTGCAGGTCTTAGAGGTAAAATAGGAGCAGGTACAAATAGAATGAACATATACAATATATCTAAGGTTACTCAAGGATTAGCAGATTATATAACAGAAAAAGGTGAAGATTATATAGAAAGAGGAGTTGCTATAGCTTTTGATTGCAGACATTATTCAAAAAAATTTGCAAAAACTGTAGCTTTAGTTTTAGCTGGGAATGGAATAAGAAGTTATTTATTTGAAGATTTAAGACCAACCCCAGAATTATCTTTTGCAGTTAGAAGGTTGAATACTGCTGCTGGTATAGTTATAACCGCTAGTCATAATCCAAAAGATTATAATGGCTATAAAGTATATTGGGAGGATGGTGCTCAGGTTTTATCTAAAATAGCAAATAATATTACAGAGAAAATAGAATCTATTTATAATTTTAGTGAAATAAAGACTATAAATGAGAAAGAAGCTTTAAAAAGTGGATTATTAAATATATTAGGAGAAGATATAGATTTTGAATATATAGAAAAGGTTAAATCTTTAAGCATAAGGGAAGATATAGATAAAGACATAAAAGTTGTTTATACACCTTTAAATGGAACAGGAAATGTACCTGTTAGACGTGTTTTAAAAGAAAGAGGATTTACTAATATTATAGTAGTTCCAGAACAAGAGAAGCCAGATCCAGATTTCACCACAGTAGGATATCCAAATCCAGAAGATACAAAAGCATTTAAATATGCAGAAGACTTAGGAAAAAAAGTAAATGCAGAATTACTTATAGCTACAGATCCCGACTGCGATAGATTAGCTATAGAGGTTAAAGATAAAAATGGCGAATATTTAGCTTTTAATGGTAATCAAACAGGAGCTATACTTATAAATTATATAGTATCAAATATGAGAGAAATGGGAAAACTACCTAAAGGTGCTGCTATAGTGAAATCTATAGTTACTGGGGATTTAGGTAAGGTTATTGCAGAAGAATATGGAGTAGAAACTTATGAAGCATTAACTGGATTTAAAAATATATGTGGTAAAATACCAACTTTAAAAGAAGAAGGTAAAGAATTTATATTTGGATATGAAGAAAGCATAGGATATGTTACAGGAACATTTGTTAGAGATAAGGATGGAGTAAGTTCAAGCATGCTTTTATGCGAAGCAGCGGCTTATTATAAAACAAAAGGTAAAACATTAATAGATGTACTTAATGAAATATACAAGAAATATGGATATTATAGGGAAAAGCAAATATCATTAATATTAGAAGGAGTAGAAGGCAAGAATAGAATAGAAAGAATGATGAAGTCATATAGAGAAACCTTTCCAAAAGAAATAACAGGATCAAAGCTTTTAAGTTATATAGATTATCAAGATAGGATAGAATATGACGTAATAAAAAATGATAGGAAACCATGTAGAATACCTAGATCAAATGTTTTAAGATTCTTTTTCGATGATGGTAGTTGGTATGCAGTAAGACCATCAGGTACAGAACCTAAAATAAAATTATATATATACACAAAAGGTAAGAGTATAGAAAATGCAGAAGAAAAAATAAAAGCTATAGAAAAAGAAGTTTTAGATAAACTTAATTCAGTAAAATAAAATAGTTTAACATTATATGTTTTTAATTAAAAATAGAGAAGTGATTGTTTTATACAATTAATATTTAGCCTACTACAAGTTATCAAAGTCTGTGGTAGGCTATTTTAAATAATAAATAATAAATAATAAATAATATAAAGTATGAAAAATTTAACTTAAAAGGTGGATTTAATATGAAGGGAATAATTGATAGATTTGAAGATAATTTTGCTGTAGTAGAATTAGAAGATAAAAGAATGATAAACATAGATAAAAATATTCTTCCTAAGAAGGCTAAAGAAGGAGATGTTATAAATATAGAAGGAGATATTATAACTTTAAATGAAAAAGAAAAGGAAAAATTAAAAAAGGAAATAGATGAGCTAACAAAAGGAATGTGGCAAGAATAGTAGATTTACTTAAAAAAATAATTCTTTAAAGTAAAAGAAATTGTTTCTATATAATGGAAGTATTCTAAATAATAAGAAGAATTTTTGTTTTATTATTTTAATAAAAACAAAGTATTATTAATTAGGTAAATCATATAGATGAAGAAAATTTCACGAATAATAATTATAAAAAACATGAAAATATTCGTAAAATCTATTGAAAATATCTAAAACCTTTGTTATTATTATATAGCTGGAGGGGATAATTATGAAAAAATACGATATTATTATTGTTGGAGCTGGGGCAAGTGGTATATTTGCTGCATATGAAATGTGTAAAAATAATAATAAATTAAATATATTAATGATTGAAAAGGGTCATGATTTAAAAAAGAGAAAATGTCCTATAGACGGCAAAAATATAAAATCATGTATACAATGTAATGTTTGTAATATAATGAATGGATATGGTGGAGCAGGCACATTATCTGATGGCAAATATAATATTACTAATAATTTTGGTGGAGATTTATATAAATATGTTGGTAGAGAAGAAGCTTTAGAATTAATGGATTATGTTGATGAAGTCCTATGTAAAATGGGTGGAAAGGATGCAAAATTGTATTCTACATCTAATTCTGACTTAAAAAGAAAAGCTCTTCAAAACGATCTACATCTATTAGATGCAAAGGTAAGACATTTAGGAACAGATAGAAATGTTAAGATATTATCCAATATATATGAATATTTAAAAGATAAAATAGAAATGAAATTTCAATGTGAAGTTTTTGATATAAATAAGGTAGAAGATGAATTTGTTGTAGATACTAAGGATGGGAAATTTTTAAGTAAAGATTTAATTTTAGCTACAGGAAGATCAGGTTCAAAATGGATATCTGGAATATGTAAAAAGCTTGGTGTAAAAACAGAAAGTAATAGAGTAGATATAGGTGTTAGAGTTGAATTACCAGCTCAAGTATTTTCACATATAACAGATGAAGTATATGAAAGTAAAATAGTATACAGAACTAAAAAATATGGAGATCTAGTTAGAACTTTTTGTATGAATCCTTATGGAGAAGTAGTAAGTGAAAATACTAATGGAATAGTTACAGTTAATGGCCATAGTTATGCAAATCCAGAGCTTCATACAGAAAATACTAATTTTGCTTTGTTAGTTTCAAATAGATTTACTGAACCTTTTAAAGAAAGTAATGAATATGGAGAATCTATAGCAAAATTAAGTAATATGCTAGGTGGAGGAGTATTAGTACAAAGATTTGGAGATTTAATAAAGGGAAGAAGAACTAATGAAAAAAGAATGGGTAAAAGTTTTACAAGACCTACATTAAAAGCTACACCAGGAGATTTAAGTTTGGTAATTCCTAAAAGACAATTAGATGGCATTATAGAAATGATATATGCTTTAGATAATATAGCGCCAGGTACAGCAAATGAAGATACACTTTTATATGGTGTAGAGGTTAAATTTTATAACTCTAATGTAGAATTAAATTCTAATCTAGAAACTAAAATAAAGGGATTATATGTTTTAGGGGATAGTTCAGGAGTAACTCATTCATTATCACAAGCATCAGCTAGTGGAGTATATGTGGCAAGAATATTAATGGAAAAGTATAATAATGTATAAAGAAATAAAAGTATTGCAGTTATAATTTAACTGTAATATTTTTATTTCTTAGCAAAAGCGAACGATAAATTTAATTTAATATAAAGTATTCGCGTTTTTTATTGATATTTTATAATTGTTTTGCTAATATTATATATTGTGGAAGAATGTTATTTAAAAGAAAAAATGAATAGTATAAAATTATATTTAAATACAATAATTTTCTTAAAATGAAAGTGAGGAAAATAATATGTCAGCTTTTATAGTATTAGGTGCTCAATGGGGTGATGAAGGTAAGGGAAAAATGACGGATTATTTAGCTGAGAATGCAGATGTAGTTGTAAGATTTCAAGGTGGTAATAATGCAGGTCATACAGTAGTTGTTGGAGAAAAAGAATATAAATTACACTTAATACCTTCCGGTATACTTTATAATGATAAGCTAAATATAATAGGAAATGGAGTAGTTTTAGATCCAAAGGCTTTATTTGAAGAAATAAGTTATTTAGAATCTTTAGGAGTAAATGTAACACCAGATAGATTAATAATAAGTGATAGAGCTCATGTTATAATGCCATATCATAGAGTATTAGATGGAATAAAAGAAAGAGCTAGAGGGAATAAAGACATAGGAACTACAGGAAAAGGTATAGGACCAAGCTATACAGATAAAATGGAGAGAAGTGGTATAAGAGTTTGTGATCTTATACATAAAGAAGTTTTTGAAGAAAATTTAAAAGAAACTTTAAAAATAAAAAATAAAATAATAACAGAAGCATTTGGTGGAGAAGCATTAGATTATAATAAAATTTATAATGAATATCTAGAATACGCAGAAAAATTAAGACCTTTTATAAAAGATATATCTGTTATAGTTAACCAAAAAATAAAAGAGGGTAAAGAAGTATTATTTGAAGGTGCTCAGGGAACGTTACTTGATATAGACTATGGAACATATCCTTATGTAACATCTTCAAGCACAATAGCTGGAGGAGTTTGTACAGGAGCGGGTGTAGGTCCAACGGCTATAACTAGTGCAGTAGGTATAGCTAAAGCTTATACAACAAGAGTAGGAAAAGGTCCTTTTCCTACAGAACTTTTAGATAGCACTGGAGATTGGATAAGAGAAAAAGGACATGAGTTTGGTGTTACTACTGGTAGAGCAAGGAGATGTGGATGGCTAGATTTAGTTATATTAAAAACTTCAGCTAGAGTATCTGGACTTACAAGTTTTGCAGTAACCAAAATTGATACATTAGCAGGATTAGATACTTTAAAAGTATGTACAGGATATAAATTAAATGGGGAAATTATAGATTATGTTCCAGCTAGCTTAGAAGATTTGGCAAAATGTGAACCAATATATGAAGAATTTGAAGGCTGGGATGATAGTATAGCTAATGCTAGATGTTATGAAGATCTACCTGAAAATGCTATAAAATATTTAAAGAAAATAGAAGATTTAACAGAAACTAAAGTATCTATAGTTTCTGTAGGCCCAAAAAGAGATCAAACTATGATGATATCAGAAATTTAATGTATATTATAGGGCATAGTAATAAAGAATATTAATATATATAAAATAAATATAATATCTTTAAAGAATACTAATTTATTGATATAATAATAATAAAATTTAGGAAAAGAGAGGTATTATGTTATGAAAATAACTAAAGATATGACAGTAGGCGAAATCGTAAGAAATTATGAAGGAGCTGCTGAAATATTAATGAGCTTTGGAATGGGTTGTGTAGGATGCCCATCTGCACAAAGTGAAACTTTAGCCGAAGCTGCAATGGTTCATGGAATGGAACTAGACGCATTATTAGACGCATTAAATAAGTAAAATAAAAAAACTCTATGTTTTAACATGGAGTTTTTTTTATTAAGTTTATATTTACTAAGAAATTTGTTATTATTAAACTATATTTTACAATAGGGGGGATAAAATGCAGCCAGTAATAACAGACAAAAATTTTGAAATAAATTATCATGAGATAGACTTTAGAAAAAGAGCATTATTTACTACTATAATGAACTATTTTGAAGATGCTTCTACAGAACAATCTGAAAAGTTAGGCGTAGGATTACAATATTTAAAAGATAACGATCAGGCTTGGGTATTATATAAATGGGATGTAACTATTGATAGATATCCTCAATTTGGAGAAAAAATAATAGTTAGAACTATACCATTATCTTATAGAAAATTTTATGCCTATAGAAGATTTCAAATAATAGATAAAACAGGGGAGGTAATAATAACAGGAGATAGTATATGGTTTTTAATAGATATAAATAAGAGAAGACCTATAAAAGTTACTGAAGATATGCAAAAGGCTTACGGATTAAGTGAAACTAAAGAAGAACCGTTTAAAATAGATAAAATAAAATTCCATGAGGAATTTCATTATAACAATAAGTTTAAGGTAAGATATAGCGATATAGATACAAATTTACATGTAAATAATGTAAAGTATATATCCTGGGCCATAGAAACTATACCATTCGATATAGTACTAAATTATACTTTAAAAAAGTTTGTTATAACCTATGAAAAAGAGGTTAAGTATGGAAATGATATAAATGTATATTCAGAAATGGTACATAAGAATAACAATGAAATAGTTTTTGTACATAAGGTAGAAAATGAAGAAGGAAAAAGAGTTACGTGTGCAAAAAGTACCTGGGTTAAATAAACATTTTTATAATAAAAAATAAATAATGTATTTATAAATTGCTAGAAAGTGTTTTTTTATTTATAAAATTAATTAGAAACACTTCTAGCAATTTATTTTTTTAATTTGAAGAAGCATTTTTTCCAGCTATATACCCAGAAGACCAAGCCCACTGTAAGTTAAAGCCTCCACAATCACCATTTACATCTAAAATCTCTCCACAAAAATAAAGATTTTTAACTTTTAAAGATTCTAAATTTTTATTTGAAACTTCAGAAGTATCCACTCCTCCACAGGTTACTTGAGAATTTTTAAAGGAGTTAGTTTCTGTTACTTTAAAAGTCCAATTTTTTAATGTATTAAATATTTTTTCTTTTTCTTGCCAAGTTATATCCTGACAAGGAATATGAATATTTTTTATACCACAATGTTTTAAAAGAGTAGGTATTAACTTTTTATTTATTATGCCAATAAAAGAATCATAAATACTTCTATAGTGAAAAGTTCCCCAATGATTTTCTAATAAATTCATTAAATTTTCTTTACTCATATTAGGGAGCATATCAACTTTTAAATAAATTTGTTTATTGTTCTTTAATAATCTAGAGGCTAGACTGCTTAATTGTAGAATGGGAGGTCCAGATATACCATAGTCAGTAAATAATATTTCGCCGAATTCTTCTCTTAAATCTTCTTTATCTCTCATAAGTTTTACATTACCATCAAATTTAATTCCTGATAAAGCTTTTAGATATGGAAAATCTAATTTAAGCTGAACTAATCCAGGTACTGGATCAATAATATTATGACCCAAATTTTTTGCAAGTTTAAAGCCTGAACCATCAGAGCCAGTATTAGGAGCTGACATTCCACCAGGAGCCAGTATCAATTTTTCACATTGAAACACTTCCTCCTCTGTAGTAATTGTAAATCCTTTATTAGATTTTTTTATATTTTTAACCTTACTATTAAAGTAAATAGGTATTTCTCTATCTTCCACAGCTAATCTTAATACATCCAGTACAGAAGAAGCTTGCAAAGACATAGGATAGATTTTACCTTCATTAAGAGTAATTAATGGAAGTCCTAAGCTACTAAAAAAATTTTTTGTATCCTCTAGATTAAATTGAGATAGAATAAATTTATAAAAATCGCTATTATTGCTGAAATATTTACAGGAAGATACATTTTCATTAGTTATATTACATCTACCATTGCCAGTGGTTAAAATTTTTTTACCTATCCTATCATTACCTTCTAATATAGCTACATCTGAACCCATATCCTTTGATATTATGGAAGCTGTAATCCCAGAGGCACCTCCACCTAAAATTATAATTTTATGATACACAATAAATCTCTCCTTAATTTTTAGATAATTTAGTAAACTTTCAATTAATCAATATAATTAGTATTGGAAAAATGTTATAATTATATATAAGTATAACAAAATAGTTAATATGAATTTATAAAATTTTAATGTTTATAATAAATATTATAATATTTATTATAAATAAAAGGAGGTATACTTTTGAAAGCTTATGATTTTTTAAATTATAAAAACTGGGCTGTAGCAGGTAGTGTACTTAGTGAGGATAAATATGCATACAAAATATTTAATAGATTAAAAGAAAAAGGATATAATGTAGCAGGAGTAAAACCTGGTGGTGAGGAAAAAGATGTCTTTAATAATATTAAAGACATACCACATAACATAGATGTATTAGATTTATGCATTAATCCAATAAAAGGATTAGATATAGTAAAAGAAGCATCAAAATTAGGAATAAATAAAATATTAATTCAACCAGGAGCAGAAAGTAAGGATATAATAAATTTTTGTAAAGAAAACAATATTGATGCTATAGAAGGTTGTGCTTTAGTAGAATTATCAAGATTAGTGTAGAGGAGAGAGATTATGTTTAAGATATATGCTGTGTCAGATTCTATTGGTGAAACTGCAGAACAAGTAGCTAATGCTACAGCATACCAATTTGGTGATTCTGTAAAAGTAGAAAGAGTCCCTTATGTTAAAACTTTTGAAGATGTTAATAACCTTATAAATATAATAAAAAACCCTAATGAAGCTATGATTATATCTACTATTGTTTTAGTAGACATAAGAGAGTTTTTAGTTCAAAGATGTGTAGAATCTGGCATTCATATATCTAATGTATTAGGTCCTTGCATAAGCTTAGTATCAAATATATTAAATAAAACACCGGAATATAAACCAGGTGCCGTTTGGGATATGGATAGAAAGTATTATAAAAAAATAGAAGCAATGGAGTTTGCTATAAGATATGACGATAGTAAAGATCATTCAGGTATAAAGCATGCTGATATTATCTTAATAGGTCTGTCTAGAACATCAAAAACACCATTAAGTATGTATTTAGCTAATAAGGGTATAAAAGCTTTAAATATACCTCTAATGCCAGAGGTACCAGTTCCAGAGGAATTGTTTCAAATAGATAGAAAAAAAATAGTAGGTCTTACCATAGATCCTATGCATTTAATTGAAATAAGAAGGCATAGAGTAGATAATATGATGAAAATTCCTACAGAACTTAAATATGCTAATGCGGAAAGGGTTTTAGATGAATTAGAATTTGCAGACAAGATTATGAGGAAATTAAAATGTAAAATTATAGACGTTACAAAAAGAGCTATAGAAGATACAGCATTAATTATAATGGAAAGTGTTTTTTCTGATAGGATAATATAGAAAATGGTAATAAAAAATAAATATAAAAAATATATATAGGGCTTTTTCTATATATTTTATAGTAAAGATAAAAATACTATAAAAAAAAATTAAAAAACTGTTGACACTTTTGAGATTTTCATGTATCATATTCTTTGTTAGGTCGCGAGAGCGGAACAACAAAAGAAACCTAGGCCCCTTGGTCAAGCGGTCAAGACACCACCCTTTCACGGTGGTAACAGGGGTTCGATTCCCCTAGGGGTCACCATTTATTATTATATTAATGGGCGCATAGCTCAGCTGGGAGAGCATCTGCCTTACAAGCAGGGGGTCACAGGTTCGAGCCCTGTTGTGCCCACCATTAATATGGCCCAGTGGCTCAGTTGGTTAGAGTGCCGGCCTGTCACGCCGGAGGTCGAGGGTTCGAGCCCCTTCTGGGTCGCCATTATGCTGGCATGGCTCAATTGGTAGAGCAGCTGACTTGTAATCAGCAGGTTGTAGGTTCAAGTCCTATTGCCAGCTCCATATTTGGCTCCTTGGTCAAGCGGTCAAGACACCACCCTTTCACGGTGGTAACAGGGGTTCGATTCCCCTAGGAGTCACCATTTATTAATTATATTAATGGGCGCATAGCTCAGCTGGGAGAGCATCTGCCTTACAAGCAGGGGGTCACAGGTTCGAGCCCTGTTGTGCCCACCATTAATATGGCCCAGTGGCTCAGTTGGTTAGAGTGCCGGCCTGTCACGCCGGAGGTCGAGGGTTCGAGCCCCTTCTGGGTCGCCATTTTAAAATTAAATAAAACAACTAAAAATAACAAGTATGATACTATGGCCCCTTGGTCAAGCGGTCAAGACACCACCCTTTCACGGTGGTAACAGGGGTTCGATTCCCCTAGGGGTCACCATTTGTTATTTTTTTAGTGGGCGCATAGCTCAGCTGGGAGAGCATCTGCCTTACAAGCAGGGGGTCACAGGTTCGAGCCCTGTTGTGCCCACCACTAATATATGGCCCAGTGGCTCAGTTGGTTAGAGTGCCGGCCTGTCACGCCGGAGGTCGAGGGTTCGAGCCCCTTCTGGGTCGCCATGTTATGCTGGCATGGCTCAATTGGTAGAGCAGCTGACTTGTAATCAGCAGGTTGTAGGTTCAAGTCCTATTGCCAGCTCCATTTCAAAGGACTATGTGCTTTCAAAGGTGATTGTATATAGTTTTTATTATTTATTATACATATAGAATAAAGTAGCTAGATTTCTAGCTACTTTATTTTTTTTGTATATTTTTTTGTATTCTTATATCATCACAATAAAATTTAAATAATGTAAAATTTCCAAGAAGTCGTGAGGATATTCTCTCAGAATAATTTTTTAAAATTGATTCTATACTGTAGTTTGATGATATTATCATTTTTTTTCTCATAAAAAGTTTTTTATTTATGAAATTAAATAACTCTACTTTTGAAAATTCATTTATTGATTCTGTACCTAAATCATCTATTATAAGCAAATCACAGTTTATAAGAATATCTTCTAAGTGTTTGTCATTACTGAATTTAATAGATCTCAAGTTTTGTATTAATTCATCAGCGGTTCTATAAACTACAAAGTTACCTCTATCTAAAAGTTCTTTGGCTATGCAATTAGATAAAAATGTTTTACCTGTACCAGCAGTACCAATAAACATAAAATTTTCATCTGTTTTATTAAAGTTTTCTATGAAATGCCACATTTTATTTAAGATTTTCTCTATATTCTTTCGTGGTGTATCAGAGTGAAAATCTGTTTTTTCATTAGTAAAGTATTCAAAGTTAAAATTACTGAAATTGTTTGTTTTAAGTATATGCTTTAAATCTGAATTCCTGTAATATAGTTTTATTAATTTTTGTTTATAACAGGAACATTTTTTATTATTTACAAAACCTGTATCTTTACATTTATTACAGTTATAGTGCATTTCTAAAAAGTCCATATCATATCCATTACTAACAAGAAGTTCAGATTTCTTTACTCTTAAGTCAGTTATTTTATTTTTTATTATATTAACATATTCTTCCGATTTGTCAGGATTTTTTAATATGTTTATAGACATTTCTATAGAAAGTTTAGCTATTTCTTCTTCAAGTTCTGGTACTTTAGGTAATTTTATTTTTATTTCTTTTCTCCTATTTTTTAATGCTAAGGATTCATTTTCCCTAATTTTCTCATATTCCTTTAGGATTTCTGATTTATAACCTTTAATCATTGTTATCCCATCCTAATAATTTTTTTTCTAGTTCTTCAAAATCATAATCTCTTTGTTCAAAATCATTAAATTTATCTTTTTTAACAGGAGTACTATAATTTTTGTTTTCTTTTTTATATGTTTTTTTACTATTATCTTTTAATGTAACATCCTGTAAGGTCTTTAATCCATCTTTATGCCAACTGTTTAATATACCATCAATATATCTAAAGTCTCCTTTATTTATTCTTTGAAAGCAAATATCACAAGCTTTAAAGATAACATCTAAAGGGAAATTATATATATTAATCCACTTATCTAAAATTTCTTCTTGGGGTTTCATTATTTCTCCATCTTTTGCTCCTAAATAATTTAGGATTTTCCTTATCTTAATCCATTTATCTTCATGTTTCTTTATATACATTTGAGCATCATCTATAGTTTGTATTTTAGCATCAAACCATCCTAAAGCTATTTTTTCTATGTATCTCCAGTCAGTTTTTCCTTTAGATACACAATATTGAATTAATAATAAAATTATTTCAGGAGAAAAGTTGTAATCTTTTATCCATTCTATATAAACAGTCATTTCTTTAGAGGACAAAGGGCGAGATAAAAGTTTTTCTATATCTTGGAGCATGTCTTTGACAGAATTATTATTTAATTCTTCTAATAAATTTACATTATCTTGAGATTCCTTATTGTCTTCTAAGGTTAAAAATTCTATATTGTAATTACCCATATTATCTATAGGTTGTATCTTTATTACACCTTCATCATTCCAAAAATTCCAAGCATTCATTATATCTGTTTGTAATAAATGTAGTGTACTAGCTATTATTTCAGAGCTTACACCTATTTCCCCAGACATACAATATTTTAGCCCTAGAAGATATACTTTTACGAATTCTCCCCGGGCTTTAGGCATAAATTTATCTATGAAAATATTACTTACAGGAGTATAATTCCAACTATTGTTCTTAAATACAAAAGTACTCAAAGGTGAATCACCTACCTTTTGATTATTATTAACATTAATACATTATATCAAACTATAAATATTATTACAATAATAGTGGTACTAGGGAATAATTGTGCACATAATTAAAAATAGTAATAAAACGTATTAATTTGGGAATATTAAAGTATATATTGTATAAAAATTAAAAAGGGTGATATTTTGAGTAAACATATATGGGAAAGACTTATTTTATTGTTATCTATAGGGGTTACCATTGTAGTGGGTGTATATACTTATATTTGTATTAAACCCAATGCTTATGAGGTATCAGTGAATGATAATCCTGTAGCATACGTAGAAAATAAAGAAGATTTTAATAAAATATATAAAGAAGTAGAAAATAACACAAAAAAAAGATTTAATTTAGATATGAAAGATAATATAGATTTCAAGAATATAAAGGTAAAGGGAGATATATTTACAAGTAATAATTCTATAAAAAAATCTATATTGGAAAATTCTAATGCAAAAGTAACAGCTTTGAAAGTAAAGTTTCAAGATGAATTTTTAGGAATATTATTAAATAAAAAAGAAATTCAGGATTTAAATAAAATAATAAATAAAAAGTATTCTGTAAATGTAATAGAACATATAAAAATAAAGGAAGATATTGTACCAGTTGCAGAAATAAATACTATAGATGAGCTTGCAATAAATATATCTAAATCAAAAAAATTGGAGAATATTATAAACAGTAAAAAGCTATCAAGAGGAGGGATAAATGAGGGAATAGTTTTAGCAATGCCAACAAATGGATGCATAACATCTAAATTTGGTAGAAGGTGGGGTAAATTCCATAAAGGTTTAGATATAGGTGCTCCTAGTGGTAATGCTATTTATTGCAGTTTAGATGGTAGGGTTATATATTCTGGTTGGGAAGAAGGATACGGAAAGGTTATAAAAATAAACCATAATTCTGAACTTACAACTATATATGCGCATTGTAGTAGTTTAAATGTTAAAGTAGGACAATATGTTAAAAAAGGAGAAAAGATAGCAGAAGTAGGTAGTACAGGAAGAAGTACTGGTCCTCATGTACATTTTGAATTAAGAAAAAATAATGAACCTTGTAATCCATTGATTTATATAAGATGATAATAAAAAATATCACTATTATTGACAGTGATATTTTTTTATTATATACTTTGACTATCAAAATATTTGATTATCAAAAAAAGTGAGGAGAAAAGGAAATGGGGTTTAAGCCTTTAGAAATAGGAAACTTAATTTCTAATATACCTATAATTCAAGGTGGCATGGGAATAGGTGTATCAGGATATAATTTAGCATCAGCGGTAGCAAATGCAGGAGCCATCGGTATAATATCTGCAGCTCAAATAGGGTATAGAGAAAAAGATTTTAAAACAAACACTAAAGAAGCTAATATAAGAGCATTAAGAAAAGAAATAAAGAAAGCAAGAGAGCTATCGCCAGAAGGAATTATTGGTGTAAATATAATGGTAGCTATGAATAATTATGAAGAATTAGTTAATGTTTGTTTAGAAGAAAATATAGATATAATAATTTCTGGAGCTGGATTACCATTGAAATTGCCCAAATATACAAAAGATAATAATGTTAAAATAGCCCCTATAGTTTCTTCTAAAAAAGCCACAACTATAATTATAAAGCAATGGATTAAAAAGTATGATAAATTACCAGATTTAATAATTGTGGAAGGACCATTAGCTGGTGGGCATCTTGGATTTAAATATGATGATTTAAATAATAAAGATATGAGTTTGGATAATATTTTAAAAGATGTTCTAGAAGAAGTAAAAATTTATGAAGATAAATTTCAGACTAATATACCTGTAGTAGCAGCAGGAGGTATATATGAGGGAAAAGATATAAAGAAATTTTTAGAATTAGGGGCCAGTGGTGTTCAAATGGCAACAAGATTTATAGCTACAGAAGAGTGTGATGCTCATATTAACTTTAAGAAAGCTTTTATTAATTGTAAAGAACAAGATATAAAAATAATTAAAAGTCCTGTGGGATTGCCTGGAAGAGCTATAAAAAATGATTTTGTAAATAAAGTATGTAATGGTAGGATAAATCCAGAATTTTGTTTTAAATGCTTAAAAAACTGCAATCCTAAAGAAACTCCTTATTGTATATCTAAAGCACTGATAGAAGCAGTAAAAGGTAATTTAGAAGAAGGATTAATCTTTACAGGAAGTAATGGATATAAAATAAATAAAATTATAACTGTAAAAGATTTAATAAGAGAATTAATGGAGAATATATAAGAAAGGGGTGATTTTTTGAGTGAATCAATAAATATTTTAAATGAACTTTTGGTAGATACTTTTAATGATATATTAACTATTGAGCAGCAAGCATTACAGTCAGGAATATTTAAAGATATATCTGTTACGGAGATACATACTATTGAAGCTATTGGTATGTATAAACCTAGGACTATGTCACAGGTGGCTATGGATTTAGGAATAACTGTGGGTACTTTAACTACTGCGGTAAATAATCTTGTAAAAAAAGAATATGTGGAAAGAAAAAGAAGTGAACAAGATAGAAGGATTGTTCAAATTAAATTAACTAAAAAAGGAAAATTAGCCTATAGGATTCATGATAAGTTTCATAGCGATATGATTAGGGCTACTATAGAAGGATTAACGGAAGAAGAAGAAAAAATACTTATAAAATCTTTAGATAAGTTAAATAATTTTTTTAAGGAAAAGTATAGTCTAAATAAAGTTAATAAGGAGAAAAATAATGAGTAATATTAGTGTTATTGGAACTGGAAGTTATGTACCTAATAATATTATTACTAATGATTTTTTGTCAACTATAGTAGACACCAATGATGAATGGATAAGAAGTAGAACAGGCATACTAGAGAGAAGGATTTCTAAAGGTGAAAACACTATTTATATGGCAACAGAATCTGCAAAATCAGCAATTAAAAATGCCAATATAGATGTTAAAGATTTAGATTTAATAATTGTAGCTACTTTGACTCCAGATAATTTCATGCCTTCTACTGCTTGTAGTATTCAAAAAAATATAGGTGCTATAAATGCTTTATGTTTTGATATATCTGCAGCCTGTTCAGGCTTTATATATGGACTTGAGATAGCCTATTCTATGTTAAAAAATAGTCCAAGAAATAAGGCTTTAATAATAGGAGCTGAAAATCTATCTAAAATAGTTGATTGGGAAGATAGAAATACTTGTGTATTATTTGGAGATGGAGCAGGAGCTGCTATATTAAGCAAAACTGAAGAAGAAGGAATATTAGCCTTTCATTCTGGATCAAATGGATTAAAAGGAGAAAATCTTACTTGTGAGGCTTTAAGAGCAAATAATATTTTTAATGAGAATAATGTTTTAGAATCTAATAATTTTATAAAAATGAATGGTAAAGAAATATTTAGATTTGCCGTAGGGGCAATGAGCGAAACTATTTATAATATAAAAGAAAAAACTAAATGGGATCTAAGTGAAGTTAAGTATATTATATCTCATCAAGCCAATTCTAGAATAATAGAGTATACAGCTAAAAAGATTAATACTGAAAAAGATAAGTTTTATATGAATCTAGATAAATATGGGAATACATCTGCAGCAAGCATACCTATAGCTTTGGATGAAATGAACAAAAAAGGACTATTAAATAAAGAAGATAAGATTATATTAGTAGGTTTTGGTGGTGGTCTAACCTTTGGTGGGACTGCTATCATATGGAGCATTTAATAAAAAATAAAATAAATATTAATTTTAGGAGGAAAATATTATGGTATTTGAAAAGGTTAAAAACATTATAGTAGAACAGTTAGGATTAGATGAAGGAGAAGTTAAATTAGAAACATCTTTTGAAGATTTAGGAGTAGATTCTCTTGATTTATTTCAAATAATAATAGAGCTAGAAGAGGCATTTGATATACAAGTAGAAGAGGCAGAAAAAATAAAGACAGTAGAAGAAGCAGTAAAATATGTTGAAAGTAAAATAGAAAAATAAAAACTTACAAAAAAAGGGCCATCAAAGATGGTCCATAAAATTAAATTTTAAAAACATATTAATTATATCATATAAACATTTAACAATAAACTATTGATTTAAGATTCTAGGGAGGAATTAAAACTATGAAAAAATCCATATTTTCTCAAATGGTTGGAATAAAATATCCTATCATTCAGGGTGGAATGGCATGGATTGCTGATAGTTCATTAGCCGCAGCAGTTTCTAATGCAGGAGGTCTTGGAATAATAACAGGAAATGCACCAGTAGAATGGGTTAGACAAGAAATAAGAAAGGCAAAAGAATTAACAGATAAGCCTTTTGGAGTAAATATAATGCTTTTATCAGAAACAGCAGATGAGATAGCTCAAATGGTTTGTGATGAGGGTGTAAAGGTAGTTACTACTGGAGCCGGTAACCCAGGAAAGTATATAAAAAAGTGGAAAGAACATGGCATAATTGTAATTCCTGTGGTTGCTTCTGTAGCTTTAGCTAAAAGGATGGAAAAATCGGGAGTAGATGCCATAATAGCAGAAGGTTGTGAATCTGGTGGCCATGTAGGCGAATTAACAACAATGGTATTAATACCACAGGTAGCTGATTCAGTAGATATACCTGTTATAGCAGCAGGAGGGATCGGTGATGGTAGAGGGGTAGCAGCTAGTTTTATGTTGGGAGCAGATGCTGTTCAAGTAGGAACTAGATTTTTAGTAGCAAAAGAATGTACTGTTCATGAAAATTATAAAAATAAAGTTATGAAAGCTAAGGATATAGATACACAAGTTACAGGTAGGCCAACAGGACATCCTGTTAGAATTATAAGAAACAAATTATCTAGAAAATTTCAAATACTAGAAAAAGAAGGTGCTCCTTTAGAGGAATTTGAAGAACTAGGTAGAGGAGCATTAAGCAAAGCGGTAAGAGATGGAGATATTGACAATGGTTCTATTATGGCAGGACAAATTGCAGGACTTATAAATAAGGAACAAACTTGTAGTGAAATTATAGATGAAATGTTTAGTGAAGCATATGCACTATTAAATTATAAATAATATTTATTTTGGAGGATACTATGTCAAAGATAGCTTTTATATTCTCAGGGCAAGGCGCTCAATATGTAGGCATGGGTAAGGATTTATATGAGGAAATTCCTGAATGTAGAAAAATATTTGAAATAGCAGAAAAAGAGTTAAAAATACCTTTGACTAAAATATGTTTTGAAGGTTCAAAGGATGAAATAGATAAAACAGAAAATACCCAGCCAGCAATACTAACTCTTAGTATTGCTGCTATGAAAGCTTTAGAAAAGCAAGGTATAAAACCAGATGTTACAGCAGGATTAAGTTTAGGTGAATATTCAGCTTTGGTTTGCAGTAATATTATAGATTTTAAAGATGCAGTTTCATTAGTAAGAAAAAGAGGGCAATACATGGAGAATGCTGTGCCTAATGGTGTGGGTACTATGGCAGCTATAATAGGCCTTAAAAAAGAAATAGTTAAAGAGATTTGTGATGATTTAAAAGAGTTTGGAATAGTTCAAATAGCTAATATTAATTGTCCAGGACAGATTGTTATTTCCGGGGAAATAAATGCAGTAGAAAAAGCATGTGAAATAGCAAAAGAAAAAAGAGCTTTAAAGTGTGTCAAACTTAGCGTTAGTGGACCATTTCACAGCGTTATGTTAAAGGAAGCTGGGGAAAATTTATATGAAGAGTTAAAGAAGATAAATCTTAAATCTATAGATATTCCTTTTATAACAAATGTAACGGGAGACTTTGTAAAAAGTACTAAGGAAATAAAAGATTTATTAAAAAAACAGGTTATGAGTACTGTACTTTGGGAAGATTCTATAAAAAGAATGATAGACTTTGGTGTAGATATATTTATAGAAATAGGTCCTTCAAAGGTTTTATCAGGATTTGTTAAGAAAATAAATAGAAAAGTAACTATATTAAATGTAGAAGATATGAATTCCTTTAATAAAACAATAGACAAATTACAAACAATAAAAATAATTGGTTAGGAGAGTTGAAAATAGTATGAGATGCTTACAAGGTAAAACTGCCATAGTGACTGGGGCAAGTAGAGGTATAGGAAGAGCAATAGCTAAAAAATTAGCATCTATGGGCGCTAATTTAGTATTAAATTATAGAAATAGTGCTAATGAAATAGATACTTTAATAGAAGAAATTAAAGAATTTGGAGTAGAATCTTTAGTTGTTCAAGGAGATGTAAGTTCTTTTGAGGACTCTAAGAAAATAGCGGATGAGGCAAAAAATAAATTTGGAACAATAGATATACTTATAAATAATGCAGGAATAACTAAAGATTCTTTAATATTAAGAATGACAGAAGAAGATTTTGATAAAGTAATTAGCATTAATTTAAAAGGTGTATACAATTGTAGTAAACATATATCACCTATAATGCTAAAACAAAGATCAGGAAAAATAATAAATATTTCATCTGTAGTTGGAGTAGCAGGAAATGCAGGTCAATGTAATTATGCAGCTGCTAAGGCAGGGGTTATAGGTATAACTAAATCTTTAGCTAAAGAGCTTGGTAGTAGAGGAATAACTGTAAATGCAGTGGCACCAGGTTATATAAGAACAGATATGACAGATATATTATCTGAAAAAATAAAAAAATCTATAGAAGACTTACTTCCACTTAAACGACTAGGAACTCCAGAAGATGTAGCAGAAACTGTAGGATTTTTAGCTTCAGATAAAGCTTCATATATAACAGGTCAAGTTATACATGTAGATGGCGGAATGATTATATAGGTAATAAGGGGTGAATAATATGAGTAAAAGAGTAGTTATAACGGGGATGGGTGCTATCACACCTATTGGGAATAATGTTAATGATTTTTGGAATAGCATAAAAGAAGAAAAAGTAGGAATAGATAATATAAAATCTTTTGATACAGAGAATTTTAAAGTTAAGCTAGCAGCAGAAGTTAAGGATTTTAATCCAGAAGAATATATGGATAAAAAAGAGGCTAGAAGATTAGATAGGTTTTGTCAATTTGCTATAGCAGCAGCACAACAAGCTGTTGATGATAGTAAATTAGATTTAGATAAAATAAATAAAGAAAAGTTTGGAGTTATAGTAGGTTCAGGCATTGGCGGACTAGCAACTATAGAAAAGGAAGAACAAAAATTATTGGAAAAGGGTCCTAATAGAGTAAGCCCATTGTTTATACCAACAATAATAAGCAATATGGCAGCAGGAAATATAGCTATTAAATTTGGAGCTAAAGCTATGTGTAGTACTGTAGTAACAGCTTGTGCTACAGGAACTAATTGTGTAGGTGAAGCTTTCAGAGCTATAAAAAATGGAGAAGTAGATATAATGCTAGCAGGAGGTACAGAAGCATCTATAACTCCTATAGCTATAGCAGGTTTTACAAATCTTACAGCTTTAAGTAAAAGTACAGATGCTAATAGAGCATCTATACCTTTTGATAAAGATAGAGATGGATTTGTTATGGGAGAAGGCTCTGGAATATTATTATTAGAATCATTAGAACATGCACTAGATAGAGGTGCCAAAATTTATGGGGAAGTAGTTGGATATGGATTTACTTGTGATGCATATCATATGACATCTCCAGCACCAGGAGGAGAAGGCGCTGCGAGAGCTATAGAGCTTGCTATAAAAGAGGCAGGTATAAATAAAGAAGAAGTATCTTATATAAATGCACATGGAACTAGTACTCCATATAATGATAAATTTGAGACAGAGGCAATTAAAAAGGTATTTAAAGATTATTCAAATAGTATACCTATAAGTTCAACAAAATCTATGATAGGACATTTGTTAGGAGCTGCAGGAGCTGTTGAAGCTATAATATGTGCAAAGTCTTTGGAAGAAGGATATGTACCTGCTACAGTTGGATATAAGGTTAAAGATGAAGAATGTGATTTAGATTATGTAACTTCAGGCGGAAGAAATAAAATAATAAATTATGCTATGTCTAATTCTTTAGGTTTTGGAGGGCATAATGCAGTAATATTATTAAAAAAATGGGGTGAGTAATAAATGGATTTTAAAGGCATAGAAAATTTAATAAAAGCTATGAGTGAGTCAAATTTATCTTCTATGGATATAGAATATAATGGTATGGCTATAAAAATGAAAAAAGAAAATAATAAAATTTATAAACAGGAAATTATAGCTGAAGGGTACGAAAAAGAAAACAAAGATAGCATTGTAGAGGAAAGAAAGCTAGATTTATTAAATGATAAAGAGAAAGCAGATATAGACATTGAAAATAATCTTATAGAAATAGCATCACCTATAGTTGGAACTTTTTATGAATCACCAGGAATGGATAAAGAACCTTATGTTAAAGTAGGAGATAAGGTTAAAAAAGGAGATATAATTTGTATAGTAGAAGCTATGAAAGTTATGAATGAAATAGAAGCGGAAGTAGATGGAGAAATAGTAGATATATTGGTTAAAAATGAACAAATGGTTCAATATGGAGAAGTTTTATTTAAAATAAAGCCACTATAATGAAAAAGGAGAAATTTTAATGGAGAAATTTTTAGATATAAATGAAATAAAAAAAATTATTCCTCATAGATATCCATTCTTATTAGTAGATAAAATAACTGAACTAGAAGAAGGAAAGATGGCTGTTGGATATAAAAATGTTACAGCTAATGAATACTTTTTTAATGGACATTTTCCAGAAGAGCCAGTAATGCCTGGAGTTTTAATTATAGAAGCATTAGCACAGGTTGGAGCTGTTGCTATCTTAAGTAAAGATGGATTCAAAGGTAAGATAGCTTACTTTGGAGGGATAAATAAGGCTAAGTTTAGAAAAAAAGTAATACCAGGAGATGTGTTAAAACTTAGTGTAGAGCTTACTAAAATAAAAGGTGTTGCAGGAGTTGGTAAAGCTATAGCTACTGTAGATGGTAAAGTAGCAGCAGAGGCTGAATTGTTATTTGTAATAGGAAAATAAATCTATAAAAATAGTGAGGGAGAAGATAGCAGTGTTTAAAAAAATACTTGTGGCTAATAGAGGCGAGATTGCAGTTAGAATAATTAGAGCCTGTAGAGAAATGGGAGTAGAAACTGTAGCTATATATTCAGAGGCGGATAAAGATGCTCTTCATGTTCAATTAGCAGATGAGGCAGTTTGCATAGGACCTCCTTCTTCAAAGGATAGTTATTTAAATATGTACAATATAATAAGTGCTACTGTATTAACAGGATCACAGGCTATCCATCCTGGTTTTGGATTTCTATCTGAGAATAGTAAATTTGCTAATATGTGTAAAGATTGTAATATAGTTTTTATAGGCCCAGATAGTGACACAATAGATAAGATGGGGAATAAATCTAATGCTAGAGATGTAATGATAAAAGCAGGAGTACCAGTTATTCCAGGTTCTAATGGAGTAATAAATGATGAAGAAGAAGCATTAAATATAGCTGAAGAAATAGGTTATCCAGTGATTGTTAAAGCCTCAGCAGGTGGTGGTGGACGTGGAATAAGAATTGTTCATTCCAAAGAAAATATGATAAAAGCTTTTAATACTGCAAAGTCTGAAGCTAAAGGAGCTTTTGGCGATGACAGTATGTATATAGAAAAATTTATAAAGAACCCAAGACATATAGAATTTCAAATATTGGGAGATAATTATGGTAATATAGTACATTTAGGAGAAAGAGATTGTTCGCTTCAAAGAAGAAATCAAAAGGTATTGGAAGAAGCTCCATCCCCTAGTATGAATGAAGAATTAAGAAGAAAGATGGGAGAGGCTGCTATAAAGGCAGCAAATGCTGTTGGGTATAAAAATGCTGGAACTATAGAATTTTTATTAGATGAAGATGGAAGTTTCTATTTTATGGAAATGAATACAAGGATACAGGTAGAACATCCAATAACAGAAATGGTAACAGGTATAGATATTTTAAAGGAACAAATAAAAATAGCTTATGGAGAAAAATTAGATATAGTACAAGAAAATATAAAGATACAAGGGCATGCTATTGAATGCAGAATAAATGCAGAAGATTATAAAAATGGATTTAGACCATGTCCAGGAAAAGTAGAAAATTTATACACTCCAGGAGGGTTAGGTGTAAGATTAGATAGTTCAGTATATTCAGGATATACCATACCTCCATATTATGACTCTATGATAGGTAAACTTATAGCTTATGGAAGAGACAGAGAAGAAGCCATACAAATTATGAAAAGAGCATTAGGTGAATTTATTATAGAAGGTGTAAATACCAATATAGATTTTCAATTTATTATATTAGAAGATGAAAATTTTATAAAGGGAGAATACACCACGAAATATATAGAAAAAATGCTAACTGACAATTAGTATAGTCAGGGGGAAGTGTATGTTAAAAAATTTATTTAGAAAAACAAAATATATAACTGTAAGTCAAAAAAATATGGAAAATTATAAGAAAGAAAATACTCCTAGCATTCCAGATGGGATGTGGGTTAAATGTAATAAATGTGGAGAAATATTGTATCAAAATGATTTAGAAAAAAATTATATGGTATGTAATTTATGTGGAAAACATTTTAGAATAGGTGCTAAAGAAAGAATAAAATATCTATTTGATAATGATACATTTAGAGAATGGGATTATAAAGTTAAAACAGAGAATCCATTAGATTTTAAAGATTATGATAAAAAGATAGAACATATGAAGGAAAAAACAAATTTAAGTGAAGCTGTTACTACAGGAAAAGGTAAAATAGCTGATATAGAAGTTGTAGTATGCATAATGGACAGTAAATTCATGATGGGAAGTATGGGATCTGTTGTAGGTGAGAAAATAACTAGAGCTATAGAAAGAGCTATAAAACTAAAATTACCAGTTATAATATTTACTGTATCTGGTGGAGCAAGAATGCAGGAAGGCATATTATCTCTGATGCAGATGGCTAAAGTAAGTGCTGCATTGGCTAAATTAGATGAAGAGGGACTATTATATATATGTGTATTAACAGATCCGACTACAGGAGGAGTTACAGCTAGCTTTGCTATGCTCGGAGATATAATACTTGCAGAACCAGATGCATTAATAGGATTTGCTGGTAAGAGAGTAATAGAACAAACTATAAATGAAAAATTACCAGAAGATTTCCAAAGGTCTGAATTTTTATTAGAACATGGTTTTATTGATAAAATAGTTCCAAGATCTGACTTAAGAAAAGTTTTAGCAAAGCTTATTAATATGCACAAAAATTCTTTTTAAAAGTATACATTAATATTATTTCTTAATTTAGATTGGAGATATAAATATGGAAGATAAAAATTTGATTTATAATGTAAAAAAATATCCTTCTAAAAATGCTTGGCAAAGAGTAACTTTGGCAAGATTAAAAGAAAGGCCTACAGCTTTAGATTATATAAATATTATATTTGATGACTTTATAGAGTTGCATGGAGATAGATCTTTTAGCGACGACCAATCTATAGTATGTGGTATAGGATTATTAAACAATAAAAGTGTAACTATAGTAGCTCAGCAAAAAGGTAAAAATACAAAAGATAATATAAAAAGAAATTTCGGTATGCCAAAACCAGAAGGGTATAGAAAAGCTTTAAGAATAATGAAGCAAGCGGAAAAGTTTAAAAGACCGATTATATGTTTTATAGATACACCAGGAGCTTTTTGCGGCATAGATGCAGAAGAAAGAGGACAAGGAGAAGCTATAGCAAGGAATTTATTAGAGATGTCAAGATTAAAGACTATAACCTTATCTATAGTTATAGGAGAAGGTGGAAGTGGTGGAGCTTTAGCTTTGGGAGTAGCAGATAGAGTAATGATGCTAGAGAATTCCGTATATTCTATACTATCACCAGAAGGTTTTGCAAGTATATTATGGAAGGATGCATCAAAAGCAAAAGAAGCAGCAGAAGTAATGAAAATTACAGCAGAAGATTTAAAAGAATTTAATGTAATAGATAAAATTTTAAAAGAACCATCAGGTGGAGCACACAAAAATCTAAATAAAATGGCAGAAATTTTAAAAGAAAATATTATAAATGAAATAGAAATATTAAGAAAATATCCTTTGGATATAATTTTAGATAAAAGATATGATAAGTTTAGAAATATGGGAGTATTTAGTGAATAAACACTAAATACTCTTTTTAAAATTGTATTTAAGACAAAGCTAAAAAGAAAAAATATATAATAATTGCTTATTTTTTAAAATTTACTCTTTTTTAAATTTACATAATATTTATATTGAAGAAATGTATATAATATTAGATTATATAAGTAAAATATCAATATTCATTTAATTGAATTTTCAATATTTTAATGATAAAATCAAAATTAACTTTAAATTTTTAAATTAAAAAAGGAGAAGGATAGTAATGAACGTAAAAGCATTGTTTACTTATAACTATGGTAAAGAAAATATGAAAAAAATAGAAAGTTTAGGTTATGATATAATTATTATAAATGAAAAAGAAATACAATATAAAAATCAATTTAAAGATATAGAAGTTTTGGTTTGTTATAATCCTTTCAATACATTAGACATATCCCTTATGAAGAATTTAAAATGGATACAGCTTTCAAGCACAGGTGTAGATCAAGTGCCTAATGAAGTTGTTTTAAAAAATAATATTATAGTAACTAATAATAATGGAGGCTATTCTATACCAATAGCTGAATGGATTGTTTTAAAAACATTGGAACTTTTAAAAAATAGTAAAAATTTTTATAGAAAACAAGAAAATAAGATTTGGAAATTAGATACTAGCTTATTAGAGTTATATGGGAAAACCATAGGATTTATAGGAACTGGAAGTATTGCAAAAGAAGCTGCTAAGAGATTTTCAGCCTTTGATGTTAATATATTAGGAGTTAACACAAAAGGAAAAGATGTAGAGTTTTTTGATAAATGCTATTCTAGGGATAATATAAAAGAAATGGTTTCAAAATGTGATGTAGTAGTAGTAAGTATACCTTATACTAAAGCAACAGAAAATTTAGTGAATAAAAATATATTAAATAGTATGAAGGATGAAGCATTATTTATAAATATATCAAGAGGAAATATTGTAGATGAAAAAAAGCTTATAGAAAATTTAAAGCTAGGAAGAATAAAAGGAGCAGCATTAGATGTGTTTGAAGATGAACCTTTGGTTGAAGATAACCCCATTTGGGATTTAGAAAATATTATAATAACTCCTCATAATTCATGGATTTCAGAAAAAAGAAATATTAGAAGATTTAATGTGATATATGAAAATTTAAAAAATTATAAAGAAGGCATAGAATTAAAAAGCATTGTTAATATGAGTAAGGGTTACTAAAATTAAAGGTATAAATTAAGGTGATTTTATGAATGAAAGAAAGCTTAGAATATTTTATGAAGTAGCAGAAAAGCTTAATATGACAGAAGTAGCAGAAAAGTTGTATATAAGTCAGCCAGCAGTTAGTCAAACTATATTAGAGTTAGAGAATGAATTAGGTGTTAAATTATTTGATAGGATAAATAGAAGATTGTATTTAACAAATGAGGGAGATATTTTTTTAAATTATGTAAGAAGAATTTTAAATATGTACGATGATTCTATAAGAAGCCTTAAGGATATTAATAGTTTAAAAACAGGAAAGCTTAAAATAGGAGCTAGTACAACTATAGGTATATATATTTTGCCAGACATAATAGGAAAATTCTCAAAAGAGTATAAAGGTATAGATATATCTATAGCAATAGAGAATACTAAGTTGATAAGTGATATGATATTAGATAATAGCATTGACTTTGCATTTGTAGAGGGCCCTGTGTATAATGAAGAAATTATAAAAGAAAATTTTTGTAATGATGAATTAGTCTTTATAACTAGTCCAGAACATCAATGGAGTAATAAAGATAATATAAGTATAGATGAAATACATAAAGAAAAGATAATAATGAGAGAAATGGGAAGCGGTACAAGAGAAGTTTTTGAAAGCTATATGACAGCTAATAATGTAAATTATAATATAGCCTTTGAATTAGGAAATACAGAAGCTATTAAGAAGGCTGTTGAAGCAGGTCTAGGGATATCATGTATATCTAAAAGATGCATTAAAAATGAAATAAATAATAATACATTATCACAAACGAAATTAAAAGAATTTGAAATAAAGAGAAATCTTATACTTATATATCATAAAGATAAATTCTTGCCTAAATTATTAAAGACTTTTATAAAATTCGCATTAGAAAATGCATAAAAAAGAGCTCAAGCTCTTTTTTATGCATTTTAAGGTAAAAGTTTATTTATATCGATAACTCCAGAGCCTTGAATCCATTTAGAAAAAGGTAAAAGGGAACAGGATACTTTCATTAAAGATAGTATATCCTTAAATAGAAGTTCTTGATTATTTTCAAATAATAAACTGCAAACTCCACTTATATATGCTGCAGCACAAGAAGTACCAGTAAAATTATTGTAAGCTCCATCAAGAGGCTTTGGATATATTTTGCTACCTCTTTTTTCAGATATATAATTTGTATTAGAATTTAAAGAACATATATTAACAGCTGCAGCAGCTAAATCAGGTTTTTCTATATTTGAAAAAGGTCCAGAAGAGGAATAAACATAAGGTTTTTTTTCTAAGGATGTAGTATCTATTCCACCTACAGTTATACAAGATTTTAAAGTTGCTATGCCTTGTATAGAACCTTCAACATTGCCATTGTTACCAGAAGGTACAATGATTATTATGTTATTATTTAAGGCTATGTTAAAAATTTTAGAGAATAAATCTAGTACTTTATAATTAATATAGGGAACTTCAAATGGAAGACAAATAATTTTTATATTAAATTCTTCTCTTATATTTATTAGGTTCTCTATTCCAAACAATATATCAGATACAAATCCCTTACCTAATTTATTAAAAGCTTTTACTACACATAAATGACTTTTAGGAGCAATACCCTTATAGAGACCATCAGACAAAGAGCCATTTCCAGCTATAATACCAGATACAAAGGTACCATGTCCGTTATCATCATAGGGATAATTATAATTATTTATTAAGTCTAAAAAGCTTTTTATTCTATTAGTAGGATTAATTAAATCTGTATGAGGGTAAACACCTGTATCTACAACACCAATTCCAATATTTTGGCCTGTAAGAGAATACCTTTCAGATATAGTTACATTATTAGAAGCACATACACTATTTCCACATAAATAAGCATAAGGATCTAAACATATATATATTACTTGAGGATATTCTAAAAGTCGTTCAATAGCCCTAGAGGATACGTAAGCACAAACACAATTACATAAAGATATGGACTTTAGTACTTTACCTTTGTGTAATTTAACTTTTTTCTCTATGTCTTTTTGAAGGTTTGTACAAATAATAAGAACTCTATAGTTTTTATAGTAATTATTTTTAATTGCTATTTTTAAAGTCTCCTCAATTTTATTTTTAAAAGAAAACATAAAAACTCCTATAAAAATGCTTACATATATATTATATTATGACTAGTGTATAATTGTTCCTATATTAAATTATATTTATGAATATTAATTATTTTTATGTATATCAAAGTAATCTAAACAAAAATCGAAAAATGCTTTAGCTGTGGGAGTAAGAGTTCTTTTGGAACATATAGCTAAGTATAAATTCCTTTTTAAATTTAGGTTTGTTATTTTACTTTTTTTTATGGAACTCAATCCTAAATACCCATTATAAACCTTTTCAGAAATAACAGATACACCTACACCGGTTTTTACAAATTGAAAAATTGTATCTAAATTGTTTACTTCACAACAGACTTCTAGAGATGAGGGATCAATACCAGACTTTTTTAAATTATTTTCAAAAGTTTTTCTTGTAGCAGAAGATTTTTTCCTAAGCACAAATTCGTATTTTAATATGGATTCCGCATTTATTTCGTCTGGAATATTTAAACTAGGATTAGATATTAAAACTAAATTATCTTCTATTAGCTTATAAGTTTTGATTTTATCATCTCCTATTAGATCACCAATAATACCAATTTCTGAGTTAAAACTCAATAAGTTTTCTATTACTTCTCCAGAGCTTTGCTCTAATATGTTAAAAGACACATCTGGAAATTTATTTTCAAAGTCTTTAACTAATTGAGGTATTATTGTGTTACAAGGTGTACTACTAGCAGTTAAAGTTAATTTTCCACACACAGTATTATTAAAATTAGATAAGCAACATATAGCATTATCTCTAGCGCTTAAAATTTCCAATGCATATTTTAAGAAGGAATTTCCAGCAGGAGTTAATAAAACTTCTTTAGAAGTTCTATCGAAAAGTTGTACGCTAAGTTCTTTTTCCAAAGTAGCTATATGAGAACTTATAGCAGGTTGTGATAAGAATACTGAATTGGCTGCTTTAGAAAAACTTTTATATTTAGCTACACTTATAAAAGCTTCTATTTGTTTAAAATCCATTTAGTTACCTCCTTGATTTGTTTAATATTATATCTATTATAACAATTTGTAATATTAAAGTAAAAGTAAATAAAACATTGTTATAGATTGTCTATTCTATTTAAAGGAGATAAGCAATTGAATAGATGTTATTTATATAAGTTATATCAATTATAAGAATTTCTTATAATGAATATAATATTAACTCTTATATTTAAATATTATTATACCAATTAACATTACTATAACTCCTATGAGTTTATTAGGGCCAAACTTTATAGTTTGTGAATCAAAAAATCCAAAAGCATCCACTAGTGCTGCAGAAGTAAGTTGAGATACTAATATTATACCTATGGCATAAGTAGGCCCTAAAGCTCCAATCCCTTTCATTACTGTATAAATAATAATGACTCCTAAAAATCCACCTAATAGATATAATTTATTAACATTTTTTATAGCTTTAAAATTACCGTCACCAGCTAGCATCCAAATTATAATAGTTATTATAAATCCAGTACCTTGGACAAGTGTGTTAGTTTCCCACATACCTATTTTATCACCTAAACGAGTATTAAATACTCCCTGTAAAGTCATAGCTAGACCAGATATTATTGAATATATTATTCCCATCATGTAAAAACCTCCTTTATTTCATTAGGATTTCCTATAATATAAGAGATTATTACATAAAAAAATGGATAACAAGTTGAGTTTTACTTATTATCCATTTAAATTCTTTAATAACCATTATTTTGCCTATCATGATTTATGTTATTCTTTTTTAAATAAGCTTCTTCTACATCTTTTTCTGAGAATCCCAAATTAATTCCTAAGTCTAAAAAATCTTCAAATAAAGTAATATAGTGATCTTTAGAAGAACAGATTATAAAATCATTTATATCTATATAAAGATTTAAAAGTTGCTCAGTTAAACTGTAATCTAAGTTTTTGGGTTGTAGAGTTAAATCCTTAAAGTTTTGCTCTAATCCTAATGTTAAAATAAAATGAAGGCAATCTACATATTCTTCAAGTATAGTAGATTTATTTGAAGGTGATTGAATACTCCAATATTTAAAACATCTAGTTTCATTAGCTAGTTCAGCTAGTTCCACCTGTAGAGCTAAAATTTTTTCACTTAATAGGGATTTACCTTCTAGAGAATGATTTTTTGTTATATGTTCATCTAGAGTTTTTTGAAGTTCAAATAACTTTTTTAAATTCATATAAAAAGGCCGCCTTTCCCTAATTTTTTAAAAGTATTAAAAAACATAAAAAAGTCATATATATATTTTATCTAAAATCATTGAAATTTAAAAGAAGGTGCAATCGGTTACATGATTTTTTTTTATAAAATTACTAAATATTTTTAATTTTATAGATTAATTGTATTGTGAAAAAATAATAATAAATATTTATAGTATAGATTATGACTATAATTTTATTTAATAAATCAACAAATGATTCTAAAAAAATGATACTATCATATAATAGTGATAAATTATATCTTGGAGGATTTTATGATAATAGATACTCATATACATGAAAGTAAATATTCATTAGATAGCGAAATATCTTTAGAAGAAATAGTGAAAAGAGCAAAAGAAATAGGGTTAGATGGAGTTTGTATTACAGATCATGAAAGTAGTGATATTATGGATGAAGCACATGCTTATTCAAAAGCTACAGGATTTTTAATACTTGTTGGTGCTGAAATACTTACATATGAAGGTGATATACTGGTATTTGGATTAAAGGAGATACCTAAAAATAAAATGCACGCTAAAGATTTATTAAAAATAGTATATGAGAATAATGGAGTAGCTATTAGTGCTCACCCTTATAGAAATAATAATAGAGGTATGGGTGATTATATAAGACAGGCAAAGATGTTAGGGTTATCTGGAGTAGAAGCCTTTAATGGTAGCACAGAGCCTCATCAAAATTTATTAGCATATTCTTTAGCTACAGAGTTAAATCTTCCATGTATAGGATCTAGTGATGCACATGTTATAGAAAATGTGGGTAAGTATGCTACTGTATTTCCAAATGGAATAAGAGATGAAAAAGATTTAATACAGGCCATAAAAGGAAATAATGTTTGTCCAGCTATGTATGATAATGGATTATATAAACATGTAGATATATATAATAAAGTAGTCAATAATTTAGACAATAGTATATATAAGATTGTATAGTGTATTGTAATTAAATATAAATAAAAAGAGATAATATTAAAAATTTAATATTATCTCTTTTTATTTATTAATATATTTTTTTAACACCATATGTTATATGGAAATTTGAAATTTTTCTAATTATAAAATTTGATTAATTATATCAAATTAATTGTAATGAATAGGTATTTTATGGAAATTTTAAAATAGCCTTTCTATATCTAAGAATGCCTTTGTCCATGACTTATTTTCTATAGCTTTTTTAAGATTATTATTTATAAGTAGATTATTTTTAATTTGTTTTTCTATAGCTAAAGCTATATTATGTTGAAAACTTGGGATTTCCGATTCAATTATAGTATCTATATTTTTTAACTTAGGCATAGGAACATATTCTATAATTCCACTATTATTAATTATTTTACCCATCCATTCATTTATACCAGGTAAATTTGTACAGACTATTTTTAGCCCACAAGCCATAGCTTCCATTAAAACTAAAGGTAATCCTTCATATAAAGAAGGAAGTACTAGTATATCACATTCTCTAAATAAGCTAGATAGTTTTTTTTGAGAAAGAGCTCCTAAAACATTTATAGTGTAATTGCAAGAGTTACTTGTACATAAATTGATTATGCTTGTAGTTTCCTCACCAGCTCCAGAACCAGCTAAATAAAGTTCTATATTATTTAAATATTTTTTTATTAGGTTGATTGAATTAATTAAAAAAGGTACTCCCTTAGAGTAGCTTAGTTTACCAGCATAAACTATTTTAATTTTATTTGAGATATTTTTATTTTCATTCATATAAAAGATATCTGGATTGAAGCCTGTGCCAGCAATAAATATTTTATTTTTATCCATTTTATATGACTTTATAACTAGCTGCTTTTCATCTTTATGAGATACTATTATAGTCTCTAATTTTTTGCAATTATTTATTACATAATTTAATATTTCTTTAGAAATAGGCTTAGAAATATTTTTAAAAGAATGTAATTGTCTTAAATCTGTTCCGTGGCAAAAGGCTATAATTTTTTTATTTGGATATAATTCCTTTACGAGAGCAGTTAGAATCCATAAATGATGACATATTATTATATCTGGATTAAATTTATTAACAGCTTTTTTTATAGCAGATGTGAAGGAAGTTTTCCATTTTTTTAGCATATCTATAGATAAATTTTTATATTTTTCACTTTCGTAAGGCATTACATCACTCATACCAACAATATGAAAGGGTAAATCAGGGGTTTCAAATATTACAGGAAAAAATTCAATAGGATTTTTTGAAGAAAAAGTTACATTTGTATCTTTTGAGGATATACCAGCTATTACGGCTTGCTTATATCCATTTTTGTCAGCTTCCTTGATAAGGGCTTGAAGATACATACCACTTCCAGTTTTATCAGGTCTTTGAGCCAACATGTTTAATATTTTTTTCATAGAAATTCTCCTAGGATTAGTATTAATTTAAAATATGCCAAAATAAGTGGTATATTCTACAATATATTAGCATTAATATATAATAAAATAAAGAGAAGGTTTCAAAATAAAGCATTATGCAAAAATATTTTAAGATAATTTCTAATGTATTATAAATAATTGAGTTTATAAATAAAATTTGATTATAAAACAGAGAAGGGGCTTCTCATATTGCATTCTGTATGCATTGTGAGGTAGCCCCTAAAAATTATTTGACTTCTGGTACAGAAGGTGGAGTATTCTTTCTTTTTTTTGTTTGACCCTTATTATTTTCATCTGGAGAGGGTCTCTTCATTCCTTTTTTAGCCATACTAAACCTCCTTTAATTAATATAGTATTATCTTTAATCAAAAGAGGTTTTTTAATACAGGGTAAAAGAAAATTTATATTCTTTTAACAGAATTAAATCTTTTACTTGCATAAGTCATAGCAAGTATATTCATAGTAATACCTATATATATAGAAGTTATTCCGCTAAATCCAATAATTATCCAAAGGATACTTGATAGAGGTCCAGCTAATACACAATGGAATCCCGCTTTTTTATTAATCTTATTTTTAAAGAATAATGCACATAATACTGGTACAAATATAGGGGTAGCTCTAAATATCATAGATAAAAATCCCCAATTTAATATCATGGAGTCAGTATTATTTGTAACTATTACTAATGTTAAAATACCTATTATTAAAATACATATTCTTAAATATAAAATTTCTCTTTTATCTTCTAATTTTTTATTAGATAAAGTTGGTATTATATCTTTTACCATCATTGTAGCTATGCCTAAGGCCAATCCAGCACCAGTAGCTATAGAAGATATAAGAACTGTAGCTATAGATACACCCCCTAAAGCTGGGTGAAGATAATTAATTAAAAATAGAGGAAAAGCTTCATTAGGATTTATGTTTGGGAAGTGAATTCTCATATACATTCCTATAAGTGTACATACAATACCTACTGGAAATATTAAAAAGGCTACTAAAAATGAACTTATTTTAGAAGTTTTAGGACTTTTACCAGCCATAATAGACTGAAAGTAGGTTTGGGTAGAAAGTATTCCAAGTACTGTAGAAAATCCTGAAGCTAAATCTTCAAAAATACCGTCGCTAAATATATTAAACCAAGGATTTTTAGGAAAATGATTTAAAATTTCTGCAGTGCCGTTTAATGAAAAGATTAATATAATTCCACATATTATACTTGTACCATATAAAAGTACAGTTTTAACAGCACCTACCATAGTGCTACCCCAAAAACCTCCGAATACTATATAACAAACTAACAAAAAGATTACTATTATAGAAGTTATTTTTACATCTAGGTTAAATATAGATGTAAAAAGGGGTGTGCAAGCCAACACTTGACCACTTATATGAATAAACATACCTAAAGAAAGTAACAAGCTAGAGCTAGTTCTTGCTTTTATACCATAAGTATTTCCTATAATTTGAGGCAGGGTAGTCATGTTAGCTTTGCCAACTTGGCTAGAATATAAAAGCCCCAATAAAATACTAGCAATACATACTCCTAATATAAACCATATAGCAGATATACCATGTTTATAAGCCATTTGTGCAGTACCTACTGTTGAAGCACCTCCTATTATAGAGCCCATAAGCATGCTGGTTACTCCTAATATGCCTAGTTTATTGTCTGCATTTATGAAGTCTTTAGCCGTTTTTACTTTTAGTTTGCCAATATATCCAGCTATTCCAGTTAAAATTAATGTTATAATTATACTTACTATAAGCAATGTCTCATCTCCTTTTTAATGTCTGATAATATTATTATACCAATAAAAGATATATATATTTTTGTTTAAAATCTCATAACATACTAAATATAAGTTAATTTATTATTTAGAGTTAATTATAAGTATTTATAGTTAAAAATTGTTTAATAGACTTTATTTAAAAACTATATACAAAATTTAAGTAAAAAGAATTAAGGATAAAATACATTTAAATTTAATATTGTAAATATAAAAATACACTTAACAAACGTATTATTTCGATTGTTAAGTGTATTTTTTACATTAAATTTATTTTAATATAATAATATATTAATTTAAAATTAGTTGAAAACCTATATTTTATTTAATATTAAACACTTCTATACTTCTATCTAAAATACCAGTTAAATAAGAGATTAATATGCCATAGTTAGTTATAGGCACATTTTTTTCTATACATAATTTAAGCTTTGAATCCATAGATTTTTTATTTACCATGCAAGCACCGCAATGAATTATAAGATCATATTTATCCACATCTTGTGGAAAACTTTCACCCATTTTAAATTCATAATTTAATTTTTTATCCACATGTGAATTAATCATGTTGGGTATTTTAACTCTACCGATATCTTCATGAGAAAAATTATGTGTACAACTTTCAGATATAAGTATTTTAGAATTTTCATTTAAGCTGTTTATAGCTTTAGTTCCTTCTACAAAAGTTTTTAAATTACCTTTATAATTAGCAAGTAATATAGAAAAACTTGTGAGTTTTATATTTTTGCGAACAATATTGTTTACCTTTTTAAAGGCTTGAGAATCTGTTATGACTAGATCTACATTTTTTAAATCATCTAATGCAGATTTCAATTCTGTATCTCTAACTACATAACTTTTTATACCATGATCTAAACAATCTCTTATTAATTGTACTTGTGGCAATATTAATCTACCCTTTGGAGCTTCAGAATCTATGGGTATTACCATGATTACTTTGCTATTGTATGGTAGTAGATTACCTATAATGGTATGATCTTCTTTAGTTTTGCTTAAATTCTTTATTATTAAATCTTTTAAATTAAGGATACTATTAATATCATTTGATGAAACAAATATAGGATCTTCTATTATATTTTTTATATTATCTATTTTATTTTTTTCTATAATATCCATTTTGTTTATAACTGTTATATAAGAAATATTTTGCTTCTTAAATTTATTTATAGTTTTTTCATATAAATTTATATCAATATCCTCAGCAGACATAACATATACAGCGAAATCTGTTCTTAAAAGAGTATTTAAAGTTTTTTCAATTCTTATTTTCCCAAGTTTAGTGTTATCCTCTAATCCAGCCGTATCTGTAAATAGAACTGGCCCCAAAGGTATAAATTCCATAGCTTTACTTACAGGATCAGTAGTAGTTCCTTCTATAGGTGATACAATAGATATATCTTGGCCTATTATTGCATTCATTAAAGAAGACTTTCCAGAATTAGTTTTACCTATAAAAGTTATATGAATTCTATTGGCATTAGGTGTAGTATTCATAAATCCTCCTAAAAAAATAGGTCTCTTTCACCATTTCTTATTCTTTCTATATTTTTAATAACTGTCTTTTTAATATCATCTCTTTTTATTTTAGTTATTTCTTCTTTTATTAATTTTTCGCCTTTTTCTTTTAATTCATCATCACCATAATCTAATAGAAATTCCATTAAAGTCATTATAGCATTAGGTTGACATACATACTGAATATTACCAGATTTAGCAAGACTCATAAATCTATCACCAGTTCTACCTTTTCTATAACAACCTGTACAATAACTTGGAATATGACCATCTTCAATTAATTCTTTTATAATATCTAGATGATTTCTATTATCTGCGATTATAAATTGATCAACATCATGTTTTCCTTCTTCACGTTCTTTGTATCCACCAACTCCTGTACAAGAACCAGCACTTACTTGAGATATACCATATTCAATAGCTTCTCTTCTCATCTCTGCACTTTCCCTTGTGGATAATATCATACCAGTGAAAGGTACAGCAATTCTTAATATAGCTACGATTTGTTTAAAAGTTTCATCATCTACTAAATGAGGAAATTTTTCAAGAGTTACTCCACCAGCTGCTCTTAATCTAGGAACTGATATAGTATGGAATCCAACGCCATATTTTTCTTCTAAGTGTTCATTGTGAAACATTAAACCTAAAACTTCAAATTTATAATCCGATAAACCAAGAAGAACTCCAGCACCTACATCATCTATGCCACCTTCCATTGCTCTATCAAATGCAGTTAAATGATATTCATAGCTATCTTTTAAACAATTAGGATGCATTTTTTCATAAGTAGGTTTATGATAAGTTTCTTGAAATAATATATAAGTTCCTATATTAGCAGCTTTTAATTTTTTATAATTTTCAACAGTAGTAGCTGCAATATTAACGTTTATTCTTCTTATATTTCCATTTTCATTTTGAGTATCATATATAGTTTTTATACTTTCTAGTATATAATTTATATCGCAGTTTACAGGATCTTCCCCAGCTTCTAAAGCTAATCTTTTATGTCCCATTTTTTCGAGAATTTTAACTTCAGTTCTAATTTCTTCTTGGGTTAACTTTCTTCTTTCAAAGCCATTGCAGCTTTTATAACCACAATATACACAATTATTAACGCAATAGTCACTAATATATAAAGGAGCAAATAAAACAATTCTATTGCCGTATATAGATTTCTTTATATCTCCAGCAATTTTAAACATTCTAGATAATAATTTTTTGTCTTTTATTTGGAGAAGTACAGCTATATCTTTGTGAGACAACTTCTCCCTACTACAGGCTTTATCTAAAACCTTTTCTATATCTTCATTTGTAGCATTTTCAGCTTCTTTTAATAAATTTTCTATATAATCATGATTTATAAACATTTATATTCGCCTCCATAAAATATTATCTCCTCTAGTTAAATCTAGAGAAAAACCAGCATTATTAATTCTATTTTCTATACATTTCCTGCATTCTGCAGCTTCATCACCAGTACAAATTTTATTATCATATAGCATATATTTATTTCTAACGTTAGTAGGAGAAAGATTTGGCATAACCACATTAGCTCCAGCCTTTAAGCCTGATTCACGGCCAATAGGATTTATTGTTCCCAGAGCTGTAGTTGCTGGTAATAAAACCTCAGGTAAAAGTAACCTTATAAGAGCTAGTAATGTAGTAGTGTCTTCTAATGTACCAGCAGATTGATTTTTAAGTACAGTATCTTTATGAGGAATAAAAGGACCTATACCAACCATATGAGGTTTTAATTCTTTTAAAAATATTAGATCATTTACGTAATCTTCATTTGTTTGATTGGGTAATCCTATCATGAATCCAGCACCAACCTGATATCCTATTTTTTTTAAGTTTTTTAAACATAAACGCCTATTTTCAAAATTCATATCAGGATGAAGGTTTTTGTATAAGTTTTTAGAAGCAGTTTCATGTCGTAGTAAATATCTATCTGCCCCTGCTTCATAAAATTTTTTATATGTTTCGTAACTTTTTTCACCAATAGATAATGTTATAGCACAGTCTGGAAATAATTTTTTTATAGATTTTATAATGTCAATAATTTTATCATCTGTATAATAAGGATCTTCTCCGCCTTGGAGTACAAAAGTTCTATAGCCTAAAGAGTAGCCTTTGCTGCAACAGTTAAGTATTTCTTCTTTAGATAGTCTATATCTTTCAGCATTATTATTTTGACAAGATATACCGCAGTATAAACAACCATTTTTACAATAGTTTGTAAATTCTATTAATCCTCTTAAATAAACTTTGTTATTATAGTACTTTAAACTAGTTTCATGAGCTTTATATATTAGATATTTTTTATTTTCTTCATCAATATTGTTAAGTAAATATAAAAGTTTATCATTTGAGGTATTGTTTTTTTCATATAGTTCATCAATAATTTTTTTCATAGTTATATTTCTTTCTTTGATATAGATGTTTTTACATATACATTTTCTAGATTACCTAATTTGCCTGTAAGGCTATTAATTTCATCTAGAGTTCCAGTTACAGTAATAGAGATTACAGATACACCCTCCTCTTCAAAGGGGATACCCATTCTTCCTTTTACAATGCCTTTGAAGTCAGCAATTATTTCATTAAATTTTTGTTGGCAGTTTTTTGGATCTTCTAAGATAGCACTAATAACAGCAATTTTTTTCATAATGTACCTCCTATCATAAATAATAGATCTGTTAAGTTATATGAACATTGATTTCGCCTAAACAATTATATGATTTTTGGAGTTTTTCATAATTACTTAACATAACTTAAACAATAAATTTGATGATAAATGTTTAGTAATAAAAGAAATTATTAAGTGTAAAAGTTTATTTTGTAAAATAAAAAACTTTCCCAAAGGGAAAGCTAAAGTATCCAAATAAAAGGTATAAAATACCTTAATTTAAACTATATAACTTTCCTTTCAGATTAGATTAATCTTCACTGTTAGGTGACGTATCTTTTAGAGAACAAATAATTAAAGAAGCAAAAAACCTCTCTAATTATTTGAACTAAATTTGATTTAATTCTACTTTAGCAAAGAATGTTTGTCAATAAATTTATGCTATGTAAATTTATAATATTATTATATCTTTACAACCATTTTTTAATGCTATGTTTTTAAGATTTTCCATGTATTCATCTGTTGGGGTCTTTGAATCTATTTTTTCTTTTCTAACTCCCATAGGTCTATATTTTATAAGCTTATATCTTATATTAGGATTCAAAGAAGCTATAATTTTGCTTAGTTCAAATACGTTATTTTCATTATCTAAAAGATCTGGAACTATAACAGTTCTTATTTCGTACAGTTTATTTATGTTAGCTAAATATCTAACATTTTTAAGTACTATATCATTATTTCTTTTTGTGAGCATTTTATGATCTTCATTGTCAAAGGATTTTACATCAACCATAGCCATATCCATTAATTCTGTAAGTTTAGGATTTTTAGAAAAATCTAGAGAGCCATTAGTATCTACAAAAACAGTAAGACCTAAAAGTTTAATTTTTTCGAATAGGTCTATTAAAAAATCTTTTTGGAGAGTACATTCTCCCCCAGACACAGTGATACCGGATATAAAAGGTTTTGTTTTTAATATTTCTTTTATAATTTCACCAACACTCATATATTTGTTTCTAGGTCCACAATTATTTTTACATTTTTCTAGGCAGAGGCCACAGTTTTTACACTTACTTTCATCCCATTTTACAGAATCACCTAAAAATTCTACAGCGCCATAAGGGCATACAAAGGCACAGGTTCCACAAGCTTTACAGGTATTTATAGTTTCAGGATTATGGCAATATTTACAATCAAAATTACATCCCTGAAAAAATATAGTGGTCCTGTTTCCAGGACCATCTACAGAACTAAAAGGTATTATTTTGTTAACTAATCCTCTAAGCATCATCTCTTACCTTTCTTTCTAGTATTCTAGAATTTTTAACCGCACCTAAACCTAAAGCTACTGTGTCTTTAAGAACTTGCTCACCTTTATCTAATTTTTTAATATCAGATAATTTAACAAGATACCCTGTTATTCTTATTACATCGCTATCTGAAGAGTAAAGAGAGAAATATCTCATTCCTTCTTTAAAAGCCCCATTTATTATATCTAATATGGATTCAGGATTTTTCTTTGCAGTAACTTCAAATGGGAAGATATCACCTATACCAGATGGAAAGTACTTATGGAATTTAGCACTTTGAAGTAAATGAGTAGGCAAATCAGGTTCTTCACCAATAGGTATTCTGCAGCCTGGGCTTGTTCCTTTATCTGTTTCTATACCTACTTGTGCATGTAGTAAAAAGTGACCATCTGTAGCTGAACAATACTCATTTACATTGCTGTTTACTATGGTATACATTTTATCTATTATTTTTATACCTAGTTCATTAGCTTTTTCGCTATGACCAAATCTATCTTTTAGTTCATTAGCTTTTAATAAATAGTTAACACATTCAGCTAATCCAAACATACCAAACATAGCTGTAAATCTATCCTTGTGTATTAATTTTTCTCTTACTAAAAAGCTACTTTCGAAAAAGTTACTTTCATTCACTATAAAATTTATTCTTTTATCTATATAATTACTCATTTTTGTCATAACATCAGGTAAAATATTATCTAAGAAATCTTCTGTAGATTTAGATTTTTTAGCAGTAGCATAAAGGTTAAGTCTTACAAGAGTAAAGCTACCACCACCTATATATAAGCCATTATAGCAGCTAGCTATACCATAATTATTGTGAGGAAAGTCTTTTGAAAAGATTTCATGATTTGCAAAACTAGGTTTAGCTGTAACTAGAGCTGTATTTATAGAGTCAATAGCAAATTCTTTTGAAGTTTCTTTTCCATATTTTAAAGTTATGTTTGGTATAGCAGTTTGAAGTTCTCTTTGAGCTTTTAATATAAGCCTTCCAGCCTTAGTTTCTTTAGGGCCTATATTAGCATGACAAAAAGAATCTGTTATAGTTCTATCTATATGGAGTAAAAATAATTTTATTGCTTTATAAGCTTCTAGTTCATCCTCTATAAAAGGATTCAAAAGAGTATCAATATTTCCTATATAAACAGGCATAGAGGTTATAGAAGGAACATGTTTATATAATATAAGTAAATTATTTGTAGCTTCCCAAATATCTTTTGGGGGATCTAATTTAAGAAACTCACTACCTTGTTTCATAAACTTTTCGTAATCAGGACAAATATATCTAGGTCTATAAGGTGCATCACCTTCATTTAAATCACATATAATACCTTCATCTCTTAAATTTTGAATATCTTGAGAAAGGTTAAGTACATTTAATGAATTTTCAGATTCACGAGCAAGAGATAAAACCTTTTGTTCATAAGTTAAAGTCCTATTTTTTATTATATTTAAAATGTTATTCAAAACTCTCATCTCCTAATATAAATTATAGTATATTATACTAACCATTTTATATTTAAATAATTTTTTCTGCAAACATTTTCTTTTTAATTTTAGATAATTAATGATAAAAAAATAACAATTATTAGAATGGGATTTTCAATATAAAATTAGTGGAATAATAAAAAAATTAAAAAATTCGTAAAGTAGAAGTTCTTTATAATATATATTTATAGCAATAAAACTAGGGTATAAACTGATTTTATGAATAGTTAAAATTTTTAAAAAGTTAACAGCTGTGTCAGAAAATAATATTTACTTTGTTAAGCATTATACATCAATTGGTACAAAAAAGAATGTAATGTATATATTGGTAAAAATGTGTTGAATTTTTAACATATTAATTTTATTTTTTATTATATATTTGAGGAAAATACAGGAATCTACATAATTATGCATATTGGCATAATTATTGCTCAAACATATGTTGAGAGAAAAATTACTAAATTATAAATATTAATAGCTAATTATAAAATATAAATTACTTAATTAACTTATGAAAACAAGGGGGTGTATATTTTGCAGAAACTATATCCTATTTTATTAAAGCAACATATAGGAAGAGTTAACAAGCCAGTTGTTAAGCAAGGGGATAGAGTAGAGAAAGGCACTTTAGTAGCTATTCCAGAAGGCATGGGAGCCAATATACATGCTAGTGTAAGTGGAATAATTAAAAGTATTGATGGAAATGAAATAATTATAGAAGCAGATGAAGTACAAAAAGATGAATTTAAACCTTTGGAAAGTAGCAATAATATATTGGATTTAATTCAGGCTGCTGGGATAGTAGGAATGGGGGGAGCAGGATTTCCTACTCATATTAAAATGGATGTTGATTTAAATGGCGGAGTAGTTATTGCTAATGCTGTAGAATGTGAACCTTTATTGGCTCACAATATAAATCAAATTATTAATGAACCAGAACTTATTTATAAGGGTCTATGTTATGCTATGGAAGCAGTACATGCTAGTAAAGGGATTTTTGCAATAAAATCTAAAAATGTTAAAGCTATTTCTTCACTTAAAAATGTAATAAAAGATAGCAATATTGAAATAGTGGAACTACCTGATATGTATCCTATGGGTGAGGAAAGAGCAATAATTAGAGAGGTTCTTGGAAAATTACTTGATCCAAGTCAATTACCATTGGAAGCTAATGCTGTTGTCTCTAATGTAGAGACTTTGGCTAAAATTGCTGAAGCAGTAGAATTAAAAAAACCAGTTATAAGTAAAAATATTACTGTAGTAGGGGAATTAAAAAATGGATTAGAATCTCAAGTATTCATGAATGTACCTATAGGCACAACTGTAAGAGAACTTATAGAAGCAGCAGGTGGTATAGATGGTGAATATGGGGAAATAATTATTGGAGGTCCTTTTACAGGACGTAGTGCTCAAATAGATGAACCTATTACAAAAACAAGTGGTGGAATAATAGTAACTATGCCATTTTTAAAAGAAACTAGAAATATAGGATTATTGGTATGTGCCTGTGGAGGTAATGAAAATAGATTAAGGGAAATAGCTACTAATATGGGAGCCAATGTAGTAGGCGTAGAGAAGTGTAAACAAGCTGTAGAGATTAAAGGAAGCTTGAAATGTGAAAATCCTGGAAATTGTCCAGGCCAAGCTGAGAAAATTCTTAAATTAAAAAAGAGTGGTGCAGAGGTTGTTTTAATAAGTAATTGCAGTGATTGTACTAATACAGTTATGTGTGTTGCACCTAAATTAAAGATGCCTGTTTATCATCTTACAGATCATGTAATGCGTACTGTAAATCACCCATTAATTCGTAGATTAAAATAAAAATAATACAAATATTTAATTAAGTTTTGCACAAAGCTTTGTGCTTTGTTCAATATAAAAATTCGATTTATCAAGAAAAAATAGTAGTATAACAGGAGGAGGAAGTATATGTCTATTACAAATGAAACAGTTAACCAACACAAAAAAGATCCAGCAATTGTTTGTTGCCGTACTACAAAGGGAACAATAATTGGTCCAGGAGAACTTGAAGATCCAAATATATTACCAGACCTAGAGGATTCTGGATTAGTAGAGATACCATCAAATGTATTAAATATTGGACAAGTAATAGGAGCAAAATTACTTAAAGATATTGATGGACTTACTCCTCTTACAGCTGATCTCTTAGAGGGAATAGTTGAAGAGGCAAAAGAGGAAAATAATAAAGTTCAAAATGGAGGGGATAAAGTGGAAAACATATCTGCCAATAAGGTAACTCAATGCACTGGTGGTATTGTTCGTTTAACAGTTGATCAAATGAATGGTGTAAATCTTGAGTTCCCAGTAGGAGCATTTAATGGTGGCAATATAGGTTCATCAGAGGGAATAACTGAAAAAATAGAAGATGAAATCGTTAGTACATTAAAAAAGAGAGAATTTGCTGTTAAAAAAGTAGAACTTGGTAAAGAAACTTCTTTCAAAAATGGTGTGTTAACTATAAAAGAAGAACTTTGTAAAGAAGCACTAAAGGCAGATCCTCTTGTAAAAAAATTAGAAATGGATATAATTACTCCTGACAATAGACATGTGTATTCTAATACAATAATGGATGTTATTCCAGTAGCTACAAAGGTAGAAGGAAACTTAGGCGAAGGAATTACTCATATATTAAATGGCATGGTATTTATGCTTACAGGAGTAGATGAAGCAGGATTACAAGTACATGAATTTGGTTCTTGCGAAGGATATCTTGATGAAAAAATAATATATGGGAAACCAGGTTGCCCAGATCCAGATGATATTATAGTAAGAGTTCATGCTATTATTCAAGATAAAACAGGAATGGAAAGAAGAGGACCTTATGCAGCACATAAAGCTTGCGATGTAATCATTCAAGAAATAAGAAAAGTATTAAAACAAACTCCAGCTTCAGAAGCAGAAAAAGAAGAAACATTTAACCAAGTAAAGAGACATGGAAGACCACGTGTACTTCTTGTTAAAGAAATAATGGGACAAGGAGCAATGCATGATAATGTAATGTTACCTACAGAACCAGCAGGAGTGCATGGAGGAAGACAAAACGTTGACCTTGGAAACGTGCCTGTTGTATTATCTGTAAATGAAGTAAGAGATGGTGGAATACATGCACTTACTTGTATAGGACCAGCATCAAAAGAAGATACAAGACATTATTTTAGAGAACCAATACTAGAATCACTTGCAGCAGATGAAGAATTAGATATTGTAGGTGTTGCATTTATAGGAAGTCCTCAAGTAAATGATGAAAAAGCATTTGTATCTAAGAGATTAGGTGCAATGACAGATACTATGAAGCTAGATGGAGTTATAGTAACTACAGAGGGATTTGGAAATAATCATATTGATTTTTCATACAACATAGAGGAAATTGGAAAACGCGGAATTAATGTTGTGGGTGTAACTTATGCAGCTTACCAAGGACAACTAGTTGTTGGTAATAAGTATATGGATGCAATGATAGAAGTAAATAAAGACAAGGGTGGATTTGAATCAGAACTTTTAGGTGAAAACACAATAACTGCAGATGATGCAAAACGTGCTGTTCTTATGCTTAAAAATAAAATAGCAGGAGTTGAAATAGAACCAGCAGATCGTAAATGGAGTCAAGAAGTAATAGATGAAAATCAAAAAATAGCAGATGGAGTAATGAAATAATTATGGAAGTAGAGATAACACCTAAATTAGTTACTGGAAGAATTGTACAAATAACAGAGATGAGTGCAAAAATAGAGTTAAAAGGGAAAATGGGTATTGTTCATTTACCTTTAAGATCTGTTTTCACAGATAAAAAACTAGAAATTGATGATCAAGTAGAAATATATATCAGCTATGCTAAGGTATTAAAATAAATATATAAACAGGAGGAGATTATAAGATGAATTTAACAACTGCAAAAGGAATGAAATCTGAAGTTTATGCACCGGTTACACCACCACCAGTTTGGGCACCACTTACAAAAGCATTAAAAGATTGCAAAGTTGGATTTGCAACAGCTGGAGGAATTCATATAAAAACACAAGAACCTTTCAAAACAGCTGGAGATTTCACATATAGAATAATACCTAGTGATACACCATCTTCAGAATTAATGGTTACACACGGTGGATTCGATAATAGTGATATTAATAAGGATGTAAATGCAATGCTTCCAATAGATAGATTACATGAATTAGCTAAGGAAGGATTTATAGGAAGTGTATCACCTGTATTAATCGGATTCATGGGCGGCGGTGGAAATGTTCAAAAATTTAGAGAAGAAACTGGCCCAGCTATTGCTAAAATATTTAAAGATGAAGATGTAGATATAGTTCTTTTAACAGGAGGTTGTGGAACTTGTCATAGATCTGCTACAATAGTTCAAAGAGCAATAGAATCTGTAGGGATATCTACAATTATAGTTGCTGCATTACCACCAATTGCAAAACAACAAGGTGCACCACGTATAGCGGCAGCTCATGTTCCAATAGGATCTAATGCTGGAGAACCAAACAATGTAGAAATGCAAACTGCTATATTAAAGGATTCATTAAATGCTATGACAAAAATGCAAAACTTTGGTGAATTAATCATGTTACCATATGAATACAGACATAACGTTTAAAATATAGAAAGCAAAATTAATAATTTTAGAAAGCACTAGATTTTTAGGTCTAGTGCTTTTTAAAAAGATAAATTCTTTATTTGTTACTTAGTATTTTTGTTGATTATAGAAATCTAATAAATGTAAAAATTATGATTACTAGTTTAAATAAATATAACACTATAAGGAGGAGAGATCATATGGGAATTGGTCCATCTACTGAAGAAACTACTCTTCATCATTTTAGAGATCCTTTATTAAGTGTAGTGTCAAAGGATGAAGAAGTAGATCTTTTAGGTATTATAGTGGAAGGAACCCCGGAAGTGGTTTCAGACAAGATATTTGTTGCTGAAAGAGGAGCGGATTTAGCAGAAGCCATGCGAGCTGATGGTGTTATAGTTTCTATAGACAGCTGGGGAAATAGTCATGTAGATTTTGCTACAGTTATTCAAGAAATAGGGAAAAAGGAAATTCCAGTAGTAGGCGTGAGTTTTGTAGGAAATCAAGCCTCATTTGTTGTTACAAATAAATATATGGATACTATAATTGATTTTAATAAAACTGCTGAAGGAGTCGAAACAGAAGTTGTAGGCGAAAATAGTGTGGTAGAACTTGATGCTATAAAAGCTTTAGCCCTCCTAAAATTAAAAATGAGAAGAAATAATAAATAAAAATTGAATATATCTAAAATGTAAAATAATTTTACCTAAAACAAATTTAATATTTAAAGTTGAGGTGAAATATATGAAAGATAAAATAAAATTAAACAGTCTTGTTATAAAAAGCTTTCATATAAACAAAATTTTGTTTGGAGAAGAAACTAAAATAGAGAATGGTATGTTATATTTAAGAAAGAATATTGGAGTCAGTGCTTTAGAAAAACAAAATATAATTGAAAATTTAAAGATTAAGATAATATATCCAGATAATCATGATATGTTTATAAATTCTGTTTTGGATATTTTCCCTATAGCCACTAAAGTTGAAGGTAAGATAGGAGAGGGAATAACAAACGTATTAACAGGTGTAGTTGTTATGATAACAGGAGTAGAGATTGGTGGATTTCAAGCAGCTAATATTGGATCTTCAGAGGGCATATTAAAAGATCAGATTAAGCTTAATAAAAATGGAACTCCTGCTGAAGATGATATAATAATACATGTAGATGTAACTCTAAAAAATGGTGGAGCTAGAAATAGAGAAGGAATTATGGCATCACATAGGGTTTGTGATAAAATAATTCAAGAAATAAGAAAATATTTAAAAAATATGAGTGATACATTGTGTGATGAAACTCATGAATATGTGGATAAGATAAATCCAGGAAGAAAAAAGATTGTAATAATAAAACAAGTATCTGGATTAGGTTGTATGTATGATACAGGGGTATTCCCAAAGGAACCAGCAGGGTTTATAGGCTGTAAATCTATAATGGATTTAGGTAATATGCCCATGGTTTTAACTCCTAATCAATATAGAGATGGGGCAATAAGAGCCATGTCATAATTACTAAAAGCGAATTATGTATAAAATATAAGGGTGTCTCGAAATAAAATTAGCTTTAATTTTGTTTTGGGACGCCCTTTTTAAAAGAATAATTTATTTCAAAGATAGTATTATCTGATGACTACCCGATAATACTGCGAATTATTCAAAGTGGGAGTAAAGAGTGGATACGTTCCTGGATAATCAGTTCTAAGTCTTAGGGGGCAAAAACTTCCTCTAAAGCTTAGAAATCTGTTTATCAATACAATATATATTTTTAGATACTATAATACAAATAAGTACGTACTTGTAATAATAATATATGTATTTTAGAATAACATTATAAACTAAAAATAATATAAATAGAAAAGGGGGTTTATAGAAGTATGTTTGAAGAAATAAGATCAAGAAGAAGTATACGAAAATATATAAATAAGCCTGTTGAAGATGAGAAAATAGATCAGCTTATTGAAAGTGCTAGAATTGCTCCATCTGGTTCTAATACACAGCCTTGGCATTTTATTGTGGTAAAATCTGATATTACTAGGGAAAAGTTAGCTAAGGTATCCCATAATCAAGGATGGATGATGGATGCACCAGTTTTCATTGTATGTGTTGCAGATATATGCTCTAGAATTAAAGAAGATATAGAACTATCATTGAATGAAAATAGCCCACAACCAGAGCTTAAGCAAATAATAAGAGATACATCTATAGCCATAGAACATTTAGTACTTTCTGCTGAGAAATTAGGTTTAGGAACTTGTTGGGTTGCATGGTTTATTCAAGAAGAAGTAAGACCAATTCTAAATATACCTTCTGATAAATATGTTGTTAGTATTATTACACTTGGATATCCAAATGAATCGCCTAAAGATAGGCCAAGAAAAAAATTACAAGATATAATACATTATGAACAGTGGTAAAGAATATATTTAGATTAAATTTAAAGCTTCAATAATTAAAATTTATAATAATTATTGAAGCTTTAAAATTTATATAATGAAGTTAGTATGCTAATATTTCATAACCATCATTTGTTACTAATATCATTATTTCCCATTGAGCTGAAGGCTTACCATCATTTGTATAATAAGTCCATCCATTTTTCCCATCTAAAAATATTTCATCAGTACCCATATTAATCATTGGCTCTATTGTAAATATCATACCTGGTACCATTAACATACCTGTATTTTTCTTTGAGGTATAACCTACCCAAGGTTCTTCGTGGAATTCTAGCCCGATTCCATGGCCCCCAATTTCCTTTACAACAGAGTATCCATTTTTTAAGGCATGATCATGGATTGCTTGCCCTATATCTCCGAGAAAGCCCCATGGTTTTACCTGTTTTATTCCTAAATTTACACATTCTTTTACCACATTAACCAACTTCTTCTTATTTTCATCTACATGTCCAATACAGAACATTCTAGAAGAATCAGAAAAATAACCTTCATAAATAGTTGAAATGTCAACATTTATAATATCTCCATCATTTAAGACTACTTTTTCTGATGGGATTCCATGGCATACTTGATCGTTAATAGAAGTACATACACTCTTTGGGAATCCTTCAAATCCTAATTGTGCTGGTGTACCTCCTAATTCTATAGTTTTTTTATAAATTAATTCATTAATATCTTCTGTTGTCATACCAGCTTTAATGTGTTTTTCAATATGATCTAAAATTGCGATATTAACTTTACCACTTTTACGTATAGCTACTATTTCTTCTGGTTTTTTTATAATTTCTCTAGGTGGAACTATATGACCATATGTCTTATATAATTCTATTTTTTTATCAAAGTTAAAATGACATTTTTTATATTTCTTTTCACTGCCACACCAACATAAATCGTTTCTACCTAATTTACTAAACATTTTAATTTCCTTTCAATTCAATTATTAGTCACTAATATTTTCATTATTAGATACCGGAAATATATTAGGTTTCATATATAATTCAATATTAGTTAATTTTTTCTTTCTATATTCATTGGGTGTGCATCCATAATTGGATACAAAAGCCCTTGTAAAAGCTTCCTGGGATGAAAATCCATACTTTAATGCAATATCTAAAAATCTAATTTTAGTATCTTTTACTTTTATTGAAGCAAGACTTAATCTGCGCTTTGATATATATTGTTTAAAGGTAATTCCAACATTTTCATGAAATTTGGATGAACAATAAAATGGAGAATATCCAATATAATTAGACATTTCAGTAAGTGTTGGTTTTTTCATTATATTATCTTCAATCCAGTTAACCATAGTTTCTATAGTTTTTGCAGACAATTAAATCACCCCTATAATTATTATATCAGTTTAAAAAAATAAAAACTTGATGTGACTTGTGATTATAATAATATTAATTTATTGCTTGTTTATTTAAATAGAAATGTAAGAAATATTATGTATGTAAAATATTATTTATGATAAGGTTCCCCAGATAATATTCTAAAAGCTCTATAAATTTGCTCTAGAAGCATTACTCTAAAGAGTTGATGAGGAAATGTCATTTTTGAAAAAGAGAGTTTATAATTAGCTCTGGATAAAACTTGGTCAGATAGTCCAAGAGATCCACCAATAACAAAGGTAATAGTACTATTACCTGTTAATCTGCAATTTTCTATAAGGCCTGAGAATTCTTCTGAGGTTATAAATTTACCCTTTAAATCTAAGGCTATAACAAAACCACTATCTTTTATATGCTTTAATATTAAATTACCTTCTTTTTCTTTTATTATATTTTCTTCTTTAAAAGAGGCATTATCTGGAGTTTTTTCGTCTGGAACTTCTATTATATTTAGTTTACAGTATTTGGTTAATCTTTTGGAATACTCATCTATTGCAGCTTTCAAAAATTTTTCTTTAATTTTTCCTACTGAAATTACAGATATATTCATTTTACCCTCCTATTTAGATTAACTTAAGATGTTTTTATTAAATAATACAGGGTTTTGAAAAAATCCAAAAGGCCTATCATTAAATAAATTTTATTTAATGATAAACCTGGTAGTTTTTATTTATTAAACATAAGTATCTCTAAGTCATCTAGATGATTTTATTAAAAGTTTTATATTTTAAGCTTTTTTTGCACAACAATTTTTATATTTTTTACCGCTTCCACAAGGACAAGGTTCATTTCTACCAATTTTATTAGTTTTAACTATAGTTTTTGAAGAAACCCATTCTTTATGTAGTTCTTTTCTTTTTTCTTTAGAAAGTATAGCCTCCCACTGAGGTAGATTATATAAATAATCTGCCTTAGCTTCTAACATATTGAGGTATAATTTTTCAAAATCTATTTTAAGAGAAATGTTAGAGCTTTCTTCTATCTTGTCTAAATCTAAAGTATCACTCAAACTGTCATTTATGCCATCTAAAAATCCCATAAAGAATACTACAGGAGTATTAAATTTTTCGGCTAAATCTTTTACAGTACCTTCTATAACATTATTATGCTCACCTAATATTTGAGTATATACATTTTCTTCTATTGCGCCGTATTCCTTCCAAAATGCAGCTTCTCCTTTAGTTTTAACATAATCAATAACCATGTCTGTCCATTGTTTATATAAACTCATGATATATTCTCCTTTTATTTACTTTTATTATTTTGTTTGTTGATTTTTATTATATCATCTCTTCCGATAGGTTCACTAATTTTAAAATTTTTACTAATAGAAGAGATATCCTTATTTTCAATAAATAATTTAACCTTCTTTATTGAAGACAGTTCTGTTAAAGACCAAACAATGCTCTTTAGATAAGCTTCCTCTTTATCTGCAGTCATAGAATAGTAAGCTTCACTACTTAAATTAACATAAGCGATATCGTTTTTTATAGAAAAGCTTAATAATCTTGTCTCTTTTGGGAAGATTGGCTTTAATGAATTATTTACAGAAGGACCTTTTATTAGTTCTCCAATTATAAATTCACCGATAAGCTCATCCTTTTTAATAATTCTTTCTTCTTTAGTTATTTCAGCATCATTTGTGCTATTAGTAGAATCAAAATATAAGTTTAAATCTACTAAATTGTTTTTTTCATTATGCAGTGTTATATTCTTGATTTTATCTTTATTATTTATGCTTATGCTATCTTTTTTTTCGCATGATATAAATAATACCGAAGAAATTATTAAAGATGAGCAAAAAGCTAATTTAATAGATTTTTTCAAATTTAATCACCTTACCCTAAAATTTTATATAGTTACTCGGAGTATCTCTTTTAGCAACGGATAAAGAAAGTTCTTTACCTACTCTAATATCAGAAGAGTTTAATGCATTTAAAACAGTTTGATAAGCAAGTTCCGGAAAATTATTAGTTTTACTAAGATGTCCCAATATTATATTTTTATATTTGCTATTGGTAATGTTTATTATAGCTCTACCACAATCTTCATTAGATAAATGACCTACATTGCTTAAAATCCTTCTTTTTAAAGTATAAGGGTATGGGCCAAATTTAAGCATTTCTGTATCGTGATTACTTTCAAGTAATATTACATCACAATCTTCTAAAATATTTTTAATATCTTTTGAAAAAAAACCTAAATCTGTAGCAATGCTTGCTTTTTTATTTTTAGAACACACAGTGTATCCAAAGGGACATGCAGCATCATGAGATATATCAAAGGGATTTATCTCCATATCATTTAAGACTACAGACTTTTTATCTAAAATTTTTATATTATGTTCTTTTATTTTACCAATATTTTTTTCCATGGTATTCCAAGTTTGGTGGTTGGCATATATAGGTATATCGTATTTTCTGGATAAAACACCAACACCTTTTATGTGATCTATATGCTCATGGGTAACAAATATTCCATCTATAGAGGAAGGAGACTCCCTTATACGGCTTAAAGCTAATTCTATGCTTTTACCGGAGAGACCAGCATCTATTAGTATTTTTGATTTTTCAGAGGATATAAATATGGAATTACCGCTACTACCACTATAAAGAGAACAAAAAATCATAACAGATTTTTACGCTTTGATGTAACTATAGTCTAACTATAGTAGCACCTAAAGATTTAAATTTATTTTCAATATTTGGATATCCTCTATCAATATGCTCTACACCAAGGATTTCTGTATCGCCTTCAGCTAATAGTCCAGCAATTACCATAGCGGCTCCAGCTCTTAAATCTGTTGCTTTTACTACAGCACCTGTAAGTTTAGTCACACCATCTATAATGGCTGTTCTGCCTTCTACTTTAATATTTGCTCCCATTTTCTTTAATTCGTCTACGTGTTTAAATCTACTTTCCCAAATGCTTTCATTTACAATACTTCTTCCTTTAGCAATAGTTAAAAGTGTACTCATTGGTTGTTGTACATCTGTTGGAAATCCTGGGTAAGGTTGAGTTTTTATATTTGCACTTTTAAAGTTACCTTTAGATTTTACTGTAACTGAATCTCCATTTTCTATAACATCCACTCCCATTTCTATAAGCTTTGCTGTTATAGATTCTAAGTGCTTAGGTATTACGTTGTTTATTGTTACTTCTCCACCACAAGCAGCAGTTGCTATCATATAAGTGCCAGCTTCGATTTGATCAGGTATTACACTGTAAGTGCAACCTTTTAATTCTTTAACACCGGTAACTCTTATAACATCTGTACCAGCACCTTTAATATTAGCCCCCATGCTATTTAAAAAATTAGCTACATCTACTACATGAGGTTCCTTTGCTACATTTTCAAGTACAGTATTGCCTTCAGCAAGTGTAGCAGCTAACATTACATTTATGGTAGCACCTACGCTTACAACGTCAAAAAATATATTAGTTCCAATTAATCTATCTGCTTCAACAATTACAGCACCATGTTCTATTTCAACATGGGCTCCTAAAGCTTCAAAACCTTTGATGTGTTGGTCAATAGGTCTAACGCCTATAGGACACCCACCAGGTAATTCTACTCTAGCTTTTTTAAACCTTCCCAGTAGAGCTCCGATAAGATAATAAGAAGCTCTCATTTTTCTTACATCTTCAGTATTGGCATTTGTTTTTGTTATATTAGTACTATCTATTTGTAAAACAGAATTACTTTGCCTTTTAATTTTGCATCCTAATCCGTTTAAAATTCTTTCAATACAATGTACATCTTCAATATTTGGAGTATTTTCTATAGTGCAAACTCCTTTGCTAGCCATAATAGTAGCTGGTAATATAGCTACGGCTGCATTTTTTGCTCCACTAATTTCAACTTTCCCAAAGAGGGGGTTACCTCCTGTGATTTTTAATTTACTCATCCCCGCATCCATCCTTACTTTAGAATTTATATATTTAAACTAATCGTTAATTTCAAACCTGTGTAACAAAATATATTATATCATAACTATTTATTATTTTAACACCAAATTTTAAAATGTTAAGGGTTATTTTAAGAAAAATATATTAAAAAAATGGAAATAAATTCAATACGCCCTAAATTTTAATAATATCTATAGAATAATACAATTTTTATTAAAGTATAACCTTAAATTTTGAATATATACTATATAAAAAATAATTAACATTATTTTTATTAAATTACCATATTTTATTGACATTTTAAAACATAATATATTATGGTATAATACTATAAAATAGATATACGGGGGATTAAAATTAATCATGAAGTATTATGTAGTAGCGTTATTTGATAAAGAGGATTATCATAAAATAGAAAAAATACAAAGAGATATATCTAAGAAGTATAAAATATACAGAAATTTGCCTATGTTACATATAACTCTTGAAGTAATAGAGGATCCTAATATTAATAGATTAGAAGAAACAATAGAAAAAATAATAAAGCCATATAAAAGATTTAAGGTAGAAATAAATGGAGCTATCTGTTTTGATCCACCTTATAAATCAGTTAATTTAAAAATAGAAAATAAAGGTTATATAATGAGATTAGCAAGAATAATGAATGATAATTTAAGGTTACACGGATTTAAGGTAAGAGAAAATATAGATAATTGGGATTTACATGTATCTTTAGCAAATACTAATTTTGCGTCTAGAGAATGGTCAGCTAAAGAATATATATCTGCTTGTAGTAATTTAAAAGGAATAGGCATGCATGAAATGGCTAGAATTGATAGAATAGAAATTTGGAAACCTATAAATAATAAAAAGGAAATGGTAATAAAATCCTTCCCATTAAGAGAATTTTAATAGCGTAATTATAAATAAAACACACCTTAAATTAGGTGTGTTTTTATTTTATATATCTAAAAGATTTCTTTTATAATCAGAATAAAGCTTTCTAAGAAGTTTCATTTTTTCATCTATTTCTAATTGTAAATTAGAAATAGATTTATAATCATTGTTTTCTTTAGCTTCTCTTATTTGTCCAAATAAAGATTTATCAGAGTAAGTATCTTTCATTAACAATTGTCTAAGTTCATTAATTTTAGACCAGTTATGAATATCTAAATCAGAGGCTTTGTTTACTTCATGTAATTGAGAAAAGCTCCTAATTTCTTCTATATAATTTGGAATTATTCTATTTGTTATTTCAACTAACCATCTTTCAAGGGCAGCTAGTTTGTAGCTATTAATAATTTTATATGTAAATACATCACCAGCTTTTAATACTTCTATTTTATCTTTATATTTGTCTAAAGAGCATATATTTTCGTATACAGTAGAAGGTGCTTCGCCAAAGATTTTACTTCTTTTTTCTTCAGTATAGTATTCAAATACGTCTTCTTCACTTCTATATTGTCTTCCTTTTTCAAGATAGCCACCATTTTTATCAGGTGATTTTGAAAGTTCTTTTAAAAGCTCATCTTCACATTTATTATTTTCTATAGCATATTTTATTCCATCAATCATAGACATACATAAAGAAGCCACTGTTAAATAAGTATTACTACGAGGATTTGGGGATCTTAACTCAAATCTTGTAGCTAAAGGATTATCTAAATCTCTTATAACACCAACTAGAACCGTTCTATTTCTTGATGGTAATTCTACAGTATGACCTAAAGAAGTTACTACACATATAGGAGCTTCAAAGCCTGGTTTTAATCTTCTTAAAGAGTCATTAGTTGATGAAACAAAAGGATTTATTACTTCATAATTTTTTAGTATACCCATTATAGATGCATAACCAAAAGAACTTAAGTAGTGATTTTTATCTGTAGAGAATAAATTTATTATTTTACCATTTTTTAATTTAAGGGCAACACCTAAGTGAACATGCTTTCCACTACCTGCAACTTCATCTATAGGTTTTGCTAAAAATGTAACATCTAATTTATTATTTCTAAAGGTTTCTTTTATTATGCTTTTTACTAGTAATTCATTATCTGCTGTTTGTAGAGCATTTGAATATTTCCAATCAATTTCTAATTGCTCCATTATATGAGTAAAACCACCGGAACTAGTTAATTTAGCTTTTACTCCACCAACTTCTTTGTGTCCCATTTCAGGTTCTAAGCCATGATGCTCCATAACAAGTAAAGACTCTTCTAAAGCAGTTCTAACACTTCCTTTAGTTCTATTCCAGTATTGTTCATGTAAAACTTGAGAGGTAGATAATTCGTCTACTTCAGCATTATCATTTGGGGTGTTTACCCAAAATTCTAATTCTGTAGCACAAGTTACATTTACTTTTTCTATATCATCATATTTTATGTTTAAGGAAGATATAGATTCTGGATGATCCTTTATCAAATTTAATAAAGTTGTTTTAAAATGTTCTATTGATTTTTTTAATATGTATCTAGAATCGACAGGTTTATTTTCGTGATAAAGGAAACAAGGAATTCTAAGAGTACCGATTGGCTTTTCTGTTTCAGAGTCTATAAGCTCATAGTTATAATCTATAAACCAATTAACATTCATATCTACAATCATGTCAACTTTGGCATTATTAAGAGTTGCAATGCCTGGAAGGACAACGGAAGAACCGTCTGTTTGTACACAGCCTTTAATAAATTTACTCATGTCTTCTAAAAATAGTTTAATAGGAATTTTTTCATCAGTATCATTACCAGCTAAATCGATACAAACCAAAGAAACAAATTTTATTTCAGGATGGGAAACTAAAAACTCTTTAAGCTGGTCTTCAGAGTGCATTTTTTCAGGAACAACATATACTAAATCATCTAACATAATTTACCTCCCCAAATTTTAAAAGTTTAACAAATTTAACACTATATAATTTTATTGTATATAATATATGCAATATATTATAATTAATATTTTTATATGTCAATAGAAATTTTATGCATACATTTATATAATAGATATTATTGATAATATATTATATAGTGACAAATGATATTTATATGATGAGGTGATAAAATTGAGTATAAATGATAAGCCTATAGGTTTTTTTGATTCTGGAGTAGGCGGAATAAGCGTGTTAAAAGAAGCATTTAAGTTATTACCAAAGGAAGACTTTTTATATTATGGAGATTCAAAAAATGCACCCTATGGAACTAAAAAGGTAGAAGAAGTTAAGACATTAACCTTTAATGCAATAGATTTTTTGATGAATAAGGGAATAAAAGCATTGGTGGTAGCTTGTAATACAGCTACGAGTGTAACTATAAATGATTTAAGGAAGACATATGATATACCTGTTATAGGAATTGAACCTGCTTTAAAACCTGCAGTAGAATTAAAGAAAAGTGGGAAGATAATAATAATGGCCACACCTATGACATTAGCTGAAAAGAAATTTGCAAATTTGATGGAGTTATATAGAGAAACAGAGGATATAGAACCTTTACCTTGTCCAGGATTAGTAGAATTTATAGAAGGGGGAAAGGTTTCTGGAGAAGAAATTTATAATTATTTAAAAGACAAATTTAAAAAGTATAATAATGAAAAAATATCAGCTATTGTTTTAGGATGCACTCATTATCCTTTTATAAAAGAAACTTTAAGAGAAGTTATACATAATAAAGCAGTTATAATAGATGGAAGTTTAGGTACATCTAAAGAATTAAAAAGACAATTAAAAGATAGAAATATATTAAGAAAAGAAGATAGAGTAGGAGAAGTTACTTTATTTAATTCACGTGAGGATGAAGAGATAATAAATTTAAGTTATAATCTTCTTAATAAGAAATAATATATTCTTTGAGAAATTTATTTTTATAAGTATAATTTTTAATATACATAAAAAACAGAGTATAATAAAATATGATATAATTTATACTAAATATGAAATATATGGAACACAATAATTGTGTGAAAGGGGAAATAAAAATGAATCCTATAGTAAGTATGGAAATGAATAATGGCAAGAATATTAAGATAGAACTATATCCAGAGATAGCACCTAATACAGTTAAAAATTTTATATCATTAGTAAATAAAGGCTTTTATAATGGGATTATATTTCACAGAGTAATTCCAGGATTTATGATTCAAGGAGGATGTCCTAGTGGAAATGGAATGGGAGGTCCAGGATACTCAATAAAAGGTGAGTTTAAGAATAATGGATTTAATAATGAATTGAAACATACAGAAGGTGTTTTATCAATGGCTAGAACAATGCAACCCAATTCTGCAGGAAGTCAGTTTTTTATAATGGTAGATAATGCACCTCATTTAGATGGCCAATATGCAGCTTTTGGAAAGGTTATAGAAGGCTTGGATGTAGCTAAAGAAATAGTAAATGTAGATAGAGATTTTAGAGATAAACCTGTTGAAGATCAAGTTATGAAAACAGTAACAGTAGATACTTTTGGAGAGGAATTTGAAGAGCCAGAAAAATTAAGTTAAAGGGGAGGCGCTTTATTTTGATTAATAATAAGTTGATGCTTGTTTATGGTTTGAAAAACGAAGAATTAAACTTGTTAAAAAATATATGCTTAGAAAATAATTTGCCGAGTTTTAAAATAGTAAATAAAAATATGTGCGAAATGAAACTGAGAGACATAATAAAGGGTATAAACTTAGAAGTAGAAGATGTAGATATGCCAGAAGAAAAGGTAGTTATATTTAATAACTTTTCTGATACTGAATTAGACTTAGGAGTAAAAAAGATAAAGGAAATTTTAAAACCAATACCTATAATGGCAGTAGTAACAGAGACTTCTATAGATTGGCAATTTAAATATTTAGTAGATCATTTAATGGAAGAAAGAGAATGGTATAGAAAACAAAACAGGTAAAAGGTGATGAAAAGTGAGTAGAGTATCTGATAAAATAAAAGAAACTAGATTTAAAAAAGGATTAACACAGAAGCAATTAGCTAAAAAGTTAGGTGTAGCCGAAAGCTTTATAAATGAGGTAGAATCGGGAAGAAAAATAATAAATGAAAGTTTAATGAATAGAATATCAAAAGTATTAGGAAAAGATATAAATGATATAGGAGTTTCTTTTGAAGAGGAAGTATCTTCAGAGCCTAAAGGAGAAGTTTCTATAAATAAAAATAATAAAGTAAAGGATGTATGGGATAATGCTTTTAGCTCTATAATAAAAGATGTTCCAGTTTACAATTATAATTTAGATAGGATTATTGACAAGAAACAATTACCTATTGTAGGAAATAGGGTTGAGGGAATACATCAAGATAAAGTTTTGTTTTTAAAGATAGAAGAGGAGGATATGTCTGGTTTTAGAATAAATAAGGGAGACATAGCCTTTGGATATATTCATCATGAGATGGAAAATAATTGTATATTCCTTATAGAACATAATAATAAAAGATCTGTAAGACAATTGAAGAGATTAGATGGAGATAAAATATTATTAATAAATAATGGAATATCTTTAAGAACTGAAGCTGTTAGATTAAAAAATATAAAGATTATAGCTAAATTGCTAAAAGTAGAAATAACTCTTTAAAAATGAATTAAACTAATTATTAAAAATGAATTTTAGATGAAAAACAAAGAAAAAGAGTATTAAATCACCACAAATATTACCATAATGTAGTAATATTTATGGTGATTATTTTTATAGAACATTAATATATATTTTTATATGAAAATAATAATTACATAAGAAATATTTTATAATTAATGATAAAGCTTTGTAAATAATTTGCATACATTATATAATTGATATATTAAAAGAATTTAAATAATTACGATTATTAAATAGAAAATATAAGGTATGAGGAGGAATTTTTATGAAGGGTACGGTAGTAGCAACATGGGTAAAAACCTGCAGGAAGCTCTATGGGGAAGAAGCAGTTGACCAAGCTATGAATGCTGTAGGATGGCAAGGTAAAATATTTTCACCAATGGAAAATGTTGAAGATATAAAAGTTAAAGATATGATAAATAGAATAGCAAATAATGTTAATAGAGATATAAAGACTTTATGGGGACAAATAGGACAAGATAATTTAAAAGCTTTTAATAATGATTATCCAGCTTTTTTTGAACATGAGAATTTATATTCATTTTTAAAGTCTATGTTTGACGTTCATGTAGTTATGACGAAAAAATTTCCAGGAGCTAAGCCACCACTTTTAACTATAAAACCTATATCTGAAAGAGAAGCCATATTTAGTTATAGGTCTAAAAGAGGAATGTTTGATTATTTCTTGGGACTTTTAAAAGGAAGTGCAGAGTATTTTAAAGAAAACATTAAAGTAGATGAAATGGAAAGAAAAGATGATTTTTTAGAGCTTAAGCTTACTTTTGAAAAAGATATTTATTATAATAAAACTTTTAAATTTAATAAAATATTGTCCTTAGGATTTATAAAAAATATAGGAGGAAAGGTTGCTTTATTTACTTTTATACTAAGTATGCTATCATCCTTTATTTTATTAGGAACTAATAATTTAGTTAAGGCTTTAGCTTTATCTATTATATCTTCTGTTGCAGCTTATATATCAACGGAAATATTGTTAACACCTAAATATTTAATATTTGATGAAATAAATAAAATAAATAAAAATCATTATGTAGAAGATGGAGACATTAAAACAGGTGATTTTTTAGAAGAATTATATAAAGAGTTAAAGAAACATAAAGATATAATTAAGGCTGATTTTGTAGGCTTTAAAGGTGTAACAGATGAAATGAATACTTTTGTAGATAACATAAATCTTATATCAGAAACTATGAATCACACATCTACAGAAATATCAGGTGTGGTTGAACAGGTAGCCAGCTGTGCAGTTAATCAAGCTGAAAACACCGAACAAGTAGTATCAGTTTTAAATAATAATATACAAAATTTAAAAGATATAGTTAATAGTGAAAATGGCAATAAATTAGAACTAGAAAAGGCTTTAGAAAAGGTTAATAATAGCTATAATAACGTTAATAGCACTAGTAAGAATATTTTGGATTCTCTTGAAAAATTCCAAAAGGTTAAAGATAAAGGATTGGAATTAGAAACTAAAGCAAAAGATATAACAAATATAGTATCAATTGTATCAGGTATATCAGAACAAACTAATTTATTAGCATTAAATGCCTCTATTGAAGCAGCAAGGGCAGGAGAACAGGGTAAAGGATTTGCAGTAGTTGCAGAAGAGGTTAGAAAATTAGCAGAACAATCGAAAGAAGCAGTTGAAGAAATTAATAATAATCTTATAGAATTTGCAGGAGATATAAAAAATTTAGTTATTAGAATAGAATCTCAATATAATGTATTAGAAAAAGAAACAGATAGATTAGAAGAAGTTAGAGATATTAGTTATGGTGCTACAACATCTATAGGTACTGTAGCTTCTGCTATGATTAAAACTATAAATGAACTTAATAAAGAAGCGGATTCCATATCAAGTATATATGATAATATAGAATCTTTAGCAGCTATAGCAGAGGAAAATTCAGCTTCATCAGAAGAAGTTAGTGCTAACGTATCAAGTTATACTAATGAGATAAAAAAATTAGTTAACAATATACATGAGTTTAAACAAATAACAGAAACATTTAAATCAGATTTAAGTAGATATAGAATATAATCGAATATTTAATAATAGGTTTATCTAAAGACTTAATAAAATATAAATTAAATTTTAAGTAAGCTATGAAATATAGAAGAAATACTTCAATTTCATAGCTTTTATTTATTTTAAAATTGGCATGAAAATATCTTGTTTTAAAAATAGATAGCTTTTCCATCTTATATTCTCCTATTTCTTTTCTAAGTGATATTATTGCAAATTTACCACATAATCATATAAAAAAGATGTAGGTAAATTTGCTTCTACGCAAATCTACCCACATACCTTAACTAAAATATATTGTTATATTTTATACTCCTGTTAGATTAAAACTAGGTATAAATTCCTTAGATGAAGATGAAGTTTCTTGTATAAAGGCATTTTTTATTCCTAGTTCCAAACAATAATCTATTATAGCATCATAATGTTTAGGATTAAGATTTTTATTTAGTTCACTGAAGGTACAAATATTTTTCATAGGAGTATATTGATTCATTATGCTTATATATATTTTATGATTGAACTTTTTAAAGATAAAATCTATTATTTTTTTTGTATCAAATAGTAATCCAGGTAACATGAGATGTCTTATTATAACTCCCTTTTCAATAATTCCATCATTATTAAATATTGGTGTTCCAACTTGGTTAAACATTTCTTCTATAGCTTTACATGCAATATTAAAGTAATTATTACAATTAGAATATCTTTTTGCATATTTATCATCAAAATATTTTAGATCTGGTAAAAATACATCAATATAGCCTTTTAAGGATCTTATAGTGTCAATATTTTCATAGCCATTAGAATTATATAGTATAGGTATAGTTAATGCATTGTCCTTTGAAATTTTTATAGCTTCTATAATTTGAGGAACGTAGTGAGTAGGAGTAACTAAGTTTATATTATGAGCCTTTTTATTTTGTAGTTCCAAAAAAATATTAGCTAAGTGATTAATAGAAATTTCTTTACCTTTTCCTAAGTGACTAATTTCGTGATTTTGACAAAAAACACATTTCAAATTACAGTTTGAAAAGAATACTGTTCCTGAGCCATTAACTCCTGATATGCAAGGTTCTTCCCAGTGATGAAGAGCAGCCCTTGCAACTTTTATTTTAGAATTAGCTTTGCAAAAACCTATTTCTCCTTGTATTCTATTTATTTCACAATTTCTAGGACATACTATACAATTTTCTAATGTATTCATGTTTACACATCCTGTTCTTCTTTAGAATTATATTATTTTTCTTTAATATAAAATATAATACATTGAATCATAAAAATAAAGCTTACAACAGCAAAACTAGGATATAATACACTTATAAGGTTAACAAATCCCAATTGAGATATTGGAATAGCTAAAAGAATAACTATAAAAACTGCTTTGTTATAAGATATTCCTAAAGATTCTTCCATTGTTTTTCCTACACTAAAAATATTAGAAACTTCCGTGGAAAACATTTCAAGCCAAATTATGCATAGAAGCATTATTTGGATTAAAGTACCAAACCTATTAGCTATATATAAAAGAGGTATTTCATATTTAAAAATGTAAGGAATATTAAGTAGCAGTAATAAATTTATTATAAAAGATAAAATTGTAAGTCCCAAAGAACCAATAACTAAACCAGATTTCAATATATTTTTATCTTTTATTTCAGTGCTAAGAGGTACCAAAACACCACTACAACATAATATATTAAATCCACTGTATATGAGGGTAGACACCAACCAATGCTTTCTATAATGAGGAATTGATTTTATTTGGGCTATGTTAACATTTTTTGAAAAAGCTAAATATAGTATAAATACAGTTATAATAACTATCATTAAAGAAGGAACAATAAAAGAATTTATTTCAATAAGACCTTTTGTATTTCTTAGCAATACAAAAAGAGAAGTTAAAACCATGATACAAATACCCACCCATTTAGAAATACCAAAATATTGATTTAATAATGCACCACTTCCTGCTAAAATTATTGCGGAACTACTTACAAGAAACAATCCAGTTAATAAATCAATAGCTTTACCTAAAAATCCAGGACTAACTAAGGTAATTAAACTATTATAAGAAGTTAAATTATGTTTAATACTAATATCAATTATTATAGAACCCATAATAACATATATGAAAAAACATATAGTTAGTCCTATAAAACTTTTGTATCCGTATGTAGTAAAAAATTGCGTCATTTCTTGGCCAGAAGCAAGACCAGCTCCCACAATAGTTCCAATAAAAACTGCACCCATTTGAAAAATTAAAGAAAATTTATTTTTAGACATAGATCCTCCTATTTAAATTAATATAATCTCCTTATATAAATATATATAAAAAAATAAAAATAATGATTTTTAATTAAATTTTCTTTTTAAGGAGAAAATAAAATTAAATGTTGAATTAAATAAGGAGGGAAGTAAGTATTGAGTTATAGAAAGATTACAAAAAAAATAATAACATTTTTAATTTTGATTACTACCATTTCATTATTTGGATGTAAAAAGAATAATGAAAGTGCCAAAGTAAACAATGATTTTGACATAAAAATAGCAACAAATTTATTGAATTCTTATATGGACTATTTAATAGAGGAAAATATGGAAGGGGCACAGAAGCTATATTCTAAAAAATTAAAAAAAGATAAAATTAAAAAAGAGAATAAGGATGTGAAGATAAAGGGGTATACTACAGGAGAAGTAAATGAAATTGGAAAATCAGCATTATTTATAACAAAAGTGGTAAGTGTAAATATTAAAGAACCATATACATCAGTAGAAGAATACAAAGTGAGAGTAATAAAAGAAGAAAATGAATATAAAATAGATGAAATAAATATAGGTATGGACAAAGAAGCATTTACAAAAAATAATAGAATAAGATATAGAAACAAAAATAATGTAAAAACAGAACTAGTAATAAAATCCACAACCATACCGGATTATGTATATGCAAAGGATGATACAGCTAATATAGAAAAACTAATTGTACCTAAAAAAAATATTGGACCTATGAGTCTTTCTTATAGTGAAAATTTTATAGCTATATCAACTTATGATAATGATTCTTATATTGGAATAGTAACTATAGATGAATCAAAGGCTGTTCAAGGAGGTCAAGACCAGGGAAATGGAGGAGATCAAGGTGGTCAAGGAGGAGCTGAAACAGGACAACAAGGTTCAGATATGATGGAGGAAATTGGGGAAAAGCCTATAGGAAAAGAAATATCATCGTTAGATTTATTAAAGGGAAGTAAAATAGATTTTATGGTATTTTCTCCAGATGAAAAATTTATAGCAGTTCAATATGAAACAAGTGATAAAACCAAAAATGTAAGGATATATCAAGCGGATAGTGCAGATATAATACCTTTTAAGATGGAAAATAAATTTCCTTTAAGCAAAGTTAATATAACATTATCTTCCTTTACTCCAGATTCTATAATATTTAATGTATCTAGTAAAGAAAATAATGATAAAAGTTCAGCTGAATTCATAGGTAAATGGCAATTAGATTTAAAAGAATTTAAAGTTAAAAAAATGTAGTTATTTTGAAAAAAAAGTATCTGTGACATATAATATTCACAGATACTTTTTTTGGAGGAGTTTATTATGGAAAGAAAATGGTATGATAAGCCATATCATAGTTTAAATTATTTTTTAAGAAATAAATTTGGTTGCAAAGTTTTTAAGATATCATTAGATGCTGGATTTTCTTGTCCTAATAGAGATGGAAAAATAAGTAAAGGGGGTTGCATATACTGCAGTGAAAGAGGGTCTGGAGATTTCGCAGGTGATAGGAGTTTTAAGATACATAAACAGTTTCAAGATATAAAAAAAATAATGAAAGATAAATGGAGTAGCGATAAATATATTGCTTATTTTCAAGCTTATACTAATACCTATGCACCTATAGAGATATTAAGAGAGAAATATGAAGAGGCTATTGATGAGGATGGTGTAGTTGCATTAGCTATAGCAACAAGACCAGATTGCCTAGATGAAGAGGTCTTAAATCTTATAGAAGAATTAAGTAAAAAAATATATATATGGGTAGAATTAGGGCTTCAAACTGTAAATGATGAAACAGCTAAAGTTATAAATAGAGGATATAAACTAAATGTATTTGAAAAGGCGGTAAAAGATTTAAGAAGTAGAAATATTGATATAGTGGTGCATACTATATTTGGATTACCAGGAGAAGCGCAAGAGGACATGATAGGAACAGTTAAATATATATCCCAATTAGATATTCAAGGAGTTAAGTTTCATCTACTGCATCTTTTAAAAGGAACTCCATTAGTAAAATTATATGAAAGTGGTGATTTAGAATTTTTAAGTATGGAGGAATATGTGGAGTTAATATGTCAAGCCATAACTTTATTGCCATATAATATGGTTGTACATAGACTTACAGGAGATGCACCTAGAAATCTTTTAATAGGTCCTATGTGGAGTCTTAAAAAGTGGGAAGTTTTAAATGCTATAGATAAAAAAATGAAAGAAGATAACTTATATCAAGGTCTAAATTTTAATAATAAATAAAATTTATAAGTTCCGAACCCAAAATATATGATTTGATGTGAGTCAATTACTACTACGTAAGTAAGAGTTTCATAAAAAGAAAAGCAAAATCCACGATTTGGTGTGAATGGTTTATTCCTATGTAAATAGGAGTTCCATTTATAAAAAATATAAAATAGGGGGATATTATGAATATTGATATAGTAATTTCAGCTGATCATGTAGATGAGAAGAGATTGATTAATAAAACTGTAGTAGTTATAGATATATTAAGAGCTACATCTGTGATTACTACAGCCATAAATAATAAGTGTAAGAGAGTAATACCTGTTTTAACTGTAGAAGAAGCTAAAGATATTGCTAAAAAGAGTAAAGAAGATGTGATTTTAGGGGGAGAAAGAAATGCATTAAAGATAGATGGATTTAATTTTTCTAATTCTCCTTTGGAATATACAAAACAATATATAGAGGATAAAACTGTTATACTAAGTACCACTAATGGGACTAGGGCTATTAATAATAGTTTCAATGCAAAAACTATATTAATTTCTGCATTAATAAATTCTAAAGCTACGGCTAAAATAATAGATAAGTTAGATGAAGATTTAATTATAATTAATTCTGGAACTAATGGCCAATTTTCCATGGATGATTTTATAAGCAGTGGTTATTTAATAGACTGCTTATGCAAAATAAGAAAAGACTTAGAATTATCAGATATAGCTAAAACAGCTCATTATGTCTATGATAACAATAAAGATATAAAAAGTTTTGTACAAAAAGCAAAACATTATAGTAGATTGAAGTCTTTAAACTTGGAAAAGGATTTAGAATATTGTTTTCAAAAAGATATAATAGATGTTGTTCCACAATATAAAGATGGGTATATAACAAAGTCAAATATTTAATTATGATTAACTTAATCTCCTAGATTTCATACAATATGTAATGAAATCTAGGAGAAGTTTTATAAATTTAGATTTATGGAATCTTTTTTTATCCAGCCTTTTGTATTTATAATACCTTTAGAGAAACAAGAGACTTCGTACCAAATATCACCACGATTTTCTGCAGAGCAATGTATAGTTACAATATCATCTTTATAAAGCTTGTAAATATAAGGTGAGCTATTATCAGGATATAAGTATATATAAGAATTTTTAATTATTGTTCCATTCTTTATACTACATGTAATAAATTTTATATCAATGTTTTTAAAATCACTTTTATTTTGACTTTTAAGTTTGTCTATTTGCCTTTTAAATAAAATTATTTGTTTTTGTTGAAGATTAATTTTAGTAGAAAAAGTATATATAAAATATGAACAAACACCTAACATTAGTATAAATAATAAAAAAACTATCAAAATTATCCTCCTATTAATTTATATATTATAGTATATTCAATATATTATAAAGATTGTTAAGAGATTTTTATATAATTTTAATAGGATGTAAATATGTTAATTATAGTGAATAGTTATTAATATAGTAAATTTATAGTGATAATTCCTTATAGTCATAAATATAATAATCTGCTATTTTTTTTATAGCATTTTCCTGACCTTTAGATGAATTATCATAAATTCCAATAGTTTTCATATTAGCTGCGTTAGCACTTCTTATGGCAGGAAGTATATCTTCAAAAACAACACATTTCTCAGGAGATAAGTTTAGTTTTTTTGCGCACAAAAGGTATATATCAGGAAAAGTTTTATTTCTATTAACTTCGCTAATAGTAGTTATTGAATCAAAAAAATGCAGTATTTTATTATTTTCTAATACTAATTTGGTTAATTCGGGAGTATTGCTTGTAGCAATAGCTAATTTTACTCCTTTATTTTTTAATTTTATAAGAAAATCTTTTGCATTATTTTTTAATTTTATGTTGAGGGAATACTCCTCAATTACCATGCTATTCCACTCTTTTAAAATTTCTTTTGGAGATTCTTTTAAGCTAAAATTTTTCTTAAAAAAATTAGCTCCTTCTTCAAAGGTTAGAGATTCTATTTTATCTTTTAAATCACAAGGAATTTTTAAATTTCTTTTATTTAAAAATTCATAGTCTATTTTTTCCCATATTCCCATAGAATCTATTAGTGTTCCATCTAGATCAAAAATTGCTCCTTCTATATTTTTCATAAAATCACCTCGTAATTAATGATAATAAGATTATAACAAGATGTTTATAATAAATAAAATAATATTGTAAAGTGGGAAGGATATTTAAAAATCTTTAAATTATTAGGAAAATATTATTTAAATTATGCATTAATTATTATAAAACTTACAACAATTGATTATTTATTAATTATTAAATGTGTTAAAATTAGCTGTATAAAAAATTAAATAGGAACAGTTTGTTAATTTAATATAAAAATCATTTTAATTATTTGTAGAAAGTGTATATTTTTATGCTATGACTATCCACTCTAATACTACTATTTTCTTAAAAGTAAGAGTAAAGAGTGAATATGTTTCTGAATAACTATTTTAAGCTTTAATGGGAGTAGAAAATCCCTTTGAAGCTTAGAATTTTGTTTATAGTTAATAGTTTTAAAAGTAAAATTGGAGATTTTTATAATTTAACAGATTGGGACAAAAGGGGGAAATATGAAGAAAAGGTTTTTATTAATAATTTCTTTATTTAGTGTATTTTTAATTTTAACTTCTTGTTCGAGAGGAAATAAAATTGAGAAAACATTTAATCAATATAAAGAATTTTGGATAAAAAAAGATTACCAATCTATGTACAGTATGCTATCAGAAGATTCTAAAAAACATATAAGCAAAGAGAGTTTTATTGAAAGATATAGCAATATTTACTCTGCCATGGAAGCAAAAAATATTTCAATAATTATTGATAAGGATAAATCAGATAAAGATTTGACCATTCCATTTACGCTTTCTATGAATAGTATTGCTGGTAAATTAAATATAAAGGGATATAATATTACCCTTATAAAGGAAAATAAGGATTATAAGATAAAATGGAATGAAAGTTTAATATTTCCGAAAATGAATAATAAAGATATTATAGAAGTTGAAAAATATAATGCTAAAAGAGGCAATATTTTAGATAAGAATGGGGCACCTCTAGCTACCACTGGTATTGTTAAATCAGTAGGAATATATCCTGCAAAGTTTAAAAGTGATGATGAAAAAGATAAAATAAATAAAATTGCTTCAATACTTGATATTAGCGAATCATATATTGAGAATAAGTTAAATGCTAATAAAAATCCAGAACATTTTGTGCCTATAGTGGATTTATTAGATTCGGATAGATATAAGATTAACAAGCTTTTACAAATTAAAGGTATACTTATAAATGATAAAAAATCTAGAGTATATAACGGTGGGGAATCTATAGGAAGCTTGATAGGATATATAGGTTCTATTACAAAAGAAGAATTAGAAAAAAATAAAAATAACGGCTATAATTCAAGTAGTTTAATTGGAAAAGCAGGACTAGAAAGTTTATATGAGAAAAAGCTTAAAGGTAAAGATGGTGGATACATATATATACAAAGAGGAAATGAGAAAATAAATATAGCTAAGAAAAAAGCAATTAATGGTCAAGATATAAAACTTTCTATAGATTTAAATCTACAAAAGAAAATTTATAGTGAGATGAATAGAGAAAAGGGAGCTAGTACTGCTGTGAATCCTAAAACTGGTGAAGTTTTAGCTATGGTAAGTTCACCTTCTTATGATCCTAATATATTTGTGACTTATACTTCAAATACACAAAAGGATGCTTTTAAAAAGAGCAATAATTTAGAGTTTAGTAATAGGTTTAATGATGTTTATTCTCCAGGATCAACTGTTAAATTGATTACGGCTGCAGTTGGACTTAACAATGGGGTAATAAATCCGAATTTAGCTATGGATATCAAGGGTAAAAGTTGGAAAAAGGATTCTTCATGGGGAAATTACAATGTAACTAGAGTAAAAGATCCAGGGAGGGCAATAACCTTAAAAGATGCAATTAAATATTCAGATAATATATATTTTGCAAAGGTGGCTTTAGATTTAGGAAGTGATAAGTTTATTAAAGGAATAAATAATTTTGGAATTGGAGAGGATTTAGATTTTGAATATCCTATAGATAAAACTCAAGTATCTAATAAAGGTAAAATAGATGAAGAAATATTACTTGCAGATACTGGTTATGGACAAGGACAAATTCTTGTATCACCACTTCATATGGCGTTAGCTTATAGCGCATTAGGAAATGATGGAAATATAATGAAACCAAGATTAAACATAAGTGAAAATAGCACAGCAAAAGTATGGAAAAAAGCTATTGATCCAAATAATGTAGATACATTAGTAAATGGTTTTTCATCTGTTATAAATGATTCTGATGGAACTGCATCAGATATTAAAATATCAGGAATAAATATAGCAGGAAAAACAGGAACAGCAGAGATAAAGAAAACACAAGATGATAATACAGGAACTGAAAATGGGTGGTTTGTAGGTGTAAATACTGATAATTCTAAGATATCTTTATCCATGATTATAGAAAATGTAAAAGATCGGGGAGGTAGTCACTTTGTAACTCCTAAGGTTAAAAATATAATGGAATATTATCTTAAGAAATAATAAAGAAGGTGTCCCAAAATAAAATTAAGATTATTTTAGACGAACCATTTTATAGATGTCAATAATATAAATATATTAATAAAATAAGCACTATGATTTTTTTAAATATTATAATCATAGTGCTTATTATAATTATTGCATCAAGTTTTATTTTTTAAATTTATTTTATTAAAAATCTCTTTCAAATATGGATATCTTCTTTTTATCTTTAAAATCTTCTACAGAATTTATATTAAGTTTTTTTAAAATGTTGTCCATGCAAGAACTGTCTATTGAAACTTTTATAGAGGAGTTGTTTGCAAATTCATCAACAGCTTCTTTACCAAGTTCTTTAGGTATTATTGCTTTTGGACCACCAACACATCCGCCTATGCATCCCATACCTTCAATAAAATTTGAATCTATGGCATCTTTTTGGGCTTGGGACAATAATTTTTTACATTCAATGACCCCATTACCTTGAACAGGTTTTAAAAATTTTGCTTTTTCAGGAAATAGCCTTTTTATTACATCTTCAACTGCTATAGATACACCACCAGTTCTTGCATATAATCTTCCACCCCGTGAAGCATATTCAGATGAAGAATCTTCTGGCATATTTGATATGTTTATATTTAGAGAATCAAAAATATCTTTAAGTTCTGAAAAAGTTAATACAAAGTCTATATCACCTTGCAAATCTTTTTCTTTAGCTTCTGCCTTTTTAGCTATACAGGGACCTATAAATACAACTTTACAATTTGGATTGAGATTTTTTAAAACCCTACCAGCTGCAATCATAGGTGAAATAGAAGGAGATACATACTTTATAAGGTCCTTATAAACTCTTTTCACCATAGCTACCCACATAGGACAACAGCAAGAGGTTATCATTAAATCATCTTTATTTTTAACGAGATGGTCGAACTCTATAGCCTCTTTTAATGTAAGCATATCCGCAAAAAATGCTACTTCTAGCATGTCAGAAAAACCTATTTTTTTGAGAGCACTTCTTAATTGATTTATAGATACATTTTTACCAAATTGACCAGTTATGGCAGGTGCAACAGCAGCGATGACAGGTACATCACTTTTTAAGATATCTATTAAAGGTATAAATTCTACTTTGTCTAATATACTGCCAGTGGGACAGGCCTCTACACAGAAACCACAATCTGTACATTTTTCAGTATCTATGTAAGTAGAATTATTTTTTTTATTTATTAATATAGCATCAAAGGGGCAAGAATTTTGACAAAGAGTTTTTCCATTACCTTTTTTACAATCCATGGAACAATCTTTAATTTTATTTACTATTTTATGTTGGGAAGAATAAGAAGTTATTGCTTTAGTTAAATTTTTTATAAAATTATTAGAATCATAAATTACTTCTACACCACACAAAGAAGAAATTATTTTACATAGATTTTCCTTGTTGTAATTATATTTTGAAAGAATATTTTCTATATCGGATTCTAATGTTCCATTAACATAGGAATTTACTATAGTTTTAAATAATTCACTATGTTCTTTTTTCATATAATCACACTCCTAAGATATATTTATATTTCTTTAGGATATCCTTATTTATAAAAAAATATAAAAAAAAGAACTACTTAAAAGTAGTTCTTGGTCGGGGTGACAGGGCTCGAACCTGCGACCTCATGGTCCCAAACCACGCGCGCTCCCATCTGCGCCACACCCCGAAAGATTTTCCAACGAATAAATTATATAATATAAGTGGAAATAAATCAAGGGAGGACACGCAAAATATTTTAATACATATTTTCTTCTGCACCTTTAGTTGGTACAGTTGAAATTAAAAACCCTATTAAAATTGAAACTAACGCAGGGGCTATTATATTTAAATATATTACAAAACGTGTTTTATAAACTATTAATGCAGTTATTCCAGTTATTGCTACAGTAAAAATAAAAGTATATATTATAAATTTAGCAAAAGAACTGAAGATTTTTTCATATATTTTGTGACGACTGGGACCACTTACTATACTCCTAAATATAAAATATGATATTAATATTAATATTAAATTTACTATAGAAGATATTAAAAAATTTCTCATAAAAACACCTCCCAAATGGATTTTAAAAATAGTATTTCCAAAAGGAAGGTATTTTAAGCATAATTTTATAAATTAATATACATTTCTCCTACTTTATATATATCTCCAGCTCCAACAGTCAATATTAAGTCACCTGATTTAGCGTTTTCTATAAGATAATTTTTTATATCATCAAAATTATGGAAATTGGCACATTTTAATCCTCGTTCTTTTAATTTATCACCTAACATATCTGAACTTATAACGCCAGTGTCTTTTTCTCTGGCAGCATATATATCAGCTAAGATAATTTCATCTGCATCATCAAAACATTTAGTAAAATCGTCAAACAAAGTTAATGTTCTAGAATAAGTATGTGGTTGAAAAACACAGAAAATTCTTTTATGAGGATATTTTTTTGCTGCGGATAATGTAGCAGAAATTTCTGTAGGATGATGTGCATAATCATCTATTACTGTAACATCGTTTTTATGACCTTTTAATTCAAATCTTCTATGAGTCCCAAAAAAGCTTTCAATACCTTCAACTATATCTTTATTTTTCATATTTGAAACTAAGGCAACACATATGCTAGCTAAAGAGTTTAGTATATTATGTTTTCCAGGAACATTTAATTTTACTGAAAATAATTTTTCGTTATTTTTAACTACATCAAAACTTCCACAAGCTTTTTCATCATATTTTATATTAGAAGCTTGTATATCTCCTGAATCTATACCATAAGTTACAACGTGGCAATTAGCTTCTTTTAAAATACTTTGTATATTTTTATCTTCACCATAAGCTACAAGATAGCCATCTTTAGGAATCAATTTAATAAATTTTGAAAAAGCATTTTTGATATCATCTAAATCTTTATAGTAATCTAAATGATCTGCATCTATGTTTAAGATTACTCCGATATATGGAAAAAATTTAAGGAATGAAGATTTATATTCACAAGCTTCTGTTAAAAAGAAGTCACTTTTACCCACTCTTACATTACCATCTATTATGTCTAGATTACCACCTACTAAGATAGTAGGATCAACATTAGCTTTTAATGCTACATGAGATAACATAGAAGTTGTAGTTGTTTTTCCATGAGTTCCAGAGACTGCAACATTATATTTATAGCCTTTCATTAAGTCACCTAAAAAGTCTGCTCTATCCATTAACTTAATATTTTTTTCTTTAGCTTCTATTATTTCAGGATTATCCTCAGAAATAGCAGCTGTATATACTATTAAATGAGCATCTTTTATATTTTCTTTTTTATGGCCAATATATATATTAGCACCTTTTTCTTTTAATTTTTCTGTCATAGGTGATGAATTCATATCTGAACCAGATACAGTAAAATTATGATATAGTAGTATTTCTGCTAAGCCACTCATGCTTATTCCACCTATACCTATAAAATGTATATGTTTATTTTTATCTTTTATAAAATCAAATGACATGTAGATCAACTCCTCAAATATTACTTATATTAGATAATTATATACAAAAACAAAAAAAAATACATCAAAGTTGATATTTTATTTTAAATTTTAATTTAAGTTGTTGATATTGTTACATATTTATCTTAAAATGAGAATAATAAGAATGATAAATTAAAAATAATTCGTGAAATAACATTTTAGATAGGTGATAAAAAATATGGATAAATTTACAAGAAATCAAAGAATAGCTATAATTATGAAAATATTAACGGAGAACCCTAATAAGATTATAAATTTAAATAATTTTACAGAAATCTTCAATGCTGCCAAATCTACAATAAGTGAAGATTTATTTGTAGTAAAGGATATATTAAACAGAATGAGTATGGGGAAGGTAGAAACTATATCAGGGGCAGCTGGAGGAGTGAAGTTTATAAATGGTGTATCAGATGAAAAAAGTAAAGAGTTTGCTGAGGAACTATGTATAAATTTAAGTAAAAAGGATAGAATAATACCAGGTAACTTTCTATATGTTACAGATATAATGTGTAATCCTCAAATAATAAAACAAGCAGCTAAGATACTGTCATCTTTTTTCTCAGGTGAACATATAGATTATGTTATTACTGTTGAAACAAAAGGAATACCTTTAGCTTATGAAGTAGCTAATTTATTGGGAGTTCAACTTGTAGTTGTACGTCGAGAAAACAAACTTACAGAAGGCTCAACTTTAAGTATAAACTATGTATCAGGATCCAGTGGAAGGGTACAAAATATGTATGTATCAAAACATGCAATAAAAAAGAATAGTAACTGCATTTTTATTGATGATTTTATGAAAGCTGGTGGTACAGCACTTGGAATAATTAATTTACTTAAAGAATTCGAAAGTAAGTTATTGGGAATTGGGGTATTGATAGATAATACAGATATAACTAAAAAGTTGGTAAATGATTACTTTTCTATAATAGATTTTAATGGGTTTGATGATAATGGTAATATAGTAGTTAGGCCTTCTAAATTATTCAGATAACGTAATTTTCAAAAAATTTAATATTTTTTTGAAAATAGAGAAGGAAAAACAGAAAATTTAGAGAATATGTATGTATATACATAGCATCTTGGAGGTGGAATTATGCAAATTACAGATGTACGTGTTAGAAAAATTGCGTCAGAAGGAAAAATGAAAGCTATAGTTTCAGTAACCTTTGATAATGAGTTTGTAGTTCATGATATAAAGGTTATAGAAGGCCAAAATGGACTTTTTATTGCTATGCCTAGTAGAAAAACACCAGATGGTGAATATAAGGACATAGCACATCCAATTAATACTGAAACTAGAGAAAAAATTCAAAAATCTATAATCGAAGAATACGAGAGAGCAAAAATGGAAGAAGAATCTTCTGAAAAAGTTCAAGAATAGAATATTTAAAAAGGAGCCTATAGGCTCCTTTTTATTTTTGAATTATTCTAAAAATATGGTAACAGGTTGAAAATAATTTTTATATAAAATATAATATTATAAGATGTTTTATTAAATAAAATAAAAATATATCATAATTAAACCATAAAGAGGTGCTATAATGTATAATTGTGCTATAATATTGGCTGCAGGCAAAGGGAAAAGAATGAAATCTTCTATGCCAAAAGTCGTACACAAAGTTTGTGGAAAAGAAATGGTAAATCATGTAATTGATAATGTTAGAAAAGCTAATATAAAAGATGTAAATTTAGTAATAGGAAAAGGATCAGAGACAGTTAAAGAACATACAGAAGATAGAAATATTACTTATTCTATGCAAGAAGAACAACTAGGAACAGGTCATGCTGTTATTTGTGCAGAGGAATTTTTAAAAGATAAAAAAGGTACAGTGGCTATATTTACAGGAGATGCCCCTTTAATTACAAGTGAAACTATAGAAGAATTATTTAGATTTCATAATGAGGGGGGATGTTCAGCTACTTTGATTTCTGCTATTGTAGAAAATCCAGCAGGATATGGCCGAATTATAAGAGAAGCATCTGGGGAAGTAAAAAAAATAGTTGAACATAAAGACTGCAATGAGGAAGAACTTAAGGTAAATGAAATCAACAGCGGAATGTACTGCTTTGATATAAAAGTTTTATTAGATAGTTTAAAAGATCTTAATAATGATAATTCTCAAGGAGAATATTATCTAACAGATGTTATAGAAATAATAAAGAAATCTGGCAAGAAGGTTGGGGCTATAATTGTACCTTATGAAGAAATCATGGGTGTAAATTCAAGAGTTCAGCTTTCAGATGCGGAAAAAGTTATGAGAAAAAGAATAAATAATAAGCACATGATAAATGGAGTAACATTTATAGATTGTGATAGCACATATATAGATGTTGATGTAGAAATAGGGAATGATACAACAATATATCCAGGTTGTGTTATACAAGGAAATACAAAAATAAAAGAAAATTGTATATTATACTCTAATTCAAGAATATTTAATAGTATAATAGCATCAGGAGTTACAGTTGAAAGCTCTGTCATACTAGAAAGCCATGTAGGAGAAGGTACTACTGTAGGCCCATTTGCTTATATAAGACCAGAAACTAAAATAGGTAAATCTGCAAGAATAGGAGATTTTGTAGAAATAAAAAAATCAACTATTGGAGATAACACAAAGGTATCACACCTTACTTATATAGGAGATGCAGAGGTTGGAAGTAAGTGTAATTTTGGATGTGGAACTGTAGTAGTAAATTATGATGGACAAAAGAAGCAAAAGACTATTATTGGTAATAATGTTTTTATAGGATGTAATACAAATTTAATTTCTCCAGTTAAGGTTAACAATAATACATATACTGCAGCAGGATCTACGATTACTAATGAAGTGCCAGAAGGTTCTTTAGCAATTGCTAGAGCAAAGCAGATAAATAAAGAAGGCTGGGTAGATAAAAAAGGATTATTAAAGAAATAAAATTTAAGGAGGACTATATAATGATAACCCATGGCAAAGGTATTAAAATTTTTTCAGGCAATTCTCACCCGAAATTAGCTCAAGATATAGCTAATATTTTAGGTACTACTGTAGGTGATTCAGAAGTAGGAACATTTAGTGATGGAGAAATATCTGTTAATATCAATGAAACAGTTAGAGGAACAGATTTATTCATTGTACAATCAACTAATGAACCAGTTAATGACAACTTAATGGAACTTTTAATAATGATTGATGCATTTAAGAGAGCTTCAGCAGGAAGAATAACAGCAGTTGTTCCTTATTATGGTTATGCAAGACAAGACAGAAAAGCTAAGGCTAGGGATCCAATTACAGCCAAATTAGTTGCAGATCTTTTAACAGCAGCAGGAGCAGATAGAGTGTTAACAATGGATTTACATGCATCTCAAATCCAAGGATATTTTGATATACCATTAGATCATTTATTAGGATCACCAATACTTGCAAAATACTTTGTACAAAAAGGATTTGCAGATAGAGATGACATAGTAGTAGTATCTCCAGATTTAGGAAGTGTAACTAGAGCTAGAAAATTTGCTGATAAGTTACAATGCCCAATAGCTATTATAGATAAAAGAAGACCTAAAGCAAATGTATCAGAAGTAATGAATATAATAGGAGATATAAAAGATAAGACTGTTATATTAGTGGATGATATGATAGATACAGCTGGGACTATAACTAATGGAGCTAATGCTTTAATAAAAATGGGAGCTAAAGAAGTTTATGCTTGTTGTACTCATTCGGTTTTATCTGGACCAGCTATAGAAAGAATAGAAAAATCAGTAATAAAAGAATTAGTTATGTTAAATACTATAGACCTATCAGAAGAAAAAACTTTAGATAAATTTAAAGTTTTATCAGTTGCACCAGTATTTGCAGAAGCAATTAAGAGAATATATGAAGATACATCAGTAAGCAAGTTATTTGAAGATTAATCAATACATATAAATAAAGTACTCATAGAATTTATTTTCTATGGGTACTTTATTTATATAGTTAACTATTTGTAAATTTTGAAGAATTATTTATATTTATTTTAAATAATATGATAAATTAAATATGTATTATACAGAGATAATATATATTATATAAAGTTAAAAGGAGGATATACTAATGGAAGGAAGAATAGGAAAAGTTCTTGTTGTAGATGATGATGAAAATATAGCTGAAGTAATTAAGATGTACCTAGAGAACTCAGGATATGATACGAGAATTTGCTATGATGGAAAAGAAGCACAAGAAGGATTCTTAGAATATAAACCAGATTTAGTTTTGTTGGATATAATGCTTCCACACATAGATGGAGTTGATGTACTTAAATGGATAAGAAAGGATAGTACCATACCTATAATAATGTTAACAGCAAAGGGTGATACTTTCGATAAAGTTTTGGCTTTAGAGTTAGGAGCAGATGATTATATAGTAAAACCTTTTGAACCTAAAGAATTATTAGCAAGAGTTAAAGCAGTATTAAGAAGATATAATGTTGATAATGAAAATAAGGAAGCGCTAAATTTTGATCAATTAACAATAGATGTTAATTCTTATACAGTAGTTTATAGAAATAAGGAAATAAAAATGCCACCAAAAGAGTTTGAGCTTCTATATTATTTAGCTAGAAATAAAAATAGGGTATTTACTAGAGAACAATTATTATGTGAAGTATGGGGATATGATTATCCAGGAGACTCAAGAACAGTAGATGTCCATATAAAAAGATTAAGAGAAAAACTAGAGGGAGGACCTAATTGGGAAATAGAAACTGTTTGGGGTGTAGGCTACAAATTTGAGGTGAAATAAATGAAGAAAGGATTATTTGCTAAACTTGTAGCTACATTTACCATAATAATATCTGTAAGCTTTATAATTATAGCAGCATTTTTATCTTATTGGTTTGAAAGTTATTATTTTGACCAAAGGAAAAATCAACTAATTACAGAATCACAGTTTATAGGAAATGCAGCAGTTCGGTATATGGAAGGAAATATACCATCTGAAAAAATTGATGAAATAATAAGTTATATCAGTAATTATTTATCTGCAAATATATGGATTACTGATAAATACGGATATGTTTATGCAGTATCTAATACTAAACATCAAAATTTAGTAGGAGTGCAGGTTTTAACTGATGAATTAGAGGAATTAAGAAAAGGAAAAAATTTAGAAAATAAGGGCCAGTATAAATCAGCTTTTTTAACTCCTGTACACACTTATGAAGTACCTATCTTTTATAAAGGTATATTTAGTGGAGCTATTATAATGCATACATCTATAGATGAAATAAAAGGGCCATTGAAAAGAGTTTATAATATAATCTGGATATCAGCTATTTTTGCTATAATAATGTCTTGTATAGTAATATATTATTTTTCTCAAAGGATAATTATAAAACCGCTTGCACAAATTAATTATGTAGCTGATAAAATATCTAAAGGAGAAGTGGGCAAAAGAGTAGATATAGAGTCAGATGATGAAATTGGAGCTTTAGCATCTTCTTTTAATTCTATGGCAGAAGCTATAGAGCAGATAGAAAATAATAGAAGACTGTTTATTTCAAATGTTTCTCATGAAATAAGATCACCTATTACATCAATAAAAGGGTTTATTGGTGGAATATTAGATGGAATAGTTCCAGCAGAAAAGCAAAATTATTATTTAAAGTTAACCTATGAAGAAATCCAAAGGCTTACGCGGCTTATAAATGATCTATTAGATTTATCAGCTATTGAAGAGGGGCAGCTGAAATTAAATTTAGAGGAAATAGATTTAAATGAGATTATAAGAACTAGTGTTATAAAATTTGAGACTAAAATAAAAGATAAAAAATTAAAAGTGAATGTAAGTTTAGAGGATGATAAAGTATATGTTATTGCTGATAAGGATAGGTTAACTCAAGTAGTAATAAATGTATTAGATAATGCTATCAAATATGCTAATGAGGGTGGAAATGTAAAATTAAATACAAAGATTAGAGGAAGCAAAGTTATAGTTTCTATATTTAATGATGGACCGGTTATATCGGATGAAGATATAAAACATATATGGGATAGATTCTATAAAGCAGATAAGGCTAGATCATCTAAAGTTAGTACTGGACTAGGATTGTCCATTGTAAGAAGTATTTTAACACAACATGAGGAGGATATTTGGGTAAATAATAGTCCAGAAGGAGGGGTAACTTTTAATTTTACCATAAAGAGAGCATAATTATTAAATTTAAACTAAAAAGTGGAGGTTAAATATGGATAGAGATAATTTAAATAATGTTGAAAAAAATGGTTTAAATGCCGAACCATATGGTGAAATAAATTTTAAAAAAAGTAGAAAAAGAAGAATGATGAAAAACATACTATATATTTTAATTATAGTTATGGTATCAGCTTTATGTGGTGGATTAGCAGCTTCCTATATGATAAATAAAAAATTAGAAAAAAATCCATATATGCCTACTAATGAGTCTTTATTTGAACAAAAAAGTGAAAAGAAAGAAAGTGAAAATAAAAGCGAACAATTACCTAAGAATTCTATAACAAAGGTTGCTGAAAGTGTAGGTCCAGCAGTAGTAGGTATTAGTAATAAAACAGAGGGATATTTTGGTGAAGAAGACAGAGGATCAGGATCAGGTATAATATTTGATCCTAATGGATACATTGTAACTAATAATCATGTAATTGATGGAGCACAAAAAATAACTGTGAAACTTTCTACGGGAAAGGTTTTAGATGCTTCCTTAGTTGGAAGAGATGCTAGGTCAGATTTAGCTGTAATAAAAGTGGATGCTAAAAATCTACCTGTAGCTAAATTTGGTGATTCATCAAAAGTTAAGGTAGGAGATGTAGCTATAGCAATTGGAAATCCTTTAGGAGAAGAATTTGCAGGAACTGTGACAGCTGGTATAGTTAGTGCTATAAATAGAAAGCTTCAATATGGAGGGGCTTTGTATAAATTAATACAAACAGATGCAGCTATAAATCCAGGAAATAGTGGAGGAGCTTTATGTAATGATGCGGGAGAGATTATAGGAATTAATAGCTTAAAAGAAAAAGCAGAAGGAATAGGATTTGCTATTTCTATAAATGAAGCTAAAGATATAATTAAATCCTTAATGGATTATGGTAAAGTATCAAGACCATCTTTAGGTATAGTTGCTAATACTATATCTTCAGAACAAGCCGGTGTATCTGGAGTATATGTATCAGGTGTAGCTAAAGGTTCTGGGGCAGCTGCAGCAGGAATTAAGCCTACAGATATAATAGTAGAACTGGACGGTAAAAAAATTACTACAACTGATGAGCTAACAACTATCCTAGAAGGGCATAAAGTTGGGGAGTCAGTAAAAGTTAAAATATTAAGGAATGACAAATATAAAGAAGTTAATATAATATTATCTGAAATGAAAGAAAATAATAGGTAAAATGCAATATATAATAAATAATAAAGAGACCTAATAAGTCTCTTTATTATTTATTGTAGTATAATATTCTTTGTTAATATTAATATTATAATTAGGAGTGAAAGTATGTATTTAGTAGTTGGCTTAGGAAATATAGGAGATGAATATAAAAATACTAGACATAATATAGGTTTTGATGCAGTTGACATCATAGCTGAGAAGTATAATATTGAAATAAATAGGCAAAAATTTAAAGGAAGTTATGGTGAAGGAAGAATAGGCAGTGAAAAGGTAATATTATTAAAACCTAGTACATATATGAATTTAAGTGGAGAAAGTGTCATAGAAGCAGTTAATTTTTATAAAATAGATAAAGAAAATATAATAGTAATATATGATGATATGAGTATAGATATAGGGAAATTAAGAGTTAGAGGTAAAGGAAGTGCAGGTGGACACAACGGTATAAAAAATATTATACAACATTTAAATTCAGATATTTTCCCAAGAGTTAGGGTAGGCATTGGACAGCCTGATGGAAATGTAGTAAACTATGTTTTGGGAAAATTTTCAAAAGACGAAAGAGAAATTATAGAAAAAGCACTAGCTATGTCAGCTGAAGCGTGTATAAGCATAGTGGAAAATGGGTTGACAGAGGCTATGAATAAGTACAATGGAGTAAAAATAGAAATATAAAACAATAATTATAGGGTGGTTGTTAGTATGAGGCTAGAAGGTTTAGTATCACCTCTGAGTTCAAGTGAAGATTTTAAAATTTTATTAAAGGATATAAATTCAAATAAATTTCCTATAGGGGCATATGGATTAGCGGACTCAGGTAAAAATTATTTTATAGGCAATATATTTGACAATGTAGATGAATCTTTAGTAATTTTTACTCATAGTGATGTAGAAGCAAGAAAGATATATGAGGATTTAAGTTTATATACAACAGAAGTATATTATTTACCAACTAAAGAAGTTGTATTTTATAACATTTATGCTATATCAGGAGATTTAAGATGGGAAAGACTTAAAGTTATAAATGAAATTTTAAGTCCTAAAAAGAAAATAATAATTACATGTATAGATTCTTTAGGGGCTGCATATATACCTAAAGAATTGTATACTAAGTATACTTTCAAATTATCCGTTGGAGATATTGTGGAAACAAAATTATTAGAAGAAAAATTAGTAAAAAGTGGATATGAAAGAGTAGACATAGTAGAAAACAAGGGAGAATTCTCGGTAAGGGGAGGTATAATAGATATATATGCCCCTATTTCATCAGAACCTTATAGATTGGAATTTTTTGGAGATGAAATAGATTCTATAAGGAACTTTAATGTGAATTCTCAAAGAAGTATCGAAAAGGTTAATAATATAAATATATTTCCAGCTAAGGAAGTTATACTTGAAGAAGATAATATAAATTTAGGATTAAAAAATATAAAAGCCGATTTAGATAAATTAGTTTCCAATTTAAATAAAAAAGAGGACAAAGATAAGATAAAAAGTATAATAAATAGTAACTTAGAACAGTTAAATGAAAGCTGGTCTTTTGAAAATATAGATACTTTCCTACCTTATTTTTATAAGAAAACTGACAGTTTGTTAGATTATATAGAAGGATCTTTTATAATCGTAGATGATGTTAAACGATGCTTAGGTAAGTTAGATAGCACTTATTTAGAGTTTAACGAAGATTATAATAAATTTTTGGAAAAGGGAAATATATTACCTAAGCAGGCTGAAATTATTTATGATAAAGAAAGAATAATAGAACAATTAGAAGGTAGAAAATTAATTAATATAGAAAATATAAAAAAGACTACGGATAAACTAAAATCTAAGTCTGTTTTAACCTTTAATCAAATAACCTTGCAAGGTTATAATGGTAAAATTGAATTTTTAATAGAGGACATAAAGGAAAAGAAAAAAGAAAAATATAAGATATTAATTTTATCAGGAACTAGAAGCAGAGGAGAAAGACTAGTAACCCATCTTAGAGATATGGGGATAGAGAGTTCTTATAAGGATATAGTAAGAGAAATTAAGCCAGGAGAGGTAGTTATAACTTTTGGAAATCAAACAAATGGATTTCAGTATTCCGATATAAAATTGAGCGTTATATCGGATAAAGATATATTTGGACAGTTTAAAAAGAAGGTAAAGAAGAAAAAAAATAAAAAAGGAACAGGAAAAATCAAGACTTTTACTGAACTTAAACCAGGAGATTTCGTAGTTCATGCTAATCATGGTATTGGTGTATTTAAAGGTATAAAGCAGTTAGAATTGCAAGGAAATAAAAAGGATTATTTAGAATTAATATACCATTCAGATGATAAGCTTTACGTACCAGTAGAGCAACTGGATATGGTGCAAAGATATATAGGTAGTGAAGGAAAGAAACCTAAAGTCAATAAATTAGGAAGTTCAGAATGGACTAAGACCAAAAATAAAGTTAAGAAATCCATAGAAGAAATTGCAGAAGATTTGGTAAAATTATATGCTATAAGATCTACCTTAAAAGGTTATAAATATTCTAATGATACAGTATGGCAAAAACAATTTGAAGAAGAATTCCCTTATGAGGAAACACCAGATCAATTGTCAGCTATAGAGGATATAAAAAAGGATATGGAATCACAAAAACCTATGGATAGACTTTTATGTGGAGATGTAGGTTATGGTAAAACAGAGGTGGCTATAAGAGCGGCCTTTAAGGCAGTTATGGATGGAAAACAAGTAGCATTTTTAGTCCCTACTACCATATTAGCTCAACAGCATTATAATAATTTCAAACAAAGATTTTCAGATTTTCCTGTAACAGTTGACGTTATAAGTAGATTTAGAACCTTATCCCAGCAAAAGGCTACTACAAAGGCTATTAAAGAAGGAAACGTAGATATATTAATAGGGACTCATAGAATTCTTCAAAAGGATATAAAATTTAAAGATCTAGGATTATTAATAATAGATGAGGAGCAGAGATTTGGAGTAAAGCATAAAGAAAAAATGAAGAATTTGAAGAAGAATGTAGATGTTTTAACTCTAAGTGCTACTCCTATACCTAGGACTTTACATATGTCACTAGTAGGGGTTAGAGATATAAGTGTTATAGAAACTCCTCCAGAGGAAAGATATCCTGTCCAAACCTATGTAGTAGAATATAATGATCAATTAATAAGAGATTCTATATTAAGGGAAATTAGTAGAGGTGGACAAATTTATTTTGTATATAATAGGGTTGAGAGTATTCATGAGATGGCATCATATATATCAAAGTTAGTACCAGAAGGAAGAGTTCAGATAGCTCATGGACAAATGAAAGAAAAAGAGCTAGAAAATGTAGTATTAGATTTTACAGAGAATAAATTTGATATATTAGTAGCTACAACAATAATAGAAACAGGCATGGATATAAAAAATGTTAATACCATGATTATATATGATGCAGATAAAATGGGATTATCTCAGTTATATCAATTAAGAGGAAGAGTTGGAAGAACAAATAGAATGGCTTACTGTTACTTAACTTATAAAAGAGATAAGATACTTACAGAAGTGGCTGAAAAGAGATTAAAAGCTATAAAAGATTTTACGGAACTAGGTTCAGGTTTTAAGATTGCTTTAAAAGATTTAGAAATAAGAGGAGCAGGTAATATGATGGGGTCTGCTCAACATGGACATATGGCTTCTATAGGCTACGATCTTTATTGTAGGATGCTTGAGGATACTATAAAGTTAGTTAGGGGAGATATAGATAAAGAGCCAGTAGAAACTTCAGTAGAATTAAAGATAGATGCTTATATACCAAATACTTATATAAAAGATGAAACTCAAAAGATAGAAGTTTATAAAAAGATTGCATCTATAGATTCTAAAGAAGAGTTTATGGATATAGAAGAAGAATTAGAAGATAGATTTTCAGATATACCAATATCTGTATATAATTTAATGAATATATCTTATATAAGAAGTTTAGGTAAAAAACTTGATGTAGAAGAAATAAAGGAAGTTGCAAATGAAGTTATTTTTCAATTTGAAGATAAAAGTAGCTTAAAGGAAGGACTTGTAAAGACAATAATGGATAAATATTCAAGGCAAATAGCATTTAAGCTAAACGAAAAACCGGCTATAGGATATAGTATAAAAAATATAAAGAAAGAACAAGTTCTTTCAATTATAAAGGATTTTTTAGAATATGTAGTAGGTAACAATAAATAAATGAAGATTTTGTAGTATTATTATTTATGTGGTAAAATTACTTTAATTGTGCAAAATAAAATGTTAAGAGTGGAGGAATACAGGGTGAAAAGTGCAAAAAAATTATTAAGCGTATTATGCTTAGGAATATTTATTTTAACATTCACAGCATGTGATATGGTGGAAAAAACGCCAGAAGCGAAGGCTAAGAGTACTATAGCTAAGGTAAATGGAGAAAAAATCCAGAGAAAGGATTTAGAGGAAAGTCCTAGATATAAGCAAGTAATTAGCCAAATGAAAATGCAATATGGTGAAGACATTGAAAAAAGTGAACAAGGAAAAGAAGCTATAAAGGAACAAAAGTCACAAATTTTAGATGAGCTTATAACTGAAAAAGTTTTACTACAAAAAGGTAAAGAATTGAAAGTTATTCCAAAAGATGAGGAATTAAATAAAGAAGCAGATAAAAAAATTAATGAAATAAAGAAAGTATATAATAATGACGAAAAGAAATTTGAAGAAACTTTAAAAGCTACAGGATTTACTAAAGATACTTTAAAAGCGTACTTAAAAGATCAAATAGTAATAGAAAAAGTTATAAATGAAGCTACAAAGAATGTAAAAGTTGAAGAGAAAGATGCTAAAAAGTATTATAATGAAAATCAAAGTATGTTTACAGAAAAACCAAATACTATGAATGTATCACATATATTAGTTAAAACAGAAGATGAAGCTAAAAAGGTTAAAAAAAGATTAGATGCAAAAGAGGATTTTGCAAAAGTAGCAAAAGAAGTATCACAGGATCCAGGTTCAAAAGAAAAGGGCGGATTATTAGGAGATGTAAACTATAGCGATTCTCAACTTGACCCTACATTTATGAAAGCAGCTATGGCCCTTAAAGAAGGTGCAGTTTCTAATCCAGTTCATACTCAATTTGGATATCATATTATAAAAGTTAACAGTAAAAAAGAATATCCAGTTAAGAAATATGATGCTGTAAAAGAAGATATTAAAAAGCAATTAAAATCTGAAAAACAACAAGAAGCGTATACTAAAAAAATAGAAGAATGGAAAAAGGCTTCTAAAATAAAAACTTACGAAAAAAATCTATTATAATAAATAAAAACCATGTGTATGAATTACACATGGTTTTTATTTTAAAAAATTAAAAAAAGTTAGCTTATTTTACAGTTAAATGAAAAAATATAAAATGTAAATAACAATTATGCATAAAATTTCATAAATAGAAAGATAATATTACTACATAATAATACTAATATATTTAATTTTTAGTTAGAGGAGGAATAAAATAATGAAGGCAACAGGAATTGTTAGACGAATAGACGATTTAGGCAGAGTTGTTATACCAAAAGAAATAAGAAGAACTTTGAGAATAAGAGAAGGAGATCCTCTTGAAATATTTACTGATAGAGAAGGTGGAGTAATATTAAAAAAATATTCACCAATAGGTGATTTAAGTGAATTCTCAAAAGGGTATACTGATTCTCTTCAGCAAACTATGGGCAATATAGTTATGATTTGTGACAAAGATACTGTAATATCAATTAGTGGAGCCCCTAAAAAGGAATACTTAGATAAAAAAATAAGTTATGACTTAGAGAAAATAATAGATGAAAGAAAAACTGTTTATTTTGGTAATGATAATAAAGTAGTTGCTGTATATGACGATGAGGATGTAGATGAAAAGTATTCAGCTCAAGTTATATCACCTATAATAGCTGAAGGAGATACTGTAGGAGCTGTAATAATAGTATCAAAAGAAGGTGGAAAGAAATTTGATGAATTAGAAATGAAACTTGCAGAAACTGCTTCATCATTTCTAGGAAAACAAATGGAAGAATAGTTTAATATACTTAATATGAACCTGTGCTTAGGCACAGGTTTTATTAATAAAATATAAAATTATAAAAATAAAAGTAATAATAACTCAGTTTTTTAAATACTAATAGGATAGTAGTATTACGGAGGTATTATTATGAAAAAACAATCTTTAGTAAAGGGAACTATTATATTGGGAAGTGCAGGAATAATTGCCAAGTTCTTAGGATTATTTTTTAGATGGCCACTGCAAATGCTTATAGGAGATGAGGGTATAGGATATTATCAAATGTCTTATCCACTATATATGTTTTTTATAGCAGCTGCATCTGGAATACCTGTGGCAGTTTCCAAATTAGTGTCAGAAAGAAACGCAGTAAGAGATGAAGGTGGAATAATATCAGTTTTAAAAGAAGCTATGATATTTATGTTTATAATGGGAGCGGGATTTACAATTATACTCTTATTATTTTCAAAAGATATAATAAGATTTTTAAAATGGGATTCAAGATCTTATTACTCCTTAATAGGAATATCTTTAGCACCTTTTTTTATTTCTATAATGAGTGTATTTAGGGGTTTTTTTCAGGGAATGCAAAATATGAATTATACTGCCATATCACAGCTTATAGAGCAATTAGGTAGGATAATATTTGGAGTTGGACTTGCCTATATACTATTACCAAAGGGAATAGAGTATTCAGCAGGAGGTGCAGCTGTAGGAGCAGCTGCAGGAGGACTTTTAGGAGGAATATATCTTTATTTAAAGTATTTAAATATAAAAAAAGAATTTAAGATAAAAAAGGTAAAAAGAAATCTTAAAATAATGAATACTATACTTTATATGGCAATTCCTGTATCTATAGGTTCTGCGGTAGGGACTATAATGAGCTTAATAGATTCTGCACTAGTTCCACAGAAACTATTAGAAGCTGGATTTACATATAAACAGTCAACTATATTGTACGGTCAATTAACAGGAAAAGCATTTACTTTAGTTAATGTACCCTTAACATTGTCTGTATCTTTGTGTGCAGCTTTAGTACCTATAATTGCAGAGGATTATATATTAAATAAAAAACTGGAAGTTTTAAAAAAAGTAGAATTAGCTCTTAAAATTTCTATGGTTATAGCAATACCTTCTTGTCTAGGACTTAATTTTATGGCTAAACCTATATTAAATTTAATATTCCCAGGACAAGAAGCTGGACATGAGATATTAAAATACTTAGCACTAAGTGTACCATTTATAGTTTTGTGTCAAACTAGTACAGCTATATTACAAGGGGTAGGAAGGTATGTAAGACCTATAATCAATTTGTGCATAGGATGTGTATTGAAAATAGTAATTACGCTGATTTTAGTTCCTATGAGCAATATAAATATATATGGTGCAGTTATAGGAACAATAGCTGGTTATGTAGTATCAGCTTTATTAAATATGAGAGCTTTAAAGAAGAGTTTAAATATAAGTATCAATTATTATGAAATTATGATAAAACCTCTTATCGCATCTACAATAATGATAATTTCAGTTGTATTTATTTATTTCTATGCCTATAATTATACCATAAGCAGTAAGATAGCTTGCTTAATATCTGTATTCTTAGGAATAATAATTTATTTTATTATAATAGGATTAATTGGTATACTTGATTATACTTATATAAAAAAGAAAATCATAAAAAGATAAGGGTGAATTATTACATGATAAACATTATAGGATTAGGTCCAGGATCTAAAGAGTCAATTACTTTAGGAACTATAGATAGTTTAAAGAATGTTGATAAAGTTTTTTTAAGGACAGAAAAGCATCCTACAGTAGAATATATAAATCAATTAGGAATAACTTATGAAACTTTTGATGAAAAATATGAAACAGGCGAAAGTTTTGATGAAGTATATAATTCTATTGCAAAATCATTAATAGAGTCTAATAAAAATTATTCAGACATAATATATGCGGTACCAGGACATCCATTAGTTGCAGAAAAGTCTGTAAATATACTTATAAAGCTTTGTAAGAAAAATAATATAGAATTTAAAATAGTGCCTGCAGTAAGTTTTGTAGATGCTTTAATGGAAAGTTTACTTTTAGATCCAGTAGAAGGATTAAAAATAATAGATGCTTTTGATATAAAAAATCAAGCAATGGATAAAAGAATAGGTACTGTAATCACACAAGTATATGATAAATTTATAGCATCAGAAGTTAAATTAAACCTTATGAATTATTATAAAGATGATACAGAAATATTTTTTGTAAGAGCAGCGGGAATAGAGGGCCTTGAGGAAATAAAAAAAATACCTTTATATGAATTGGATAGACAAGAAAATATAGATCATTTAACCTCAGTATATATACCAAAGGTTTCAGATAATAACTATGATTTTAAGGATTTATTAGATATAATGGATAAGTTAAGAGGAGAAGATGGCTGTCCTTGGGATAGGGAACAAACTCACATTTCATTAAAGAAATATTTAATAGAAGAAAGTTATGAAGTTATAGAGGCAATAGACAATAAAGATATTGATATGTTAATCGAAGAATTAGGTGATGTACTTTTACAAGTAGTTTTTCATTCTCAAATAGGAAAAGAAGATGGTTTTTTTGAAATAAAAGATGTAATACAGTCTATATGTGATAAAATGATTAATAGGCATCCTCATGTTTTCGGCGACTTAGACATAAGCAATTCAAATGAAGTTTTGGAAAATTGGGATAATATAAAGAATAAAGAACAAGGAAACGAAACTTATACAGATAGCTTAAGACATATTGCTAAAGTATTACCAGCTTTAATGAGAGCAGATAAGGTACAAAGAAAAGCTGCAAAGGTAGGATTTGATTGGAATAATATAGAAGATGCTATGAAAAAGATCATAGAAGAATATAAAGAGATAGAAGATGTATATAAAAGCAAAAATAAGGTAAAAATATTAGAAGAAATAGGTGATTTATTATTTTCAGTGGTAAATATAGCAAGATTTCTTGACATTGACCCTGAAAATGCTTTAAATTATAGTATAGATAAATTTATAAATCGCTTTCAATACATAGAAGATACAGCAATATCTAAAGATAAAGAATTAAAAAATATGTCTTTAGAAGAAATGGATGAACTATGGAATGAAGCGAAAAATAAATAAATTCACTTATTTAAATAAAAAATGCATTTAAAGAAGGATTTTTATAATAAGTGAAGAATAAGCTAGTATGCGAATAATGTATAAAACTTTAAGTAGGTAACTACTTAACTTTAAGGAGGTAACAAAAGTGAATAAATCAGAATTAATTACAAGCATGGCAGAAAAGTCAAAACTAACTAAGAAGGATGCAGAAATAGCTTTAAAGGCATTTATAGAAAGTGTTGAAGAAGCATTAGAAGGTGGAGAAAAAGTTCAATTAGTTGGCTTTGGTACTTTCGAAACTAGAGAAAGAGCTGAAAGAGTAGGTAGAAACCCAAGAACTAAAGAAGAAATAACTATACCTGCATCAATAGCACCTGTTTTCAAAGCAGGAAAAGAACTAAAAGAAAAAGTAAACAAAAAATAAATAATAAATTTAAAAAACCTAGGTTTTAATCTGGGTTTTTTGTTTATTTATATAAATTTAAGGGGGAAAGGATTTGCGTTTAGATAAATTTCTTAAAGTTTCAAGAATAATAAAAAGAAGAACTGTAGCTAAAGAGGCTTGTGAAAATGAGAGAGTTACTATTAATTCTAAGATCGCTAAACCCGGTACTGAAGTTAAAGAAGGAGATATCTTAGAGATAAAGTATGCCAATAAAACTATTAAGTATGAAATAGTATCTGTTTTAGAGCATGTAAAAAAGGAAGATGCTGAAAATATGTATAAAATTATATAAATTTCAAAAGAAAAGGTTCTAAAAATTTTTAAATTATGATTTTTAGAACCTTTTACTTTATTGTAATATACAATAATAAATGAGCATATATTATTTATAAGTAGAGGGGGATATTTATGGAAAAGAAAGAATTTAAGAATGATGATAAAATAAGTAATTTAAATTTAGAGAATAGAAAAAAATTAATTTTAAGTGGAGTTAATGAAGTTATAAGTTTTAATGAAGAGCAAATTATGTTAAAGACAACCTTAGGGGATTTAGATATAAAAGGATCAAATTTAAAAATGAATAAACTAGATGTACAAAATGGAGATGTTATAATAGTAGGTACTATAAATTCTTGTATTTATCTTAATAATGAATCAAAAACGAAAAGGAGCAATATATTTTCAAAACTATTTAGGTAGGAGATTTGTGTAGTATGGTTATATCTATAAGTAAACAATTGGGATTATTAATTTTTAGTTTTTTATCTGGTTTAATAACAGGTATTTTTTTTGATATTTATAGAAGTATAAGAATGGATAAAAATTTAAGTCCTATTATAAAAATTGTTGAAGATATATTATTTTGGTGTTTAGTTGCTATAGTAATATTTATATTTTTATTATATAATAATTGTGCCTTTATCGGAATATATGTATACCTATGGATTGCTATAGGACTATGCATATATATGTTTTTTATAAGCAAATATTTAAATCCTATATTTGTCTATGTGGTTAAAAACATAAGCAAGTTTTTTAGGATAGTAATTAATATAGTAGTTTATCCGTTTAAAATACTCATATATAAAATAAAATCTAATAAAATGCATTAATTTTTAATATAATTTGAAAAAATAACTTGAAGAAAATTTTAAATATAATAAAATATAACTATAAGGTTTATATTTTATAAAGGGAAGTTGTATTATGAAAAAAATTAATGTGAAAAAGTTAATATTTTTCTTAGCTATAGTTTATGTTGGGGTTACTTTTGTAAATCAGCAGATAACTATGCATAAAATTAGGAACCAAATAAGTGAAAAAGAAATAGAACTAAAAGAAGTTAAAGAAAAAAATCAAAAATTACAGGACGAAGTCAAATTATCTAAATCAAAAGATTACATAGAAAAATTAGCTAGAGAAAGATTAAGGCTTATAAAAAAAGGGGAGACTCCTGTAATAAACAATACACAATAATAAAACAGTTTTTAAATTAAAATTATATATACATTATTTATTAAGGAGGAGTCTTATTAATATGACTTTGAATGCAGGTAGTATACTTGAAGGTACAGTAGTTAACATTACAAATTTTGGAGCCTTTGTTGAAATTGAAGGTAAAACAGGATTAGTGCACATATCTGAGGTATCAGATAGTTATGTAAAAGACATTAGAGAATATTTAAAAGAACAAGATAAAGTAAAGGTTAAAGTTATTTCCATAGATGATAAAGGAAAAATAAGTTTATCTATTAAGCAAGCTATGCAACAGAAAAAATCTTGTAAACCAGCAGAGATTGATTGGTCAAGAGAGAAGTCTAAAAAGAATGAAGTAAACTTTGAAGATAGAATATCTAAATTCTTAAAAGACAGCGAGGAAAGATTCCAAGATTTGAAGAAACATCAAGATTCTAGAGGTAGAGGAAGTAAAAAAAGTTATTAATATAAAAGGCCATAAAGGCCTTTTTATTATTTTTTGAAATATATAAAAAAAAATGAAATAAACTGTTGACATAGTATAGTTTGTGGGATATAATTATTTATGTCGTCAGCAATGAGACAAAAACACAAAACAAAGTAACGTGCTGGAGTGGCGGAACTGGCAGACGCACAGGACTTAAAATCCTGCGGGCCTAAAAGCCCGTACCGGTTCGATTCCGGTCTTCAGCACCAAGTAATATCGCGGGATGGAGCAGTTGGTAGCTCGTCGGGCTCATAACCCGAAGGTCGTAGGTTCAAGTCCTGCTCCCGCAACCATTTTGGCGGAATAGCTCAGCTGGCTAGAGCATTCGGTTCATACCCGAAGGGTCGTAGGTTCAAGTCCTATTTCCGCTACCATTTCCTTAAAAAATTATATAGCACATAATGTGCTGGAGTGGCGGAACTGGCAGACGCACAGGACTTAAAATCCTGCGGGCCTAAAAGCCCGTACCGGTTCGATTCCGGTCTTCAGCACCAAGTAATATCGCGGGGTGGAGCAGTTGGTAGCTCGTCGGGCTCATAACCCGAAGGTCGCAGGTTCAAGTCCTGTCCCCGCAACCAATTATTTTTTGGAAGAATAAATTAGTTTTGACTTTTGTATTTAATATTAATGTCGCGGAGTGGAGCAGTTGGCAGCTCGTCGGGCTCATAACCCGAAGGTCGTAGGTTCGAATCCTGCCTCCGCAACCAATTATTTTTTGGCGGAATAGCTCAGCTGGCTAGAGCATTCGGTTCATACCCGAAGGGTCGTAGGTTCAAGTCCTATTTCCGCTACCACATAAAAAGAGAGATTCTATTTAAATAGAATCTCTCAGATTGTTCAAGAACCCCATGCAAATGCATGGGGTTTTATAACGCTTTAATTTATTATGCGGTAGCATGTCAATGCACTGAACTATTTTTACAATAATAGGTGAATTTTTTTCAAATTGATTCAAAAAAAGGTGCGATAGCACTCTGGCTATCTTCTTCATATTCTGAACAGCTGCTGTTAATAAGCATTGCTCAGATACTTTTTCTATTCCTCGGAACCGAGCATAGCGTAGTCCATGTAGATTTTTTGAATCTGCAAAGCTACGCTCAATAGTTTCTTTTCTTCTTTTATAAATATTTTTGCCTTTATCTGTTTTAGTAAATCTCAAAACCTGATCTTTGTAGTCTTCCCAAACATGACGACGTATAGTTCTATTAGTTACTTTATCAGATGTTAAGCATTTATTTTTGTATTTGCATAGAGCGCAATGCTCCGCATCACTAACATATTCTTTATATCCTTCTCTTGTAGTAGTTTTATATTTTAAAAAATAATTATTGATACAAACATATCCGTCTAATTCTTTAACATATTGAAATCTATATTTAGTATACTTACCTTTAACATGAGGACCTGAACGAAAAGAAAAAACTCCTTGGTATTGTTTATTTGATATTTTTTTACAAATAGGATTAGTAGAATAACCAGCATCTGCAACTATATATTTTGTATTAAAATTAAATTTTTTTATTTGAGTTTCTATTCTTTCAACATATGGGTCTACATCATTTATATTTCCAGGAGTTACATGAACATCTGTAATAACATTATATTTTCCATCAACAGTTCTATGATCTAAGTAAAAAAATCCTTTGGGTTTTCCATCTCTAATCATATATCCGCTATCAGGATCAGTTGTACTAATCTTAATTTCTTTAGTTTCTTCTATTTTTTCTTTTTTTTTAGAGGTGTCTTTCCGTGATTTAGTCTATCTTCATTAATATCTTTTTCTAATTCATCAAAGTATTCCTTTGTAGATTTGGTAACCAATTCTTTTGTAAATTTATGTTTATTAGCGTTAGCTTTTAAGTGAGTAGAATCAGTATATAAAATTTTGCCTTCTACTAGCTTTTTATTAATAGCTTGAAATACAATATTATCAAAGATTTCTTGATATATATTAGTGTCATTAAATCGTTTTGTTCTATTTTGGCTTATAGTAGAATGACTAGGAATTTTATCTGTAAGTCCAAAGCCTAAAAACCATCTATAAGCTACATTAACTTCTATTTCTTTTACTAGCTGACGCTCAGAACGTATACCGAATAGGTATCCTATAAAAAGCATTTTAAATAATACAACTGGATCTATTGATGGTCTGCCATTATTAGGACAATATAAATCTTTAGTTAAATCTCTTATGAATGAAAAATCTATGTATGTATTTATTTTTCTAAGTATATGATTGCTTGGTACTAAATTTTCTATATAAATTATTTCTAATTTACTTTGTTTTTCTTTACTGTTAGTAAGCATTTTCATCCTCCATAGAAGCCCTACCGGGCATTTATTTAGCCTATATTATATATATTCTACATAAATAATGAAAATCCTTTTTGTATAATTTAAAAGGCTGTTGACAAAATATGTTTATCAACAGCCTGAGAGATTCTATTTAAATAGAATCTCTCTTTTTTTATAATATGTTATATTTCTTATAAAAAATACACTAAACTTTTTATTAAATACATATTAATACTATAAGCATAAAAATATGAATTTTTTCTATTTATATTTTCTATTAAATATTAAATTATTTTGTTTACTGTATTATTTTTCCTATAAATGTCTAAAAAAAATAATTATAAAAAATATTAGAAAGAAATGTCCTAAAAAAAATCATATGCGACTTCAACTTATGACAATTATTTCCAGACACCCTTGATATAATTGAGAAGTAACTTAATGGGGGTGATTAATTATTATGCAATATGGCGCAGAACTTTTACCATACCAAAGATTAAAAAAAATAGAAAAGCAAAAGTATAAAAAATCTGTTAATCTCAAATCTATTGTAAATATGATAATTTTTTTTATGAGCTCTTTTCTGGTAAGTAGAGTAATTTTTATTAATAACATGGCTCCTTTTGGGATAGCTTTTTTATTATCTATATCTAGACAAAAAGAATATAACAAATATTTATTTTTATCAGCTGTCGGTTCTGTCATAGGATATATATCTTTAAAAAATAATATAGGGTATATATCTTTAAATATATTAGAAATAGCAACTATAACACTTTCATCTTATATATTTAAAAATGTAGAGGATAAAAAAAATACTATAATTATATATATGATCATATATTTAGAGATATTCGCATATAAAATTTTTGTTGCTAAAATTTCAACAACTATGGCTATGTTGGGAGCTACTTTTGAAATAGGGTGCATTTTCCCAATATATTATATTATTAATTATTCAATTTTATGCTTTAAGAATATAAATACTAGCCATTTATATTCTAATGAAGAAATAGTGAGTATGGCTATTACATTATCCCTAGTAGTTTCAGGAACTTGGGGCGCTAATGTAGCAGGAATAAATTTAATGAATCTAATATCTATTACTATGATATTAATCATAGGATACGTAAAAGGAAGTACAAGTGCTTCAGCTATTGGCGTTGCAATGGGAGCTATAGCGGGATTAGGTTCTAATAATATGATGATTTATATTTCTATATATGGATTATGTGGGCTTATATCTGGAGTGTTTAAAGAAACAGGTAAGTTGATGACTGGTATTTCTTATCTAGTTAGTTTTTTAATATTAAAATTTTATGCTAATATTAACTACGATTTTAAGATAATAGAAGTATTAATAGCCTTAGCTTTATTTTATATAATACCTAACAAGATATATATGAAAATGGAGTATGAATTGGATTATCAGAAGAAACAAGAAAATTTACAAGAGAATTATATGGATAAGATTAAAGGTATTATTACAGATAAATTAGGAAATTTTTCAGATGTACTATATAATATGGGTAATGTATTAGAAAAATTAGTTGATAATGAAAAGTTAGCTATGAAAAATAAAAGTGGAGCATTAGTAGAAAATTTAGCAGATAGAGTTTGCAGTAGCTGTAATATGAATCATATATGTTGGAAAAGAGAGGGATATTATACTTATAATGCTTTAGGTGAGCTAATACAAAATTATCAAGAAAATAAAAAAGACCTTCCTTATGAGATAGAAAGAAAATGCGTAAAGAGGACTCAGCTTATTAACAATACAGAAGAAATAGCCAATAATTATATAATAAATGAAATGTGGAAAAAAAGACTTAGTGAATGTAGAGAAGTGTTAGCCAATCAAATAAATACAATGGCTTATTCTGTTGAAGAAATTACAAAGGAATTTGGACAAAGCATTAGATTTAGCAACTTAATAGAAAAAGATATTAGAAGAATGTTAAATAAGAATAATATAAAATATAAAGATATATTTTGCTATAACAATGAAAATGGACGTCTTATAATAAATTTAAAAATAGCTCCTTGTACAGGGAAACAGAAATGTGTAAAGGAAATATTACCTCTAATGAATAAGGTCACAGGTAAATTAATGTGTGTGGCCAATGACAGTTGTAACTTAGACTTAAAAAACAATGACTGCAATATAATCTTTGAAGAAACACCTAAATATCATGTGGCCTCTTATGTTAATAAGATAGCAAAAGATGGGGAACAATGTAATGGAGATAGTTACTCTTTTGGAAAATTAAAAAGTGGTAGTTATATGAGTATAATAAGTGATGGTATGGGATCAGGACCTCAAGCTGTACAAGAAAGTAGTGCAGTAGTAGAACTTATTGAAAGATTTGCCCAGTCAGGATTTAGTAAAATTACAGCTATAAATACAATAAATTCTATAATGAGCATAAAGTTTTCTCAAGATGAAAAGTTTTCAACAGTTGATTTATCAAATATAGACTTATATGAAGGCAAAGTAGATTTTATGAAGGTAGGAGCAGTAGCTAGTTTTATAAAACGAGGAACAGAGGTATATACTATTAAATCTAAAACATTACCAATAGGGGTATTGGATAAAGTAGATATTGATATTGAAACAAGAAATTTAAAAAATGGAGACATAATAGTAATGGTAAGTGATGGAGTTTTAGATTATGAAAGTAGTTCTGCAGGTAAAGTGGAATGGGTAGTAGAATTTTTAAAAAACACCACATTAAATAATCCTAAAGAAATAAGCGAAGAATTAATAGAAAATGCTAAAAAATTAAGTAAAGGTAAGGTAAAGGATGATATGACTGCAATAGTTCAAAAAGTGTATAGTTTATATTAAAATATAGAAAGAGAATATAAAATTAAGTAGTAAATACTTAATTTGTTTAAATATTCTCTTTTTTTTATATAAAACCCTGTTAAAAGTATAATGATTAGAGTATATTTATGGTATAATGTTTTAATATAAAGGTATAAGGTGTGTTTTTATGAAAGATGTGGTTATAAATACTATAAAAAAATATAATATGATCGAAGCTAATGATAGAGTAATAGTAGGGGTATCTGGAGGACCAGATTCTATGTGTCTTTTACATATGTTATGCTTATTAAAAGATGAGTTAAAAATAAAGAATATATATGTAGCTCATATAAATCATGGTATTAGAGGTGCAGAATCGGATGCTGATGAAAAATATGTAGAGAATTTTTGTTGCATGAATAACTTAGATTTTTTTTCTAAAACAATAGATATGAATAAAATAGCTAAAGAAAAAGGAATTTCTAGTGAAAGTGCAGGAAGAGAAGCAAGATATGATTTTTTTGATTATCTAAAAAGAAAATTAGATGCTCAAAAAATAGCAACAGCTCATAATGCAAATGATCAAGCAGAAACTGTACTTATGAGAATAATGAGGGGAACAGGATTACAAGGAGTTGAAGGTATAAATCCTATAAGAGATGGAGTATACATAAGACCTTTAATAAATGCATTAAGAGAAGATATAGAAAATTATTGCGAAAGATATAAACTAAATCCCAGGATAGATAAAACAAATTTACAAAATATATATACAAGAAATAAAATTAGATTAGAATTAATACCTTATATAAAAGATAATTTTAATAAAGATATAATAAATACTCTATGTAGATTTTCTAATATAGTTTCAAAAGACAATGTCTATTTAGAGGAAGTATCAAAATTTAAATTTGAAAAATATTGTACTAAAAAATCACAGAAGGTAATAATAGATAAGAGAGCTTTTTTAGAACACGAGAGTATTTCAACTAGAATGTTGAGAGAAGCTATACTTTATATAAATAAAAACTTATATAATCTTGAAATGAAAAATATATATGATATCTTAGAATTAAGTTTAAATACGACAGGTAAGGTTGTAAACTTACCTAGTAATTTAAAGGCCGAAAATGTTTATGGAGATATACATTTATATAAAGAAAATAATTATATAAATAAGGTAAATAATACTGAATGCGAATTAAAAATAGGATTTAATAAAATAGAAGACTTAAATATTAATATAAAATTATATGATATAAAGGATCATGATCATAATATAAACTCTAGTAAATATGTACAATATTTTGATTATGATAAAATAAGTAATGAAAAAATCCATTTAAGAAATAGAAAAAATGGGGATAAATTTACTCCATTAGGAATGAAAGGGAATAAAAAATTAAAAGATTTTTTTATAGATTTAAAGATACCTAGGGAGGAAAGGGATAAATTAAAGCTTGTATGTTTTGGAAGAGAAATAGCTTGGATTATAGGTTATAGAACAAGCAATAATTTTAAAATAGATAAAAATACAAAAAATGTATTAGAAATAATTGTTGAAAGAGGGGAAATAAATGGAGTTGATAAGTAAGGATATAGAAAAGATACTTATATCCGAAGAACAAATACAAAACAAAATAAATGAATTGGGAAAGCAAATCAGTAAGGATTATGAAGGTAAAAATTTAATGTTAATAGGTATATTAAAGGGATCAGTTCCTTTTATGGCAGATTTATTAAAAAGGATAACAATACCTTGTACTATGGATTTTATGGCAGTGTCTAGTTATGGAAATTCCACTACATCTTCAGAAGTAGTTAGAATATTAAAGGATTTAGACTTTGAAATAGAAGGTAAAGATATTCTTATAGTAGAAGACATAATAGATTCTGGTATAACATTAAAATATTTATTAGAAAATTTACGAGCTAGAAAACCTGCTAGTATAAATATAGCTTGTTTACTTAATAAAGAAGAAAGAAGAAAAGAAGAAATTGATGTTCATTATTTAGGATATAATGTTCCTGATTATTTCCTTGTAGGATATGGGTTAGATTTTGCAGAAAAGTATAGAAACTTACCTTATATCGGAATATTAAAAGAGGAAGTTTATAAATAATTAATATTCAATTTATTGTAAACAAATTTTTGTTATGATACAATTTTACAGTATAAAACTAGAAAGTGAGGGTGGCCAAATATGAAAAAATTTTCAAGTGCAACGGCCTGGATTGTTGTTCTTATATTAGTTATATTTTCATCTTTAATGCTTGCTAGAACTGGAAACAATTCTACAGCTATTAATTTTAGTGAATTCCAAAAAAGTTGGATACAAAATGAAGTTAAAAGTTTCCAAGTTAAAGATGATAAGATGACAGTAGTTGGAACATTAAAAAATGGCACACAATATGAAACAGTAGTTCCTTCAGAAAGATTGTTTCAATTTATAAATGAGCATCCTAAGAATGGAGAAGTAAAAGAAGTTTATGTTAAACCAACATCAGTACCTATATGGGTACAATATTTACCTATGATACTAATAGTTTTAATGCTTTTAGGATTTTGGTTTATGTTTATGCAACAGGCACAGGGTGGTGGCGGAAATAGAAATGTTATGAACTTTGGTAAAAGTAAAGCCAAAATGGCCACACCAGATAAGAAAAAAGTAACTTTTGATGATGTTGCAGGGGCCGATGAAGAGAAGGAAGAGCTGGCAGAAATAGTAGATTTCCTTAAGTCACCTAAAAGATATATAGACATGGGAGCTAGAATACCTAAAGGGGTGTTATTAGTTGGACCTCCAGGAACAGGTAAAACTCTTTTAGCTAAGGCTATTGCAGGAGAAGCAGGAGTACCTTTTTTCAGTATATCAGGTTCAGATTTCGTTGAAATGTTTGTAGGAGTCGGAGCATCTAGGGTTAGAGATTTATTTGAGCAAGCTAAGAAGAACTCCCCTTGTATAATTTTTATAGATGAAATTGATGCAGTAGGAAGACAAAGAGGAGCTGGACTAGGCGGCGGTCATGATGAAAGAGAACAAACTTTAAATCAGCTATTAGTTGAAATGGATGGTTTTGGTGCTAATGAAGGTATAATAATGATTGCAGCAACAAATAGACCAGATATATTAGATCCAGCACTATTAAGACCAGGAAGATTTGATAGACAAATAGTTGTTGGAGCACCAGATGTAAAAGGTAGAGAGGCTATATTAAAGGTTCACTCAAAAAATAAACACTTAGCGGAAGAGATAAAGTTAGAAGTACTTGCTAAAAGGACACCAGGATTTACAGGGGCAGACTTAGAAAATTTAATGAATGAATCTGCACTTTTAGCAGTAAGAAAGAAAAAAGAATTAATAGATATGGAAGATCTAGAAGAAGCAGTTACAAGAGTAATAGCTGGACCAGAAAAGAAGAGCAGAGTAATAGATGAAGAAGACAGAAAATTAACTGCTTATCATGAAGCCGGTCATGCTGTTGTTATGAAACTTCTTCCCCATGCAGATCCAGTTCATCAAATAAGTATAGTTCCAAGAGGTATGGCAGGTGGATATACTATGCATTTACCAGAAAAGGATAGTTCATATATGTCCAAATCCAAATTAGAAGATGAAATTGTAGGTTTATTAGGCGGAAGAGTAGCAGAAAAGTTAATTATAGGAGACATAAGCACAGGAGCTAAAAATGATATAGATCGAGCTACAACTATAGCTAGAAAAATGGTCATGGATTATGGCATGAGTAATACATTAGGCCCAATCGCTTTTGGATCAGGACATGATGAAGTATTTTTAGGAAGAGATCTTGGAAAGGGAAGAAATTTTAGTGAAGATGTAGCCTATAAAATAGATCAAGAAATAAAAAAATTAATTGATACTGGATATAATGAAGCAGAAAGACTTTTAAATGAAAACATATCTAAATTACATGCTGTAGCGCAAGAATTGCTTAAAAAAGAAAAATTAGAGGCAAATGAATTTGAAGAAATATTTATAAATAGCTAAAATAAAAGAGTAGATGTTTGATCATCTGCTCTTTTTTATATTAAAATAGATATAAAATGATATAATTAATAATAAAAATAGTTTTTATGAAATGGGTGATATATTAGAGTTAAAAAGATATTGAACAGTGAATAAATAGTTGCTTAATTACAAAGAAATAATTAATAGGGTAAATAAGGGGGAATATATAAATGTTTAAATCTGATATCGAAATAGCACAAGAATCTAAAATGGAAAATATAAAAAATATAGCTGAGAAAATAGGTTTAACAGAAGAAGATATAGATTTATATGGTAAATATAAATGTAAAATATCTTTAGATGTTTTAGAAAACAATAAGAATAAAAAAGATGGCAAACTAATTTTAGTTACAGCTATAAATCCTACTCCAGCAGGTGAAGGAAAATCTACAGTTACAGTGGGATTAGGGCAAGCACTATGGAAGAAGAATAAAAAAGCAGTTATAGCATTAAGGGAACCTTCTCTAGGCCCTGTTTTTGGTATAAAAGGAGGGGCAGCTGGAGGCGGATATTCTCAAGTTGTACCTATGGAGGATATAAATCTTCATTTTACAGGAGATATGCATGCTATTACTTCAGCAAATAATTTATTAGCAGCTGCTATAGATAATCATATTCATCAAGGAAATACTTTGAAGATTGACCAAAGAAGAATTCTTTTTAAAAGAGTTATGGATATGAACGATAGAGCTTTAAGAAATGTAATTGTAGCTCTAGGTGGAAAAGTAAATGGATTTCCAAGAGAAGATGGATTTATGATAACCGTAGCTTCAGAGATTATGGCTATATTATGTTTAGCAGAAAATCTTATGGATCTTAAAAATAAAATGGGAGAAATATTAGTAGCTTATAGTACTGAAGGTAATCCTATATACTGTAAAGATTTAGAGGTTCAAGGAGCTATGGCATTATTAATGAAAGATGCTATAAAACCTAATTTAGTTCAAACTTTAGAAAATACTCCTGCTATCATACACGGAGGCCCTTTTGCTAATATAGCACATGGATGTAATAGCATATTAGCAACAAAGATGGCATTGAAATTAGGAGATTATGTAATAACAGAGGCAGGTTTTGGAGCAGATCTAGGAGCAGAAAAGTTTTTCGATATTAAATGCAGAAAAGCTAATTTAAAACCAAGTTGTGTAGTTATAGTAGCTACAGCAAGAGCTTTAAAATATAATGGTGGGGTTCATAAGGATAACTTAAAAGAAGAAAATATAAAAGCTTTATCTATGGGAATAGAAAATCTAGGGAAACATATAGAGAATGTCAATAAATTTGGTGTACCAGCAGTAGTTGCCATAAATAAATTTGTATCAGATACAGAAGAAGAAATAGAATTTATAAAAAGATATTGTGAAAAGTTAGGTGCAGAAGTATCCATAGCAGAGGTATGGGAAAAAGGCGGAAATGGCGGTTTAGAATTAGCAGATAAAGTTTTAGATACCATAGAAAATAAAGAGAGTAGATTTAATCCTATATATAATGAAAATCTTAGTATAAAACAGAAAATAGAAACAATTGCCCAGGAAATATATGGAGCAGAAGGTGTAGATTATTCTAAAGATGCAGAAAAGCAAATAAAAGAAATAGAAAAGTTAGGATTAGATAAAAAACCTATATGTATGGCCAAAACTCAATATTCTTTATCAGATGATGCAAAACTATTAGGTAGACCATCTGGTTTTAGAATTAATGTTAAAGAAATTAGAACATCAAATGGAGCTGGGTTTATAGTAGTACTAACAGGAAATATTATGACTATGCCAGGATTGCCTAAGAAGCCTGCAGCTAACAATATGGATGTATTGCAAGATGGTAATATAGTTGGACTATTCTAACATTAATATAATAGGAAGTATTAACTTGACAAAATAATCTAAGCTGATAAAATAAAATTATTAAATTGACATTAAATCAAGCATAAAGGGCAGCGGTAAAGCTGCTCTTTCATTGTATTTAAGACCCTATTTTGCTTATTAAGGTGGTGCTTTTATGATTTTAGTTTTAGATGTAGGAAATACTAATATAGTTTTAGGTATATACAAAAATAAGGAATTAATAGCAAACTGGAGATTGGCTACAGATAATAAAAGAACAGCAGATGAATATGGAATACAAGTAATAGAATTATTTTCGCATAATAATTTAAGTTTTTCTGATATAGAAGGAGTAATTATATCTTCTGTAGTTCCTAATATAATGTATTCTTTAGAACATATGATATCAAAGTATTTTAATATAAAACCTATAATAGTAGGGCCTGGAGTAAAAACAGGTATAAACATAAAATATGACAATCCAAAGGAAGTAGGAGCAGATAGAATTGTTAATGCAGTAGCAGCTCATGAAATTTATAAAAAACCATTAATAATTATTGATTTTGGAACAGCTACTACATTTTGTGCTATAACAAAAGAAGCTAATTATTTAGGTGGAACTATATGTCCAGGTATAAAGATTTCTTCAGATGCTTTATTTGATAAAGCAGCCAAATTACCAAGAGTAGAACTTGTAAAGACTCCAGGAGTTATATGTAAAAATACTGTAGCTAGTATACAGTCTGGAATAATTTATGGCTATGCTGGGCAAGTAGATTATATAGTTTCAAAAATGAAAGATGAAATGATAGTTTTAGGCGAAGATGAACCTTTTGTAGTTGCTACAGGGGGATTTGCTAAATTGATTAGTGAAGAAGCGAAAAGTATTGATGAAATAAACGCTATTTTAACTTTAGAAGGATTAAGAGTAATATATGAAAAAAATAAATAAGGTGATCATATGAATATAGGAAATCTTATATTTCATAATAATGTATTTTTAGCACCTATGGCAGGATTTACAGATATAGCTTTTAGGGAAATATGTAAAGAATTAGGGTGTGGTTTAGTTTACACTGAAATGGTAAGTGCTAAAGCATTATATTATGGAAGTAATAATACAAAAGAATTATGTGTAATATCAGATAAAGAAAAACCTGTAGCCCTACAATTATTTGGACACGAGCCAGATGTAATGGCAAATGCAGTAGAATTTTTTAATGATAATGATGATGTATGTGTACTAGATGTAAATATGGGATGCCCAGCACCTAAAATAGTTAAAAATGGTGATGGTTCTGCACTTATGAAAGATCCTAAATTAGCATCAGAAATAATAAAAGCTATGAAAAAAGTATCTAAAAAACCTATCACAGTTAAATTTAGAAAAGGTTTTGATAAGAATAATATTAATGCTGTAGAGTTTGCTAAAGCAATGGAGCAGGCTGGGGTCGATGCTATAACTATTCATGGTAGAACAAGAGAACAAATGTATGAAGGTAAGGCAGATTGGGCAATAATATCAGGAGTAAAGAATGCTGTAAGCATACCTGTAATAGGTAATGGAGATGTGTTTTCATCAGAAGATGCTATAGAAATGGTAAATAAAACAGGGTGTGATGGCATAATGGTAGGGAGAGGTTCTCAAGGTAACCCGTGGATATTTAAACAAATAAATGAAAAAATTAGGGGAGAACATGTATATTATCCTACTCCACAAGAAAGAATAGACATATGTATAAAACATTATAAAAAATCATTAGAGTATTTTGAAGAACATAAAGCAGTAAGAGAAATGAGAAAACATATAGCAGTATATGTAAAAGGTCTTAAAAATTGTACTGATATAAAGGATAGAGTAAATATGGAAAAGGATTCTCATAAAGTACTAGAAGAATTAATTAAATATAGAGAAATATTAGAGGAATTTTAAATAAATATTTACATAAAAATATATTGTAATCAATTTTTATGGTGAAATAATGAAACCAGTAATAGATATAGACTCTAATATAATAAAAAACTATAATAAAAATAATTTTATATTTAGAATAAAAGATGAGCTTTTGACACATTTTAAAGGGAATTACTTTATAGAGGAATTAAATTTAGTAATATCTAAAGTAAATATATCTCCAAATTTTAATGAAAAAGCTTATCATAAAAATATAAAACGTAGTATAAAATATTCAAGACACAAGGATTTTGTGTTAGCACCTAATACTTTTAGATTTCTAGATTACTATGTGTTAAATAGCTTTCAAAAGGAATTATTTGCTTTATCCGTATGTGAAAGTATAAAAACTGTGTTAAGACTAAAAGGAAAATCTATGAGGAATAGTTGCATAGTAATATTTGATGCAAAAGAAGAATATGTTTTTAATATTATAAATTATGTTTCAAAAGAAGCAAAGTATATAATACTAGTATCTGAGGATTTAAATAAATTAGCCAAATTAAGCGACTATATAATAGCTAATTATGGAATAACACCTATTATAACTAGGGATATAAAAGCTTCTTTTAGTAAATCGGATTTTATAATAACAACTAAGGATGTAGAAATTATAAAGGAAATACCAGTATGGTATATTAATAATAGTAAAATTTATAAGAGTAAAGGCAATTGTAATATAAATGGTATAACCTATAAAGTTCCTTGGAAAATCAACTTGAATTTTAATCCGGAACTATTAGGTGCAATACTTTGCCAAATGGATAAAAAGAATGTAGAAGAAGCAATAAGATATAATGGTATTGTATTAGATAAAATAATGTTTAATGAAGAGATAATAAAAATAACTAGATAAATATAAGAAATTATATAATATTGACAGGATAAAGTACCTGTTTTATAATTACTTAAATGTTTCTTTTATGTTATAATGTTAAGAATGTATCATAATATATAAATAGTAACAAAATAAAGGGGAGAATAGCATGAGCGAAGCAAAAAAATATGTTATGACTTATGAAGGGGTAAAGAAATTAGAAGAAGAGTTAGAATATTTAAAAACGGTAAAAAGAAAAGAAATAACAGAAAAAATAAAGGTAGCTCTTTCATTTGGGGATTTAAGTGAAAATTCAGAATATGATGAAGCTAAAAATGAACAAGCTTTTGTAGAAGGAAGAATAATACAATTAGAAAATATGCTAAAGAATGCTAGTATAATTGATGAAAACGAAGTGCCTAAAGATATAGTAAGTGTAGGCTCTATAGTAAAAGTTAAAGATTATGAATTTGATGAAGAAGTTGACTATATAATTGTAGGCTCTGCTGAAGCTGACCCTATGAATAATAAAATATCTAACGAATCACCAGTAGGATGTGGGTTAATAGGTAAAAAGGTTGGAGATATAATAGAAATAACAGTCCCAGATGGTGTTAGTAAGTATGAAATATTAGAAGTTAATAGAGCATAGTATTGGAGGGAATTTAGAGTGTCAAAGGAAGATAATGTGATGAACAACTTTGAAGAACAAGCAAATGAATTAATGAAGGAAAGGTTTCAAAAGCTAAAAGAACTTCAGTCTAATGGTAAAGATCCATTTGATGTTTATAAGGTTGAAAGAACCCATACTTCAAAAGAAGTAAAAGAAAACTATGAAGAATTAGAAGGAAAAACTGTTACAGTAGCAGGAAGACTTATGTCTAAAAGGGTTCATGGAAAAGCTGGTTTTTCAGATATACATGATAGATATGGAAAAATTCAATTATACATAAAGATAAATGATGTAGGAGAAGAAAAGCTTAAAGAATATAAAACTTTTGATATAGGCGATATAATAAGTGTAACAGGAACAGTTTTTAAAACTAAAACAGGAGAAACATCAATACACATAACAGATTTTCAATTAGTTTGTAAATCTTTAAGACCATTACCAGAAAAATGGCATGGATTGAAGGATCCAGATTTAAGATATAGACAAAGATATGTAGATTTAATAATAAATCAAGATGTAAGAGATACTTTTATAAAAAGAACAGCTATAATTAAAGCTATGAGAGAATTCTTAGATAATAGAGGATTTTTAGAAGTAGAAACACCAATATTATCACCAATAGCAGGTGGAGCAGCAGCTAAACCATTTATAACTCATCATAATGCTTTAGATATAGATATGTATCTTAGAATAGCTACTGAATTATATTTAAAAAGATTAATAGTAGGTGGCTTTGAAAAAGTATATGAAATTGGTAAAAACTTTAGAAATGAAGGAATAGATATAAGACATAATCCAGAATTTACAGCTATAGAATTATATGAAGCTTATGCAGATTATAATGATATGATGGAAATAACAGAAAATATGGTTGCTTATATATGTGAAAAAGTTTTAGGAACAACTAAAGTTCAATATGAAGGAACAGAAATAGATTTTACACCACCATGGAGAAGATTAACTATGGTAGATGCTGTAAAGGAATATGCGGGAGTAGATTTTAACTCTATAAAAGATGATGAAGAGGCAAGAACAATTGCAAAAGAAAAACATGTAGAATTTAAGAAAGAATTAAAGGATTGTACAAAAGGTGACGTACTTATAGGATTATTTGAAGAATTCTGTGAAGACAAGTTAATGCAACCTACTTTTATTTGTGATTATCCAGTAGAAAATTCACCTCTTACAAAGAAAAAGAGAGGAAATGAAGCATTTACAGAAAGATTTGAAGGATTTGTATTTGGAAGAGAAGTATGTAATGCATATTCTGAATTAAATGATTCTATAGTTCAAAAAGAAAGATTTATGCAACAATTAAAGGAAAGAGAATTAGGTGATGATGAAGCTTATATGATGGATGACGATTTTATAACTTCATTAGAAGTAGGTATGCCGCCAACAGGTGGATTAGGAATAGGTATTGATAGATTAATAATGTTCTTAACAGATACACATTCTATAAGAGACGTTATATTATTCCCAACTATGAAACCACAATCTAACAATAAATAGATTGACTATATTTTATATGAATATTTTGTAGACAAACAGCAAATCATTATAAATAACAACAAAAATAAATAATTATACGATGATAAAGAAGAGTAATAATAAACATTATAAAGAGAGTCTGTGTTAGGTGAGAACAGTCAGTGGTTATTATGAAGGGAGCTTTTGAGTATTTGATTAGAAAGTAGGGCTATAGCCAAAAAGGGTGGAACCGCGATTAAATCGTCCCTTTGTTGCTATAGCCTTTTTTATATTAAAAACTTTATAAAAAATATTAGGAGGTACTTTTATGGCTTTTGAAAAAACTATGGATAAAGTGGTTGCTTTAAGTAAAAATAGAGGATTTGTATTTCCAGGATCTGATATATACGGAGGATTAGCAAATTCATGGGATTATGGTCCATTAGGAGTAGAACTAAAGAATAATGTAAAAAAAGCTTGGTGGAAAAAATTTGTTCAAGAAAGTCCATACAATGTTGGATTAGATGCAGCTATTTTAATGAATAACCAAGTTTGGGTAGCATCTGGACATGTAGGAGGATTTTCTGATCCTTTAATGGATTGTAAAGAATGTAAGGCAAGATTTAGAGCAGACAAACTAGTAGAAGAGCATATGACAGAACAAGGTATTGAAAAAGCTAGTGCAGATGGTTGGTCAAATGAAAAATTAAAACAATATATAGATGATAATGGAATAGAATGTCCAAAGTGTAAAGAAAAAAACTTTACAGATATAAGACAATTTAATTTAATGTTTAAGACATTTCAAGGGGTAACAGAAGATGCAAAGTCAGAAATATACTTAAGACCAGAAACAGCTCAAGGTATATTTGTTAATTTCAAAAATGTTCAAAGAACATCTAGAAAGAAAGTTCCATTTGGTATTGCTCAAATAGGAAAATCTTTTAGAAATGAAATAACTCCAGGAAATTTCACATTTAGAACTAGAGAATTTGAACAAATGGAGTTAGAATTTTTCTGTAAGCCAGGAACAGACTTGGAATGGTTTAATTATTGGAAAGAGTATTGCTGGAATTTCTTAATAAATTTAGGTATAAACAAAGATAATATAAGATTTAGAGATCATAGTAAAGAAGAATTATCTCATTACAGTAATGCAACATCAGATATAGAATTTTTATTCCCATTTGGTTGGGGAGAACTATGGGGAGTTGCTGATAGAACAGATTTTGACTTAAAACAACATATGGAACATTCAGGTGAAGATCTAAATTATTTAGACCCAACAACTAAGGAAAGATATGTACCATATTGTATAGAACCATCTTTAGGAGCAGATAGAGTTATTTTAGCATTCTTAGCAGATGCTTATGATGAAGAAGAATTAGAAGGTGGAGATGTAAGAAATGTACTACATTTACATCCAGCTTTAGCTGCATTTAAAGCTGCAGTATTACCACTTAGCAAAAAACTTTCTGATAAAGCAAAAGAAGTTTACAGTATGCTAAGTAAAAACTTTAATATAGATTATGATGAAGCAGGTAGTATAGGAAAAAGATATAGAAGAGAAGATGAAATAGGAACACCTTATTGTATAACAGTAGATTTTGATACAATAGAAGATAATACAGTTACTATAAGAGATAGAGATACTATGGATCAAATAAGAGTTAATATAAATGAATTAGAAAAATTTATAGAGGATAAATTACAATTCTAGAATAAGGAACTATTTATAATAAGAAGTTTTGTAAAATTTAATATTAATATTATATAAGTTTGCTTTTAAACTAAGAAGCTATGAATAAAGAATATTATATTCTAAAAATCATAGCTTCTATTTAGTTAAAAATATTTATTTAAATTATAAAAAAAACAATAATTATATAAAGTAAAAATGGGATCTATTAAAGGCTTGCATATAAAAGTTTTCAAATAAAAGCAAAAAAATCAGGTGAATCCGAATCACCTGATAGAATGAAATAGGGTTTAATCATGGGGATATGTTATATGTTTAAATAAAACTTGGGGAATTATATTAGATTCTTACGGCACGAAGAATATTATAGCAGATATAATGATGTTTTTCAACATAATATGATAAAAATATTAAAAAAATTATATAGATAAAATTTACTGTCGAATGTTTGAAAATTTATATCTATAACTTCAGCTGATAACACAATAGACCTAATAAAAAGCTAAATGTACCTAGAAGGAAAGATATACATTTAGATTTTAAATTTTTTTTAGTTTTAACGATTATATAAAATGAAATAAAAATTCCTATAGGCAAAATAAAAAAATTATTTATAGTTATATAAATATGGCATAATAACCATAAAAATATAAGTTTATATTTACAAAATTTTTCTTTATCTTTTACTTCTGATATTGAAATATATAATAATGGGATTGTTAAAATAGATATTAACAAAGGCATAATAACTCCTAACAAAATTTCTTCTATAAAATAATATGTCTTTTATTTATAATAATTACAATATAAAATATTTAAAATACTTTATAAGCAATTTAAAGTGATATAATATTAAGTGGATTAATACTTTATTTGGAGGTTTATAGATGAAAAGTGATTTTTCTAAGTTTAAGGATTACATTAAATATAAAAAAGTAGCAGTGGTAGGCATAGGAGTAAGTAATAGACCTTTAATAAAATTTTTAGTTAAATTAGGGGCTGAAGTAACTGCCTTTGACAAAAAACATAGAGAAAAATTAGGTAGTATAAGTAGTGAACTAGAAGGAATAGGTGTAAATCTAGTGTTAGGGGAAGACTACTTAGATAAATTAGATGGATATGATATTATATTTAAAACTCCCTCTATGAGAATAGATAGACCAGAGTTTGTTAAAGCAAAAGAAGCAGGAGCTTATATAACATCAGAAATGGAAGAGTTCATTAAATACTGTCCAGCTAAGATTTTTGGTATAACAGGAAGCGATGGAAAAACAACCACTACAACATTGATTTATGAGATTCTAAGGAAAGAAGGATATAAAACATGGGTAGGGGGAAATATAGGAACCCCTTTATTTGCTAATATTGAAGAAATAAAAGAAAATCATATGGTAGTATTAGAACTATCAAGTTTTCAACTTATGACAATGGATGTATCACCACAAATTTCTTTAATAACTAATTTAAGTCCTAATCACTTAGATGTGCATAAAGATTTCCAAGAATATGTAGATGCGAAAAAGAACATATTTAAACATCAAGAAAATAATGATCTATTAGTATTGAATAAAGATGATAAATTAACTGATGAAATGAAGAAGGAATCTTTAGGGAAAATCTTAAAATTCAGTCTTGTAGAAAAGTTAAATGATGGAGCATGTTTGATAGATGATAAGCTTACAGTACTAGGAAAGGAAGTTTGCCATTCAAAAGATGTAAAACTTAAAGGTAGACACAATATAGCAAATTTATTAGCAGCTTTTTGCATGGTAAATAAATATGTATCAATAGATAGTATGAAATATGTGGCTACAAATTTCTCAGGTGTAGAGCATAGATGTGAATTTATAAGAGAAGTTAATGGAGTTAAATACTATAATGATTCAATAGCATCAAGTCCTAGTAGAACTCTAGCAGGATTGAATGCTTTTGAAAAACCAGTAATATTAATAGCTGGTGGATATGATAAAAAAATACCTTTTGAGCCTTTAGCAGAAGGTGGTTATGACAAAATCAAAACTTTAATATTAATGGGTGATACTAAAAATAAAATAAAGGCAGCTTTTGAAAAAGTAATTTTAGATAAAAAGAGTAATATGAAAATAGTTACAGTAGATAGTATGGAGGAAGCTGTAAAAATGGCATATAAGATATCAGAAGAGGGAGATATAATAACTTTATCTCCAGCTTGTGCTAGTTTTGATATGTATCCTAACTTTGAAATAAGAGGAAATGAATTTAAGAATATAGTAAATGGTTTATAATTTTATTTATTGTAGTTATAAAGGTATATTTTAAATTTTAAAAATATAATGTGTATATAACTTTCTGATTAGAAGTAGTTTAATATTATAAATTTTGTTTATGTATATATAGGTATAATATTAGATTAAACATAGAAGAATCCTATTGGTTTTAAAATATTAATACTGATAGGATTCTTTATTTATAAGGAAAATAAAGAATATTAGCTATTAACATATCCAGGTGTATCACTATAAGAAAAAAGCCCAAAATTATAAAAAAATGTAGAAAAATAAGTATAATTTCTTCAAATTAAAATTTTATGTTAAGAAGTCATTAACAAATGTGATAGAATAAATCTCGTCCTTAAGACAAGGGCTTGAAAGTAACAAAAACTTTCAAAAACAAATTTGAAAAAAGTTCTTGACAAAGAACAACAAATTTGATAAGATATAAAAGTCGCTGAGGCGATATGGTCTTTGAAAATTAAACAGAGAATTAACAAGAAACATTCTTGTAACAGCCAGTAAGATAAGGTAATAAACCTTGTCAATGAATTTGAGAAGAGATTAAACTTTTAAATTTAGAGTTTGATCCTGGCTCAGGACGAACGCTGGCGGCGTGCTTAACACATGCAAGTCGAGCGATGAAGCTTCCTTCGGGAAGTGGATTAGCGGCGGACGGGTGAGTAACACGTGGGTAACCTGCCTCAAAGTGGGGGATAGCCTTCCGAAAGGAAGATTAATACCGCATAACATAAGATAATCGCATGATTTTCTTATCAAAGATTTATTGCTTTGAGATGGACCCGCGGCGCATTAGCTAGTTGGCGGGGCAATGGCCTACCAAGGCAACGATGCGTAGCCGACCTGAGAGGGTGATCGGCCACATTGGAACTGAGACACGGTCCAGACTCCTACGGGAGGCAGCAGTGGGGAATATTGCGCAATGGGGGAAACCCTGACGCAGCAACGCCGCGTGGGTGATGAAGGTCTTCGGATTGTAAAGCCCTGTTTTCTGGGACGATAATGACGGTACCAGAGGAGGAAGCCACGGCTAACTACGTGCCAGCAGCCGCGGTAATACGTAGGTGGCGAGCGTTGTCCGGATTTACTGGGCGTAAAGGGTGCGTAGGCGGATGTTTAAGTGGGATGTGAAATCCCCGGGCTTAACCTGGGGGCTGCATTCCAAACTGGATATCTAGAGTGCAGGAGAGGAAAGCGGAATTCCTAGTGTAGCGGTGAAATGCGTAGAGATTAGGAAGAACACCAGTGGCGAAGGCGGCTTTCTGGACTGTAACTGACGCTGAGGCACGAAAGCGTGGGTAGCAAACAGGATTAGATACCCTGGTAGTCCACGCCGTAAACGATGGATACTAGGTGTAGGGGGTATCAACTCCCTCTGTGCCGCAGTTAACACAATAAGTATCCCGCCTGGGGAGTACGGTCGCAAGATTAAAACTCAAAGGAATTGACGGGGGCCCGCACAAGCAGCGGAGCATGTGGTTTAATTCGAAGCAACGCGAAGAACCTTACCTGGACTTGACATCCCTTGCATAGCCTAGAGATAGGTGAAGCCCTTCGGGGCAAGGAGACAGGTGGTGCATGGTTGTCGTCAGCTCGTGTCGTGAGATGTTAGGTTAAGTCCTGCAACGAGCGCAACCCTTGTTATTAGTTGCTACCATTAAGTTGAGCACTCTAATGAGACTGCCTGGGTAACCAGGAGGAAGGTGGGGATGACGTCAAATCATCATGCCCCTTATGTCCAGGGCTACACACGTGCTACAATGGTAGGTACAATAAGACGCAAGACCGTGAGGTGGAGCAAAACTTATAAAACCTATCTCAGTTCGGATTGTAGGCTGCAACTCGCCTACATGAAGCTGGAGTTGCTAGTAATCGCGAATCAGAATGTCGCGGTGAATACGTTCCCGGGCCTTGTACACACCGCCCGTCACACCATGAGAGCTGGTAACACCCGAAGTCCGTGAGGCAACCGTAAGGAGCCAGCGGCCGAAGGTGGGATTAGTGATTGGGGTGAAGTCGTAACAAGGTAGCCGTAGGAGAACCTGCGGCTGGATCACCTCCTTTCTAAGGAGAATAGAAAGAAGAAAATTCTTTCTAAAGGCTGAATTCTCTGTTTAATTTTGAGAGACCATTCTCTCAAAATGAAGTTAAACATTAATATGTTTAACTAAGTGATTGTACCAAGTCATAGATTTGGAACATCTACTTATGTTCTTTGAAAATTGCACAGTGAATAATGAAAAAGTAAAGCTAAAGGTATAAAATCCTTTGTAATTAAAATGAAACTCACTCAGCATTGCTGAGGAGTATAGGATTCTAATAAATCTAAGATTTAAAGAATTCTTAATAGGTCAAGCTACAAAGGGCGCATGGTGAATGCCTTGGCACTAGGAGCCGAAGAAGGACGCGATAAGCTGCGATAAGCCTTGGGTAGCCGCAAATAGGCTGAGATCCAGGGATTTCCGAATGAGGAAACTCACATGGGTAACCCCATGTATCATGCACTGAATACATAGGTGTATGAGGGTAAACCCGGGGAACTGAAACATCTAAGTACCCGGAGGAAGAGAAAGAAAAATCGATTTCCTAAGTAGCGGCGAGCGAACGGGAAAGAGCCCAAACCAGAAACTTGTTTCTGGGGTTGTGGATAGATCATAAAAGAAGAGGTATCTTAATCGAAAAGGGCTGGAACGCCCTACCATAGAAGGTAATAGTCCTGTAGATAAAAAGAGAAAACTTCGAGATCTAATCCAGAGTACCACGAGACACGTGAAACCTTGTGGGAAGCAGGGAGGACCACCTCCCAAGGCTAAATACTACCTAGTGACCGATAGTGAAGCAGTACCGTGAGGGAAAGGTGAAAAGAACCCTGGAAGGGGAGTGAAATAGAACCTGAAACCGTGTGCCTACAACCGATCGAAGCACGTTAAAGTGTGACGATGTGCTTTTTGTAGAACGAGCCAGCGAGTTACGCTATGTAGCAAGGTTAAGTACTTAAGGTACGGAGCCGAAGGGAAACCGAGTCTGAAAAGGGCGAAAAGTTGCATGGTGTAGACCCGAAACCGGGTGACCTATCCATGGCCAGGTTGAAGCGAGAGTAAAATCTCGTGGAGGACCGAACCACGTTGGTGTTGAAAAACCATGGGATGAGCTGTGGATAGCGGAGAAATTCCAATCGAACTCGGAGATAGCTGGTTCTCCCCGAAATAGCTTTAGGGCTAGCGTCGTGTAATTGAGTAATGGAGGTAGAGCACTGAATGGGCTAGGGGCTATAGTAGTTACCGAACCCTATCAAACTCCGAATGCCATATACTTGTATCACGGCAGTCAGACTGCGAATGATAAGATCCGTAGTCAAAAGGGAAACAGCCCAGACCATCAGCTAAGGTCCCAAAGTGTAAGTTAAGTGGAAAAGGATGTGGGATTTCTAAGACAACTAGGATGTTGGCTTAGAAGCAGCCACTCATTTAAAGAGTGCGTAATAGCTCACTAGTCAAGAGATCCTGCGCCGAAGATGTCCGGGGCTCAAACTTACCACCGAAGCTATGGGTGTACACTACGTGTACGCGGTAGGGGAGCTTTCTGTATGGGTTGAAGTCATACCGTAAGGAGTGGTGGACTGTACAGAAGTGAGAATGCTGGCATAAGTAGCGAGAAATAAGTGAGAATCTTATTGGCCGAAAACCTAAGGTTTCCTGGGGAAGGTTCGTCCGCCCAGGGTTAGTCGGGACCTAAGCCGAGGCCGAAAGGCGTAGGTGATGGACAATCGGTTGATATTCCGATACCACCTATTTACGTTTGAGAAATGGGGTGACGCAGTAGGATAAGATGTGCGCACTATTGGATGTGCGTCTAAGCATTTAGGCATGCTTGATAGGCAAATCCGTCAAGCTAAGCTGAGATGTTATGGGGAGCCAATTATGGCGAAGTATCTGATTCCACACTGCCAAGAAAAGCCTCTATCGAGTGAATAGGTGCCCGTACCGCAAACCGACACAGGTAGGTGAGGAGAGAATCCTAAGGCCATCGGAAGAATTGCTGTTAAGGAACTCGGCAAATTGACCCCGTAACTTCGGGAGAAGGGGTGCCTACGAAAGTAGGCCGCAGAGAATAGGCCCAAGCAACTGTTTAGCAAAAACACAGGTCTCTGCTAAAGCGAAAGCTGATGTATAGGGGCTGACGCCTGCCCGGTGCTGGAAGGTTAAGGGGAACACTTAGCGTAAGCGAAGGTGTGAACTTAAGCCCCAGTAAACGGCGGCCGTAACTATAACGGTCCTAAGGTAGCGAAATTCCTTGTCGGGTAAGTTCCGACCCGCACGAATGGCGTAATGATTTGGGCACTGTCTCAACAGCAAATCCGGCGAAATTGTAGTGCAAGTGAAGATGCTTGCTACCCGCGATTGGACGGAAAGACCCCGTAGAGCTTTACTGTAGCTTAGCATTGAATCTCGGTATTGTCTGTACAGGATAGGTGGGAGACTTGGAAACTTGGGCGTCAGCCTGAGTGGAGTCATCCTTGGGATACCACCCTGACAGTACTGGGGTTCTAACCGGCGGCCATGAATCTGGTCACGGGACATTGTTAGGTGGGCAGTTTGACTGGGGCGGTCGCCTCCTAAAAAGTAACGGAGGCGCCCAAAAGTTCCCTCAGCGCGGTCGGAAATCGCGCGAAGAGTGCAAAGGCAGAAGGGAGCTTGACTGCGACACATACAGGTGGAGCAGGGACGAAAGTCGGGCTTAGTGATCCGGTGGTACCTCGTGGGAGGGCCATCGCTCAACGGATAAAAGCTACCTCGGGGATAACAGGCTGATCTCCCCCAAGAGTCCACATCGACGGGGAGGTTTGGCACCTCGATGTCGGCTCGTCGCATCCTGGGGCTGAAGTAGGTCCCAAGGGTTGGGCTGTTCGCCCATTAAAGCGGCACGCGAGCTGGGTTCAGAACGTCGTGAGACAGTTCGGTCCCTATCCGTCGCGGGCGTAGGAAATTTGAGAGGAGCTGTCCTTAGTACGAGAGGACCGGGATGGACCAACCTCTGGTGCACCAGTTGTCACGCCAGTGGCACAGCTGGGTAGCTATGTTGGGACTGGATAAACGCTGAAAGCATCTAAGCGTGAAGCCAACCTCAAGATGAGATTTCCCATAGCGTAAGCTAGTAAGACTCCTGGAAGAACACCAGGTTGATAGGTCAGAGATGTAAGCATGGCAACATGTTAAGTTGACTGATACTAATAAGTCGAGGGCTTGACCAAATAAAATTCACTGTGTAATTTTGAGAGAAACAATAAAAAAATGTTAAATCTCTATTGACAAATTGCAACAAAGCAATTAAAATGTTAAATATCTGGTGATTATGGCTTGAAGGTAACACCCGTTTCCATGCCGAACACGAAGGTTAAGCTTCAAAGCGCTGATGGTACTGCAGGGGAAGCCCTGTGGAAGAGTAAGTCGTTGCCAGATGAAACAATGGATCTTTAGCTCAGTTGGTTAGAGCAACCGGCTCATAACCGGTAGGTCCGGGGTTCGAGTCCCTGAAGGTCCACCATTTGGGGGTATAGCTCAGTTGGGAGAGCACCTGCCTTGCAAGCAGGGGGTCAGGAGTTCGAATCTCCTTATCTCCACCATTTAAATTAAACAGTCCTCAATGGCCTGTTTTTTTATTACTAATAAAGCAAAAAAGTATTGACTTTTAGGATTACAAATGATATTCTAGTAAAGTCGCAAAATTGGTCTTTGAAAATTAAACAGAGAATTAACAAGAAACATTCTTGTAACAGCCAGTAAGATAAGGTAATAAACCTTGTCAATGAATTTGAGAAGAGATTAAACTTTTAAATTTAGAGTTTGATCCTGGCTCAGGACGAACGCTGGCGGCGTGCTTAACACATGCAAGTCGAGCGATGAAGCTTCCTTCGGGAAGTGGATTAGCGGCGGACGGGTGAGTAACACGTGGGTAACCTGCCTCAAAGTGGGGGATAGCCTTCCGAAAGGAAGATTAATACCGCATAACATAAGATAATCGCATGATTTTCTTATCAAAGATTTATTGCTTTGAGATGGACCCGCGGCGCATTAGCTAGTTGGTGGGGTAATGGCCTACCAAGGCAACGATGCGTAGCCGACCTGAGAGGGTGATCGGCCACATTGGAACTGAGACACGGTCCAGACTCCTACGGGAGGCAGCAGTGGGGAATATTGCGCAATGGGGGAAACCCTGACGCAGCAACGCCGCGTGGGTGATGAAGGTCTTCGGATTGTAAAGCCCTGTTTTCTGGGACGATAATGACGGTACCAGAGGAGGAAGCCACGGCTAACTACGTGCCAGCAGCCGCGGTAATACGTAGGTGGCGAGCGTTGTCCGGATTTACTGGGCGTAAAGGGTGCGTAGGCGGATGTTTAAGTGGGATGTGAAATCCCCGGGCTTAACCTGGGGGCTGCATTCCAAACTGGATATCTAGAGTGCAGGAGAGGAAAGCGGAATTCCTAGTGTAGCGGTGAAATGCGTAGAGATTAGGAAGAACACCAGTGGCGAAGGCGGCTTTCTGGACTGTAACTGACGCTGAGGCACGAAAGCGTGGGTAGCAAACAGGATTAGATACCCTGGTAGTCCACGCCGTAAACGATGGATACTAGGTGTAGGGGGTATCAACTCCCTCTGTGCCGCAGTTAACACAATAAGTATCCCGCCTGGGGAGTACGGTCGCAAGATTAAAACTCAAAGGAATTGACGGGGGCCCGCACAAGCAGCGGAGCATGTGGTTTAATTCGAAGCAACGCGAAGAACCTTACCTGGACTTGACATCCCTTGCATAACCTAGAGATAGGTGAAGCCCTTCGGGGCAAGGAGACAGGTGGTGCATGGTTGTCGTCAGCTCGTGTCGTGAGATGTTAGGTTAAGTCCTGCAACGAGCGCAACCCTTGTTATTAGTTGCTACCATTAAGTTGAGCACTCTAATGAGACTGCCTGGGTAACCAGGAGGAAGGTGGGGATGACGTCAAATCATCATGCCCCTTATGTCCAGGGCTACACACGTGCTACAATGGTAGGTACAATAAGACGCAAGACCGTGAGGTGGAGCAAAACTTATAAAACCTATCTCAGTTCGGATTGTAGGCTGCAACTCGCCTACATGAAGCTGGAGTTGCTAGTAATCGCGAATCAGAATGTCGCGGTGAATACGTTCCCGGGCCTTGTACACACCGCCCGTCACACCATGAGAGCTGGTAACACCCGAAGTCCGTGAGGCAACCGTAAGGAGCCAGCGGCCGAAGGTGGGATTAGTGATTGGGGTGAAGTCGTAACAAGGTAGCCGTAGGAGAACCTGCGGCTGGATCACCTCCTTTCTAAGGAGAATAGAAAGAAGAAAATTCTTTCTAAAGGCTGAATTCTCTGTTTAATTTTGAAAGACCATAAGGGTTTTTCATATGGGTCTATAGCTCAGCTGGTTAGAGCGCACGCCTGATAAGCGTGAGGTCGATGGTTCGAGTCCATTTAGACCCACCATGTTCTTTGAAAATTGCACAGTGAATATAAGTAAAGCTAAAGGTATAAAATCCTTTGTAATTAAAATGAAACTCACTCAGCATTGCTGAGGAGTATAGGATTCTAATAAATCTAAGATTTAAAGAATTCTTAATAGGTCAAGCTACAAAGGGCGCATGGTGAATGCCTTGGCACTAGGAGCCGAAGAAGGACGCGATAAGCTGCGATAAGCCTTGGGTAGCCGCAAATAGGCTGAGATCCAGGGATTTCCGAATGAGGAAACTCACATGGGTAACCCCATGTATCATGCACTGAATACATAGGTGTATGAGGGTAAACCCGGGGAACTGAAACATCTAAGTACCCGGAGGAAGAGAAAGAAAAATCGATTTCCTAAGTAGCGGCGAGCGAACGGGAAAGAGCCCAAACCAGAAACTTGTTTCTGGGGTTGTGGATAGATCATAAAAGAAGAGGTATCTTAATCGAAAAGGGCTGGAACGCCCTACCATAGAAGGTAATAGTCCTGTAGATAAAAAGAGAAAACTTCGAGATCTAATCCAGAGTACCACGAGACACGTGAAACCTTGTGGGAAGCAGGGAGGACCACCTCCCAAGGCTAAATACTACCTAGTGACCGATAGTGAAGCAGTACCGTGAGGGAAAGGTGAAAAGAACCCCGGAAGGGGAGTGAAATAGAACCTGAAACCGTGTGCCTACAACCGATCGAAGCACGTTAAAGTGTGACGATGTGCTTTTTGTAGAACGAGCCAGCGAGTTACGCTATGTAGCAAGGTTAAGTACTTAAGGTACGGAGCCGAAGGGAAACCGAGTCTGAAAAGGGCGAAAAGTTGCATGGTGTAGACCCGAAACCGGGTGACCTATCCATGGCCAGGTTGAAGCGAGAGTAAAATCTCGTGGAGGACCGAACCACGTTGGTGTTGAAAAACCATGGGATGAGCTGTGGATAGCGGAGAAATTCCAATCGAACTCGGAGATAGCTGGTTCTCCCCGAAATAGCTTTAGGGCTAGCGTCGTGTAATTGAGTAATGGAGGTAGAGCACTGAATGGGCTAGGGGCTATAGTAGTTACCGAACCCTATCAAACTCCGAATGCCATATACTTGTATCACGGCAGTCAGACTGCGAATGATAAGATCCGTAGTCAAAAGGGAAACAGCCCAGACCATCAGCTAAGGTCCCAAAGTGTAAGTTAAGTGGAAAAGGATGTGGGATTTCTAAGACAACTAGGATGTTGGCTTAGAAGCAGCCACTCATTTAAAGAGTGCGTAATAGCTCACTAGTCAAGAGATCCTGCGCCGAAGATGTCCGGGGCTCAAACTTACCACCGAAGCTATGGGTGTACACTACGTGTACGCGGTAGGGGAGCTTTCTGTATGGGTTGAAGTCATACCGTAAGGAGTGGTGGACTGTACAGAAGTGAGAATGCTGGCATAAGTAGCGAGAAATAAGTGAGAATCTTATTGGCCGAAAACCTAAGGTTTCCTGGGGAAGGTTCGTCCGCCCAGGGTTAGTCGGGACCTAAGCCGAGGCCGAAAGGCGTAGGTGATGGACAATCGGTTGATATTCCGATACCACCTATTTACGTTTGAGAAATGGGGTGACGCAGTAGGATAAGATGTGCGCACTATTGGATGTGCGTCTAAGCATTTAGGCATGCTTGATAGGCAAATCCGTCAAGCTAAGCTGAGATGTTATGGGGAGCCAATTATGGCGAAGTATCTGATTCCACACTGCCAAGAAAAGCCTCTATCGAGTGAATAGGTGCCCGTACCGCAAACCGACACAGGTAGGTGAGGAGAGAATCCTAAGGCCATCGGAAGAATTGCTGTTAAGGAACTCGGCAAATTGACCCCGTAACTTCGGGAGAAGGGGTGCCTACGAAAGTAGGCCGCAGAGAATAGGCCCAAGCAACTGTTTAGCAAAAACACAGGTCTCTGCTAAAGCGAAAGCTGATGTATAGGGGCTGACGCCTGCCCGGTGCTGGAAGGTTAAGGGGAACACTTAGCGTAAGCGAAGGTGTGAACTTAAGCCCCAGTAAACGGCGGCCGTAACTATAACGGTCCTAAGGTAGCGAAATTCCTTGTCGGGTAAGTTCCGACCCGCACGAATGGCGTAATGATTTGGGCACTGTCTCAACAGCAAATCCGGCGAAATTGTAGTGCAAGTGAAGATGCTTGCTACCCGCGATTGGACGGAAAGACCCCGTAGAGCTTTACTGTAGCTTAGCATTGAATCTCGGTATTGTCTGTACAGGATAGGTGGGAGACTTGGAAACTTGGGCGTCAGCCTGAGTGGAGTCATCCTTGGGATACCACCCTGACAGTACTGGGGTTCTAACCGGCGGCCATGAATCTGGTCACGGGACATTGTTAGGTGGGCAGTTTGACTGGGGCGGTCGCCTCCTAAAAAGTAACGGAGGCGCCCAAAAGTTCCCTCAGCGCGGTCGGAAATCGCGCGAAGAGTGCAAAGGCAGAAGGGAGCTTGACTGCGACACATACAGGTGGAGCAGGGACGAAAGTCGGGCTTAGTGATCCGGTGGTACCTCGTGGGAGGGCCATCGCTCAACGGATAAAAGCTACCTCGGGGATAACAGGCTGATCTCCCCCAAGAGTCCACATCGACGGGGAGGTTTGGCACCTCGATGTCGGCTCGTCGCATCCTGGGGCTGAAGTAGGTCCCAAGGGTTGGGCTGTTCGCCCATTAAAGCGGCACGCGAGCTGGGTTCAGAACGTCGTGAGACAGTTCGGTCCCTATCCGTCGCGGGCGTAGGAAATTTGAGAGGAGCTGTCCTTAGTACGAGAGGACCGGGATGGACCAACCTCTGGTGCACCAGTTGTCACGCCAGTGGCACAGCTGGGTAGCTATGTTGGGACTGGATAAACGCTGAAAGCATCTAAGCGTGAAGCCAACCTCAAGATGAGATTTCCCATAGCGTAAGCTAGTAAGACTCCTGGAAGAACACCAGGTTGATAGGTCAGAGATGTAAGCATGGCAACATGTTAAGTTGACTGATACTAATAAGTCGAGGGCTTGACCAAATAAAATTCACTGTGTAATTTTGAGAGAAACAATAAAATTTGTAAATCTCTATTGACAAATTGCAACAAAGCAATTATAATGTTAAATATCTGGTGATTATGGCTTGAAGGTAACACCCGTTCCCATGCCGAACACGAAGGTTAAGCTTCAAAGCGCTGATGGTACTGCAGGGGAAGCCCTGTGGAAGAGTAAGTCGTTGCCAGATCTAAATATTCCGCGGTAGCTCAATGGTGGAGCACTCGGCTGTTAACCGATAGGTTGAAGGTTCGAATCCTTTCCGCGGAGCCATTTAAATTTTATATTTAAAAAATATTCCGCGATAGCTCAACGGTGGAGCACTCGGCTGTTAACCGATAGGTTGAAGGTTCGAATCCTTTTCGCGGAGCCATTTTATTTTTTGCATAATTTTATATAGAAAGTTGTAATAAAAGTTATTAGATATGTAATATATATTTAATAGCTTTTTATTTTTTTTGCATATATTCTGATTATTAAGAAAATTAGTAATTTTTGAAAGGATTTTATATTATCAAATAGAATATATACTTAAGCCATAAAATAGATAGGGGGAATTAGTATGAATTATAGCACCACCAATCTAAGGAATATAGGCATAATTGGACATAGTGGATCAGGAAAAACTTCTTTAACAGAAGCTATTTTGTATTTCACGAATATGGTGGATAGATTAGGTACCATAGAAGAAGGTAATACTGTATCTGATTATGATACAGAAGAAAAAAAGCGTAGAATATCCATATCTACAACAATACAGCCATGTCAATGGAAAGATATAAAAATTAATTTGATTGATATGCCTGGTTATTTTGATTTTTCAGGAGAAAAAATTCAAGGTTTAAAAGCTACTGATATTGCTATTATAGTATTATCAGCAACAGGTAACATGCATGTTGAAACAGAAAAATCTTGGAATTATACAACAAAAGAGAAAATACCTAAAGTATTTTATATAAATAAATTAGATAAAGAAAATATGGATTTTGAAAGCACCCTAAATAAACTTAGAGAGATATATGGTGTATCTGTAGTGCCTGTTCAATATCCTATAGGAAAAGAGGAAAATTTTAAAGGGGTAATTAATGTTGTTTCTAATAAGGCAACAATATTTAATGAAAAAACAGGTAGTGAAGAGACAAAAGAAGTACCAAATGAATTATTAGATAAAGTAGATGAGTATAAAAATATGATTGTAGAAGCTGTAGCTGAAACAGATGAGAAGCTTTTAGAAAAATATTTTAGTGAAGGTACTCTCAGTGATAAAGACATACATGAAGGATTAATGTTAGGAACTGCTAGGGGAGAAATAGTACCAGTGATGTGCGGTTCTGCTACAAAAGCCATAGGTATTGAAAGCTTTTTAAAAGATATAGTCCAATGGTTTCCATCACCCATAGAAGGAAAACAGATGGAGGGATTGGATAATGTAAATAAAGAGAGTATAGAAATACATTGCAATGAGAAAGAGCCGTTTTCAGCAATAGTTTTTAAAACTATTATAGATCCTTTTATAGGTAGATTGTCATTGCTTAAAGTTATGAGTGGAGTATTAAATGAAGAAAGCTCTATTTATAATCCAACAAAAGATAAAAAAGAGAAGGTAGGTAAATTATATTTTTTACGAGGTAAACAGCAAATTCAGACAGATAAAATAATTGCAGGAGATATAGGAGCAGCAAGCAAATTGCAATATAGTTCCACAGGAGATACGTTATGTGATCTAAAAAGAAAAATAGTATTAGAAAATATAAACTTTCCTAAAGCTAATATGACTATGTCAGCATTACCTAAATCAAAAAATGATGAAGATAAAATGTTTTATGCTTTAGATAAATTAGTAGAAGAGGATCCTACTATATGTATAAGTAGAGATTTAGAAAATGCGGAAACATTAATATCAGGTATGGGAGATATACATTTAGAAGTAACAGCAAATAAGGTGAAGAATAAATTCGGTACAGAAATAGTATTAAATACGCCTAAGATTCCATATAGAGAAACCATAAAATCTGTATCTAAAGTTCAAGGAAAACATAAAAAGCAATCTGGTGGGCATGGACAGTATGGAGATGTATTTATAAAATTTGAACCAAATAAAGATGGGGAGTTTGAGTTTGTAAATAATATAGTTGGAGGGGTAGTTCCAAAGCAATATATTCCTGCAGTGGAGGACGGCATTTTAGAATGCATGAAAAAAGGTGTGTTAGCCGAATACCCTGTTATAGGAATTAAAGCTACAATATATGATGGGTCATATCATTCAGTAGATTCATCTGAAATGGCTTTTAAAATTGCAGCTTCTATTGCATTTAAAAAAGGTATAAAGGAAGCTAAGCCAACTTTGTTAGAACCTATAATGCATTTAGAAGTAATATCATCAAAGGAATATATGGGAGATATTATAGGTGATATAAACAGAAAAAGAGGCAAAATTTTAGGTATGGAACAAGAAGAAAATAATCTAGAAAAAATTATAGCAGAAGTGCCACAGGGAGAAATATTGAATTATGCTACAGATTTAAGAAGTATAACTCAAGGTATGGGTGAATTTTCCTTAAGCTTTGAAAGATATGATGAAATTTTAGATCCTATTGAAGTTGAAAAAGTATTGGCTGGTAAAGACAAGATATAAATATTGGTTTAAAAAGCATTTCAAATACTAGATTAATAACTAGTATTTGGGATGCTTTTTTTCTATCTATTTTTTATGTATCATATCTATGAGAGATTTCATATTTTAGGAGTGATGCTTAAAACCAAATATATAATATATTTAGGGTGATAGTTATAATTATAATATCAAATTTTAAATTAAAGTTGTATATAAGTTACTATAAATGATAGCAATATTTAAGTTAATTAAATATATTACAGTAGAATTAATTTTTGCCATATATTTTAGTTATTATACATAAGATATAAATATTAGTAATAAAATGTGTATTATGTGAAATAATATTATAGAAAAATATATGCTAGATTAAGTAAAAAGGGGAGATTTAATGTCAAGTTATCATTTGAATATTAAGGGGCCTATGGGACTGAGTGACTATAGTAGTGTAAATGATTATATAAATATATTAGATTCAAAAGATGAGGTAATAATAGAAATGAATTGTGAAAAAAGACAAAACATGGATATAATATGTAATATGTTAGAGAGAAGTAACTTTGAAATAAATAAAAAAGATATATTGAAAGAAAACTATTATATAGAGGCTTATAAAAAATAATTTTAGATTATAAGGTTTATTAATAACATTGAGTACAAGGAAAAATAATAAGAAATGAAAATATGTAAATAAATATTTTTATATAAATTAGGAAGAAGATTTTAATAGCAATAAGTAATACAAACATAAAATCTTCTTCCTAGTAAGTACATATATGAGCGTTAAATATGAAAAATATAAAGGGATGTAGTCTTATACAATAAAATATTGTTAAATTAAAGGTATATATTTTATATAATAATATTTTAGTAAGAATATATTAAAAGTCTATAAAATTAATAGGAATATAGAGAAAAGCTATAACAATTTAATATAATAACGTTATTTGCATATATATGTATATTGAATAAAAAAAATATGTAAATTATTATATTATTAAAGTCAAAGAAAGACAAAGTCAAGAAAAGGAATGATATTTATGGCTAGATTATCTGATATAATAGAGGATTTTATAAAAGAAATGTTTCAAGAAAATAATGAATCAGAATTGCAAATAAGAAGAAATGAATTGGCTAATTATTTTAGCTGTGCACCATCTCAAATAAATTATGTTTTAACTACTAGGTTTACAGAAGATAAGGGTTATTACATAGAAAGCAAGAGGGGTGGTGGAGGCTGTATTATAATTAGGCGTATAGAATTCACTAGCAATAAAAACTTAAAAGAGATTATAGTGGATAAAATAGGAAACAGTATTACATACGATAATGCAATAAATATTATACATGGATTAGTGGAAACAAATGTTATAACAGAAAGAGAAGCTATTATAATGAAGATTGCTATAAATGATAGAGTGTTTGGAAATATTGATATAAGTAAAAATATGTTAAGGGCTAATATACTAAAAAATATAATTATGGTTATAATTTAATATAAAAATTGGGGGTGATTTTATGTTATGTGATAAATGTAATAAAAATAATGCAACGGTTCATATAACAAAAGTTATAAATGGACATAAGGAAGAAGTTAATCTGTGTGAAAGTTGTGCAAAACAAGAGCAAGGAATAGGAATAACAGATAATCTTAATCTTATGTCATCTTTTTCAGTTCAAAATATATTAGCTAATATATTAGATTATATGAATAAGCCTCAAGAAAAAAATATAAGTTATGAAATTACTTGTCCTCATTGTGGAACAACATATAATGAATTTAAGATGAAAGGATTATTAGGGTGCAGTGAGTGCTATAAAGTTTTTAATAACAGTATAATTCCAATAATAAAAAGAATTCATGGAAGTGTAGAGCATACAGGGAAAATTCCTGAAAAGTCAGGACAATATATAATAAAGCAAAAGAAATTACAAAAGTTAAAAAATAAATTGCAAGAATGCATTAAAGAAGAAGAATATGAAAGAGCAGCAGCAATAAGAGATGAGATAAAGTTATTAGAAAATGAAAAAGGGGAGGAGGCATAAGCATATGAATGAAAATAAAGAAAATCATTTACTGAATGATAATATGGTTTTAAGTAGTAGAATAAGATTAGCTAGAAATATAGACAAGGCACCCTTCCCAAATAAAATAGATAATAAAAATGGTAGAGATATTATATATAAAATAGAAAATGAATTTTATAAAGAAGTGACAAAAGATGAATTTAAAACTATATATTTATGGAATCTAGAAAAAAAAGAAATTAGTTCATTGTTAGAAAAGCATATTATAAGTTTTAACTTAATTAATAATATAGATAAAGCAGCTGTAATAATAGATAGTTCTGAGGAAAATAGTATTATGATAAATGAAGAAGATCATATTAGAATACAGAGTATAACAAAGGGTTTCAATCTAGAAAAAGCATTTGAAAAAGCAAATAATATTGATAATATGATTGAAAAGAATATAGATTTAGCTTTCGACAAAGATTTAGGGTATCTAACATCTTGTCCAACAAATATAGGAACTGGATTAAGAGCTTCTGTTATGATACATTTGCCAGCCCTTTCTATGAATAATAGAATGTCTGCATTATTAAATGCTATAAGCCAATTAGGTATGACAGTAAGAGGTATTTACGGGGAAGGATCTAAAGCTTTAGGAAATATATATCAAATATCAAATCAGATCACCTTAGGATTAGATGAAACGGAGATAATAAATAATTTAAAGGCAGTAATAAATCAAATAATAAATGAAGAAAATATAGCTAGACAAAAATTCATAGAAAGTTATGAATATGAAATAAAGGATAAGATATATAGATCTTTAGCATTGCTAGAATCAGCAATACTATTGGATAATTTAGAATGTCTAAATTATATATCTAATGTAAAGTTAGTTATAGAGATGTCAATAATAAAGGATATAGATGAGAATGTAATTAATAAATTAATAGTAGATACTCAACCGGCTAATTTAAATAAAATTTATGATAAAGAAATGACTGAAAAAGAGAGTAGATATTATAGAGCAATGTTAGTTAAAGAAAGATTAAAAAAACAAAGGGTTAAGGAGGGTGATTAACATGATGTTTGGAAGATTTACAGAAAGAGCTCAGAAAGTACTTATGAATGCTCAAGAAGAAGCAGAAAAATTTAAACATGGATATGTAGGTACAGAGCATATTCTTTTAGGGATTTTAATAGAAGATGGAGTAGCTAAAGAGTTATTAAATAATTTTAATATAACAGAAGACAATGTTAGCCAGTTAATAGAAAGATATGAAGGAAAAGGAGATATGGATCTTTACAAAAATGAAATTCCACTTACTCCAAGAACAAAAAGATTACTAGAAATGAGTTTATTAGAAGCTAGGAATTTAAACCATAATTATATAACTCCAGAACATATATTATTAGGATTAATAAGAGAAGCAGAAGGAGTAGCTTTTACTATTCTTTCCAACTTAGGATTGGATGTTGAAAGACTAAGAAAAGAATTAATAAAGAATTTATCAGGAGAAGAAATTCACAAAGATGAATCTAGTAAAAAAGGTTCTAAAACTTCTACCCCAACATTAGATCAATTTGGAAGAGATTTAACTCAAATGGCAGAAGAAGGGAAGATAGATCCGGTTATTGGAAGAGATAAAGAGACTCAACGAGTTTTAGAAATATTATGTAGAAGAACTAAAAATAATCCTTGTTTAATAGGTGAACCAGGAGTAGGTAAAACAGCAATAGCAGAAGGATTAGCACAAAATATAATTAATGGGAATATACCAGAAATATTAAAAAATAAGAGAGTGGTCACATTAGACTTAACATCTATGATAGCAGGAGCTAAATATAGAGGTGAATTTGAAGAGAGATTAAAGAGAATAATGGAAGAAGTAAAAAACTCTAAAGATACAATATTGTTTATAGATGAAATTCATACAATAGTTGGAGCTGGAGCAGCAGAAGGAGCTATAGATGCAGCAAATATATTAAAACCTGCATTAGCAAGAGGAGAAATTCAATGTATAGGTGCAACTACCCTAGATGAATACAGAAAATATATAGAAAAAGATTCTGCCTTAGAAAGAAGATTCCAGCCTATAAATGTAGGAGAACCTACAAAAGATGAAACAATAGAAATTTTAAAAGGATTAAGGGATAAGTATGAAGCACATCATAGGGTGAAATTTACAGATGATGCAATATATGCAGCAGTTAATTTATCTGATAGATATATAAGAGATAGATTTTTACCAGATAAGGCAATAGATTTAATAGATGAGGCTGGCTCAAAAGTTAGAATAGAAAATTTAATTGCACCACCAGATTTGAAAAAAATAGAAGAACAATTAGATAAAGTTGTTAAAGAAAAAGAAGATGCAATAAGAGTGCAGGATTTTGAAAAGGCTGCTGCTTTAAGAGATAAAGAAAAAGATTTAAAAGAAAAACTAGAAGGATTAAAAAAGGATTGGAATACAGAAAAAGAAGGTTCTAATTTAATTGTATCAGAACAACAAATAGCATCAGTAGTTTCAAAGTGGACTAATATACCTGTTAACAAACTTACTGAAAAGGAATCTGAAAAACTTTTAAAACTAGAGGATATTCTTCATAATAGAGTAATTGGCCAAGAAGAGGCTATTAAGTCAGTATCAAGATCTGTAAGAAGAGCAAGGGTAGGATTAAAAGATCCAAAAAGACCAATAGGTTCATTTATATTTTTGGGACCAACAGGTGTAGGGAAAACTGAATTAACTAAAGCTTTAGCAGAGTCTATGTTTGGAAATGAAAATAATATGATTAGAATTGACATGTCAGAATACATGGAAAAACATTCTGTATCTAGATTAATAGGATCACCTCCAGGATATGTAGGACATGATGAGGGAGGCCAATTAACAGGAAAGGTAAGAACCAATCCATACTCAGTTGTATTATTTGATGAAATAGAAAAAGCTCATCCAGAAGTATTCAATATATTACTTCAAATATTAGAAGATGGAAGGCTTACAGATGGAAAAGGAAAAACAGTAGATTTTAGAAATACTATAATAATAATGACATCTAACGTGGGAGCATCAACTATAAGCAGACAGAAAACATTAGGATTTAGTGCTTCTATAGAAGAAGAAAGAGAAACAGAATATGAAAAAATGAAAGATAACATTATGCATGAATTAAAGCATTCATTTAGACCGGAATTTTTAAATAGAATAGATGATATAATAGTTTTCCATCAATTAAGAGAAGAACATATTAGAGAAATAGTTAAGCTTATGTTAAAAACTGTGTCTAATAGAGTAGAAGAGCAAGGAATCAAATTAGGATTTACAGAAGAAGCAGAAAAGATATTAGCAAAAGAAGGATATGATACTAATTATGGAGCTAGACCTTTAAGAAGAGCTATAACTAAAATTGTAGAAGATAAGTTATCAGAAGAGATATTAAAAGGTAATATTAAAAAAGGTGATTCAGTTAAAGTTGACACTATTGAAGATAAATTGAATTTTTCTAAAATCTAGATTTAAAATTTAATTTTAAACCAATAATTAAACTTATTTAATTATTGGTTTTTTTAAATTATTTTTACTAATTGATGTTATAATATTATTATTGTAATTAAGGTTTTGGAGTTGATTAAATGGCTAAAAATAGAATTGTTTATATATGTCAGCAATGTGGTTACGAATCTATAAAATGGGTGGGAAAATGTCCTGGATGCAATACTTGGAATAGTATGGTAGAAGAGGAGAAACAATCAACTGATAAGAACATAAAAAACTTAAATATTAAATCGGAACCTAAAATAATATCCAACATAAAATCTAGTGAATATGAAAGATTAGATACTGGAATAAATGAACTAAATAGAGTCTTAGGCGGCGGTATAGTTAAAGGTTCTTTAACTTTAATATCTGGGTCTCCCGGAATAGGGAAATCTACAATACTATTACAAGCTGCTAATAATATTGCTAATAAGTATGGTAAGGTTTTATATGTATCAGGAGAAGAATCAGAAGAACAAATAAAAATGAGGGCAGATAGGCTTAAAGTAATATCAAAGGATATATACATACTTTCAGAAACAAATATAGATGCAATCAAAGAGCATATTACGACAATTGATCCTAAATTTGTTATAATAGATTCTATACAGACTCTTTTCAAGAGTGAACTATCTTCAGCTCCAGGGACTGTCTCTCAAGTTAGGCAATGTTCTAACGATATTATGCATATAAGTAAAAATAATAATATACCGTTTTTTATAGTAGCACATGTTACAAAGCAAGGAGAACTAGCAGGACCTAGAGTTTTAGAACATATGGTAGATACAGTTTTATCTTTCGAAGGAGAAAGAACACAAGAATATAGGATTTTAAGAACGGTAAAAAATCGTTTTGGAACTACAAGTGAAATAGGAGTCTTTGAAATGGCTGGAGAAGGACTATTAGAAATAAGCAACCCTTCTGCTGTGTTTTTAGAAGAAACTGAATTTCAAAGGGAAGGTTCCGTAATAATAGGTATAATGGAAGGAACTAGACCAATACTTATAGAAATACAGGCATTGGTAAGTGAAACAAAAGCTTATATGCCAAGGAGAACGGCAGTAGGAGTAGATACAGCTAGATTAAATTTAATATTAGCTGTGTTAGAAAAAAAATTAAATGTACCTTTCTATAATTGTGATGTATATGTTAATGTAGTAGGAGGATTAGATTTAACAGGAACTTTTGCTGATTTAGGATTAGCATTAGCCTTATTATCTAGCGCTAAATCAAAAGATATAAAATTACCTAAAGTTTTAGTAGTTGGAGAAATAGGACTCACAGGAGAGGTTCGCCCAGTAAGTTTTTGTGATAGAATAGTAAATGAAGGAATAAAAATGGGGTTCACTAATATAATTATACCCGATAGAAATAAAGATAAAATTTCTGTTAAAGATAATGTTAATTTAATTGGTATATCTTCTTTAAAAGAAGGTATTAGTAAAGTATTTTAATTGTGTAGGGTGAGAGAAGTGAGAATAGAAAAAGATAAAGAGTTAATGAATATACTTAAAATAATGGCACCAGGGACACCGCTAAGAGAAGGTTTAGAGAATATATTGAGAGCTAAAACCGGTGGATTATTAGTTCTAGGGGATAGTGATCAAATATTAAAGTTAGTAGATGGTGGATTTAAAATAAACTCAGAATATAGTCCATCTTATGTTTATGAATTGGCTAAAATGGATGGCTCAATCGTATTAAGTAGCGATTTAAAAAAGATATTATGTGCTAATGCTCAATTAATACCAGAATCAGCTATACCTACTTTTGAAACAGGAACAAGACATAGAACTGCGGATAGAGTAGCAAAGCAAACAGGCGCTATAGTAATAGCTATTTCTCAGAGAAGAAATATAATAACTGTTTATAAAGGTGGAATAAAGTATGTACTAAGAGATAGTAGTATAATACTAGCAAGAGCTAATCAAGCTCTGCAAACATTAGAAAAATATGTAGCTGTTTTGGATAGAGTGGTAAATAACTTAAATATACTAGAATTTAAGGATATAGCAACTTTATTTGATGTATTAACTGCTATTCAAAGGTCTGAAATGGTTATGAGGATAGTTAGTGAAATAGAAAGATATATATGTGAACTAGGCAATGAAGGAAGACTAATTGATATGCAATTAAGCGAGTTAATAAAGAGTGTAGAAGAGGATGGTATTTTACTTATAAGGGATTATTGTAGGAGTAATATGGAATATGAGGATATATACAAACAAATACAGGGGCTTTCATCAGAAGAGCTTTTAAACTTAGAAGGATTATCAAAAATTATAGGATATACGGGAGTACCATTAGTTGATACACTTATTTCACCTCGAGGATATAGGATGATTAACAAAATACCACGAATACCGAGTAATGTAATAGAAAATTTAGTGGCTAATTTTAATCAATTAAAATGTGTAATGGAAGCATCCTATGAGCAATTAGATAATGTAGAAGGTATTGGAGAAGCTAGAGCTAAGGCTATAAAAAATGGATTAAGAAGGCTTAGAGAGCAAATAATGCTAGATAAAGTATAGCACAAAGTATTAAAATACTTTGTGCTATACTTTATCTCATACTATATTTACCTAATGTACTTATCTTATTATATTCTTTTAATAAGATATCATATAGATTTAAATCTAATAAGTTACATAGGGAAGTCAAATAAAATAAACTATTACCAATTTCTCTTTCAATTACATCTCTACAGTTATCACAAAGTTCACCATTAACATGAGATTTCAAACAATTTCTAAGACCCTCTATATCTATACCGTCAGAAGGCAATTTTTGTTTTTCTGCGTTAACTGAAATACAACCACAGTTAGTTATTGACTTAGCTATAGCTCTATTTACTCTAGCATTAGATTCACTATATTTGGTTAAAATATCTAATATACTCTTATGTCTTAAAAGAGAATCATTAACAGAATTTTGAAAATCATCAAAGATTACATCTTTCATAGGGTTCAACTCCTTATAAAGATTTCATATGTGTACTATAAACTATTATAGGTTTCTATCATTAACCTTGTCAATAAGTGTATAAGTTAAATCATATCTATATCATAAATTAAAATGAATATTTTTTATAGGGGGATACTTGTGTTAAATAATACCTATAGATGGTGAAAGAAGGAAATGGAAAAAATATGAAGAATATATATAATAGTAAAGTATCAACAATTCTAATAGAAAAAATAAAAATCATAATATAAAAGAAAACAAATCTTAAACAAAGTGTATATTTTCATAAATAATTATTAATTATTTTTATGATTATTGAAAATTAATAATTATTAATATATATTAAATATAAAAAGGATTGAAAATCTTAATAATTGTTAACAATTATTAAGAGGAGGTGAGTGGATGTTAAATAAAATATTAAAATGGCTTTTTACCATAATAGGATTAGCATTAGGTTACATAATTGGAGGATTAATTATGTCAACTACCTATTTTTCTAATTTATCTTATTTTAATGGAAGTCAAGTTAAGTCAGCTTTCTTTTTAATTTTATGTTCTATAATTTTTGGAATAATATTATTTCTTATATCCCCATGGATAAATTCTATAATATTAAAAATAATGGATTATATAGTAAGAAGTTTGCAAAAATTATCTGCAAATGAAATTGTATTTGGAACTGTTGGTGCTATACTAGGATTAGCTATATCAGCTTTATTTGTTAACTTATTAGCTAAAATACCTGTGATAGGAGTAATATTGGCCGTAGTTGTTGCTATTATTATGGCAGCCTTAGGAGCTAACATTGCAATTAAAAGAAAAGAAGAATTAATATCACTTTTTTCTAATATAAAAAGGAATTCAGCAACTAAGGAAAAAAAGACAAAGTCTAATAAAAATAATAGTGCAACTCCTAAAGTATTAGATACATCTGTTATAATAGATGGAAGAATATTTGATATATGTCAAACAGAATTTATAGAAGGAACTTTGGTAATACCTACATTTGTTTTAGCAGAGCTTAGACATATAGCTGATTCTTCAGATGGATTAAAGCGAAATAGAGGTAGAAGAGGATTAGACATACTAAATAAAATACAAAAAGAATTAAATATTGATGTACAAATATACGAAAAGGACTTTCCGGAAATAGCAGAGGTAGATAGTAAGTTATTAAAATTAGCTCAAGTTTTAAATGGTAAAGTAATAACTAATGATTATAATTTAAATAAAGTAGCTGAATTTCAAGGAGTACCTGTATTGAATATAAATGAATTAGCAAATGCAGTAAAGCCTGTTGTGTTACCAGGAGAAGAAATGAATATCCAAATTGTTAAGGATGGTAAAGAGGCTAATCAAGGAATAGCTTATTTTGATGATGGAACAATGATTGTAGTAGAAGGTGCTAAAAAGCGTATAGGACAAAATTTAGATGTAGTAGTAACTTCTGTTTTACAAACAGCAGCGGGAAGAATGATTTTTGCTAAGAAAAAAGAGGAGTCTTAGTATGAGTAAAAATTCTGTTATTATAGTTGCTGCAGGAAAAGGAAAAAGAATGAATAGCAATATAAGTAAACAGTTTTTAAAAATAAAAAATAAACCTATTCTTTATTATACTTTAAACAAATTTTCTAATCATAAAGCTATAGATGAAATAGTGTTGGTTACTTTAGAAGACAAAATAGAAGTTTGTAAGAACATTATAAAAAAATATAATATTGATAAAATATCTAAAATAGTTTCAGGAGGTAGAGAAAGACAGGATTCTGTTTATAATGGATTAAAGGCTGTATCAAAGGATTGTGATGTAGTATTAATTCATGATGCAGCTAGACCTTTTGTTACTAGTAATATTATAGATGATGGTATAAAATATGCAAAAAAATATGAAGCTGCTGCCTGTGGAGTAACTCCAAAGGATACTATAAAAATAAAGGATAAAAAAGGATTTTCAATAGATACTCCTAATAGGGAAGATTTATTTATAGTTCAAACTCCTCAATGTTTTAGTTACAATGTAATATTAGATTGTCATGAAAATTTAAAAAGACATAATAGAAAAGTTACAGATGATACTATGGTTTTGGAAATGTATGGTAAGTCAGTATATTTATATGAAGGTAGCTATAGCAATATAAAAATAACAACTCCTGAAGATTTAATATTAGGAGAACAAATATTAGAAAAGCTAACTTAGAAATAAAACTCGTCCTAATAAGGGGCGAGTTTTGCTTACATTTTGAGAATTTTTATTAGTAATATTTTAAATATAATGAGTGATTTAGGGGGATTGATTTATGAAACTATCAAAAGTATTAATTCGAACTCTAAGGGAATATCCAGCAGATGTAGAAATGGAAAGTCAAAAGTTATTATTAAAAGGAGGTTTAACAACAAAAATAGGTAGTGGGTTGTATGGATTTACACCTTTAGGATATAGTTTTCTAGAAAATATACAGAATATAATTGAGGGTAATTTTAAAAAAATAGGGGCATCTAAAATATTTATACCTTATGTAAACAATTTCAAAGATATAAGTAAAAAAGATAATGAGCCTATATTAAACTATGATGAATGGATTTTAAGATTTATAAGCTTTTTAAAAAATAATGTGACTTCTTATAAGCAATTGCCACTGTTTTTTTATGAGAATAATATAGAGAACAATTATAAATTCAAAAATAATTTAGGAATTATGTGTGGAAAAGAAGAATTAAAAGAGTATTTTTACATGGTGTTAGATGAAGAAGATGATGAATTTAATAAAGAACAATTGATAAAACTATATAAAGATATTTTTGAAATTTTAAATTTAGAATACCATATAGTAGAAGATAAAATGGATGGAAGTGTAAGACTTATAATATATAACAATATAGGAGATTCACATATAGTTGCATGTAGGAAATGTAATTATGGGAATGAAATCAATAGAGCTTTATCTATACCAGATAATAACATAGAAAATGATTTAAAAGAATTAAAAAAAATAGAAACACCAGGTATAAGAACTATAGAGGAACTTGGTGGATTTTTTAAGGTACCCTATAGGAAGTTTACAAAAACAATAATATATGAGTGTGACAATAATCCTATTGTTGCAGTTATGGTAAGAGGGGATAGGGATATAGATGAATTTAAAGTTATTAAAAATTTAGGCAATATAGGAAATTTTAAATTAGCAGGAGAAGATGTTGTTAAACAAGTTACAAATGCAGATATAGGCTTTGCTGGTCCAATTAATCTAGCAGTTGACAAGATATTAGTAGATGAAGAAATAACTAAAATGAATAATTTTATGGTAGGTGCTAATGAAACAGGATATCACTATGAAAATGTTAATTATGAAAGAGATTTTAATGGAATAGTTGGAGATTTTAGAAAAATACATAAAGATAGTAAATGTATCTTATGTGGCCATAAATTAGAAGATAATACAGGCTTTGTATTAGGAGAAATTAAAAAGATAGAAACCAATTTAATAAAAAATGAATCTGCTACATTTATTGATGATAAAGGTAAAAATAAACCATTTATAATTTATAAAGGATTTATGGATATATATAAAATTATTTCATTGATAATAGAACAAAATAAAGATGAATTAGGGATTATTTGGCCAATTGAAGCATCAGCCTTTAAAGTTATAATAACTATAGCTAATGTTAAAGATGAACAACAGTTAAAAATAGCAGAAAAAATTTATAATAATTTAATTGATAATGGAGTAAACACAATTTTAGATGATAGAAAAGAAAGAGCAGGAGTAAAGTTTAAAGATTCAGAGTTATGGGGAATACCTATTAGAATAACTGTTGGCAAAAACATAAAAGAAAGTAATGTAGAAATAAAATTAAGAAATTCAGAGGAGAAACGAGAAATCCCAATAGATCAATTACAAAAAAGTATTAAAAGCCTATTGGGTATGTCTTAATACATTGAATAAAAATATTATATGGTTTATTATAAAAATATAATTTAGAATGGGATGGGAGATAGATAATCATGGAGTTAAATTTAGATACAATAAAAAAAGCTCAAAATAATATAAAAGCAGTGGTTAGAAAGACACCTTTATTTTATTCAAGTACTTTTTCTAAAAAAACAGGATATGAAGTGTATTTAAAGTGTGAAAATAAGCAAAAGACAGGGGCTTTTAAATTAAGAGGTGCATATAATAAGATAGTTTCTCTAACTGAAGAAGAAAAAGCTAGAGGTGTTATTGCATCTTCTGCAGGAAATCATGCCCAAGGGGTGGCTTATGCAGCTACAGCTTTTGGAATAAAGTCTACTATAGCTATGCCACAGAATGCTCCTCAAGCTAAGGTTATGGCAACAAAAGGATATGGAGCAGAAGTTGTACAACATGGGGAAGTTTATGATGAATGCTATGAAAAAGCATTAGAAATACAAAAAGAAACGGGAGCTACTTTTGTACACCCTTTTAATGATATACATGTTATGGCAGGTCAAGGCACAATAGCATTAGAGATATTAGAAGAAATAGAAGATATAGATGCTATAATAGTTCCAATAGGAGGCGGCGGATTAATATCAGGAATAGCTGTAGCTGCTAAATCTATAAAGCCAGATATAAAAATTATAGGAGTTCAATCAGCAATTATAGCTTCTACAAAAGCATCCTTGGAAAGAGGTGAAGTTGTAACTTTACCAGGAGCTAAATCTTTAGCAGATGGTATTTCAGTAAAAACTCCAGGAGATATTGCTTTCAAATATATTAAAGAATATGTAGATGAAGTAGTTACGGTTACAGAGGATGAAATAGCTTATGGAATTTTTGAACTTATTGAAAAAACAAAAGTTATTGCAGAAGGTGCTGGAGCATCAACAGTTGCAGCCTTATTAGCCAATAAAATTAATGTCAGCGAAGGTAAAAAAGTTGTAGCTTTAATAAGCGGTGGTAATATAGATATAGCTATGATATCTAAAATAATAGATAGAGAACTTATAATACTTAAAAGAAGAATGAGGTTTAAGGTAGAATTACAAGATAAAGTAGGAGAATTTGAAGATGTTATTTCAAATATTGTTTCTATGGGAGCTAATATAGTTAAGGCTAGACAGGATACTAATTGGAGTGAAAAGGGACTTGAATATGCAAATGTAATATTTGAAGTAGAAGTTCAAAGTAAAGAACAAGGAGATAAATTATTGAAACAACTTAGTGAAAAAGGGTATAATATACAAACAAATATATGTATGTAATAAATTTAGCAAAATAGGAGGTAAATAGATGAAGGTTTACAATACTTTAACTAATAAAAAAGAAGATTTCGTTACATTAGTACCAGGTGAAGTAAAAATGTATGTTTGCGGTCCTACGGTATATAATTTTTTTCACATAGGTAACGCTAGAACCTTTGTGGTTTTTGATACTATAAGAAGATATTTAGAATATAGAGGTTATAAGGTGAAATTTATTCAAAATTTTACTGATATAGATGACAAAATGATAAAGAAAGCAAATGAAGAAGGAACATCAGTAAAAGAACTAGGAGATAGATTTATAAAAGAATACTATAAAGATGCAGATGATTTAAATATTGAAAGAGCAACTAAAAATCCAAGAGCAACAGAATTTATAGAAGAAATAATAAAATTTGTAAGCGATCTAATAGAAAAGAGATATGCTTATGAAATAGATGGAGATGTGTATTTTAGTACCAAAAAATTTAATGATTATGGTAAGTTATCAGGACAAAATTTAGAAGAATTACAATTAGGCTCACGAATAAATGTAGATGAAAGAAAAAAAGATCCTATGGATTTTGCTATATGGAAAAGTCAAAAGCCAGGAGAACCTGCATGGGAAAGTCCTTGGGGACTGGGAAGACCAGGTTGGCATATAGAATGCTCTTGCATGGCCTATAACTTGTTAGGAGAAACGATAGATATACATGCTGGAGGATCAGATTTATCATTTCCACATCATGAAAATGAGATAGCTCAAAGTGAAGCAAGATCAGGAAAGCAATTTGCAAAGTACTGGCTACATGCAGCTTTTATTAATGTAAATAATCAAAAAATGTCTAAATCATTAAATAACTTTTTTACAGCAAGAGAGATATTAGAAAAATATGATGCAGATGTTTTAAGAATGTTTATGTTATCAGCACATTATAGAACTCAAATGAATTTTAGTGTAGAATTACTGGACTCAACTAAAGCAGCTTTAGAGAGATTGTACAATTCTGTAAATAATTTAGAAAATTTATTAGATGAAATAAAGCAAGAATCATTTAAAGATGAAGAATTGGAATATAAAAATGAATTAGAAAAATACAAAGAAAAATATATAGAAAAAATGGATGATGATTTTAATACAGCAGATGCTATATCTGTAATATTTGATTTAATAAGAGATATTAACACTAATGTTACTATAGAATCATCAAAAGCATTAGTTGAATATGCATTAGATTTAATAAAGGAATTAGGTAATCCTTTAGGCATATTACAAAAATCAACTAAGGCTAATTTAGAAGAAGAAATTGAAAAACTTATAGAAGAAAGACAAAAAGCTAGAAAAGAAAAAAATTGGGCATTAGCAGACAAAATTAGGGATGATTTAAAAGAAAGAGGCATTGTTTTAGAAGATACACCACAAGGAGTAAGGTGGAAACAAATATAAAATATAAGTACTAGTGGATTAATAAAAATATATTGAGTGGAGAGTAATATGGATTTTAATTTATTTCAAAATAAGTTTACTATTAAAGATGCAAAAACATTAAATCCTCTAGTACTTGCATTCATAGGAGATGCAGTATATGAGGTTTTTATAAGAACATTTCTTGTAGATAATAATAGAGAGTTAAATGTTCATAAACTACATGTGAATGCTATAAAGTATGTAAAGGCTCATGGACAGAGTGATTATATAAAAGATATAATGGGAGATTTAAATGAAGATGAGCTTTATATATTTAAAAGAGGAAGAAATGCTAAATCAGGTACAGTGCCTAAAAATGCTGATGTTCAAGAATATAGATTCGCAACTGGCTTTGAAGCCCTTATAGGTTTTTTATATATCACAGAACAACAGGAAAGATTAAATTATTTATTAAATAAGATAGTTACTTTAAATGGAAAAAAAGGAGCACTTGACAATGAAAGTTAAATTATTAGAATATACACCAAATGCAGAAAAGTTGGTAGCTTCTGCCGCAAAATTATGTTATAGTTCGTCTGGAATTGAAGAAGTACAAAATAATTTAGATAAAGAAAAAGTGGATAAATTTTTAAATATGCTAATGTCCTATGGCCATGAATCACCAATAGAACATGTTTCCTTTACATTTGGTATAGAGGGAGTTTCAAGAAGTTTAACACATCAACTTGTTAGACATAGAATAGGTTCTTATTCACAACAAAGTCAAAGATATGTTAGGTTAGATCAATTTGAATATGTAACTCCACCCTCTATAGAAAAGGATGAATATGCTAAAAAAATATATATAGAGACTATGAAAAATTGTCAGAAATCTTATGATGAAATTACAAGCATTTTAAAAGAAAAATATATAAATGATGGATTAAGGGCTATAGATGCAGAAAAAAAGGCCATAGAAGATGCAAGATATGTATTCCCAAATGCATGTGCAAGTAAAATCATAGTTACAATGAATGCGAGAAGTTTAATAAATTTCTTCAGGCATAGATGCTGCAATAGAGCACAATGGGAAATAAGAGAATTAGCTGAAATTATGCTTTTTAAAGTTAAAGAGGTTGCACCGACATTATTTAAATATTGTGGACCTGGTTGTGTAAATGGACCTTGCCCAGAAGGAAAAATGTCCTGTGGTAAAATAAAAGAAGTTAGGGAAAAATATAGTGTAAAATCATACAAGGAGAGTAAGTAACAATGAAAAACAGAGTTGGCCAACAGGAAGAAATAAGGGAAGATATAATAGAAGGCAGAAATGCGGTAATAGAAGCATTAAAATCAGATAAAACTATAGAAAAGATAATGATAGCAAAGGGAGATTTAGAAGGATCTGTAAAAGTTATAATATCTTTAGCTAAGGAAAAAGGTATAGTGATAAATGAAGTTGACAGAAAAAAACTTGATTCTATATCGCAAACAAAATCTCATCAAGGAGTTATAGCTTTTACAACTCCATATCAATATTGTGCAGTAGAAGATATTATACGATATGCAAAAGAAAAAGGGGAAGATCCTTTTATAGTAATACTAGATGAAATAGAAGATCCACACAATTTTGGATCTATATTAAGAACAGCAGAAGTTTGCGGAGCACATGGTGTTATAATACCTAAAAGAAGAAATGTAGGGGTTACTCCTACTGTATACAAAACATCTGCCGGAGCAGCAGAACATATGAAAATAAGTAAGGTCACTAATATAAATAATGTTATAGATAAATTTAAAGAAAAAGGTATATGGATATATGGTGCAGATATGTGTGGCAACGATTATTGTTTTGATGCAAATTTATCTGGCCCTATGGCATTAGTTATAGGAAGTGAAGGAAGAGGAATATCAAAGTTAACAAAGAGCAAATGCGATGTTTTAGTTAAAATCCCAATGCTTGGAAAGATAACATCTCTTAATGCATCTGTTGCAGGTGGAATATTAATGTATGAAATATTAAAACAAAGAATGAAGAGTAACTAGTTATGAAATATATATTTGTAGATGCTTATAATGTCATAAATAGTTGGAAAGAATTAAAAAAGATAAAAGATTATAACTTAGAAATGTCAAGAGAGCAACTATTAGATATATTAAATAATTATGCTTCATATAATCAATATCGTATTTATGTAGTCTTTGATGCACATCAAACAGAAGGCCCAGAGGATATAGAAAAAATAAATAATAATTTGATAGTGGTGTTTACCAGAGAGGGAGAAACTGCAGATAGCTTTATTGAAAGGTCTATAAATGATTTAGGCAGAAAAATAGATGTTTCTGTTGTAACATCAGATTCTTTAGAACAACAATTAATATTTCAAAGAGGAGCTACTAGAATATCTTCATTAGAATTTTATTCACAGGTAAAAGAAACAGAAAAGAATATAAAGGATAAAATAAAAAAGGAATTTTCTAAAAAAGGAAATAGATTAGAAGAAATATTGCAAGAAGATCTGTTAGAAAAACTGGAAAAAATAAGAAGAAGTACGTAATTTGCCTTGACGTTGTTATTAACACTAATGTATAATCAAATATGTGGTTATATTTATTTTGGGGGGGGATACCTTGGATAGAAAGGTTCAAATTAATAGTAAAATTTCCTCCTTTGAAGGATGTGTAGATGAGGAAATAGTTATGGAAGCTAAAGCAGGAAATTCTAGAGCACAAGAATATATAATCGGCAAATATGAGAATTTTGTTAAAGCTAAGGCGAAATCTTATTTTTTAATAGGAGCAGATAAAGAAGATATATATCAAGAAGGTATGATAGGCTTGTATAAAGCTATAAGAGATTTCAAACCTGATAAATTATCTTCATTTAAAGCTTTTGCTGAACTTTGTGTCACTAGGCAAATTATAACAGCTATAAAAACTGCAACTAGGCAAAAACACATTCCACTTAACACATATGTTTCTTTAAATAAGCCAATATATGATGAGGAATCAGATAGAACCTTATTGGATATTTTATCAGAAGCTAAAGTGGCTAATCCAGAGGAATTGATTATAAGTAGAGAAGAATTAAAGCATATACAAAATGAAATAGGTGAAGTGTTATCAGATCTTGAAATGGAAGTCTTAATGTCTTATTTAGATGGAAAATCTTATCAGGAAATTGCATGCGATTTAGATAGGCATGCTAAGTCTATAGATAATGCATTACAAAGAGTAAAAAGAAAATTAGAAAAATGCTTAAATAATAAATAATTTTTACATATTGACAATAAAAACTGATTTTACTATAATTAATAATTGGTATGTGATTATTTTGAGCGAGAGTAGTTCAGTGGTAGAACACTAGCTTCCCAAGCTAGCTGTCGCGGGTTCGACCCCCGTCTCTCGCTCCAAGCATTAATATTAAAATTGCCCATATAGCTCAGTTGGTAGAGCGTCACCTTGGTAAGGTGGAGGTCACCGGTTCAATCCCGGTTATGGGCTCCAGAAATTACAAGGAACACAACACACCAGGATGAGTTTACTTGTAGAAATAAATTATATAAACACAAAAAAAGGAGGAAATAAAAAATGGCAAAAGCAAAATTTGAAAGAAGCAAACCTCATGTAAACATAGGAACAATAGGTCACGTAGACCACGGTAAGACAACATTAACAGCAGCAATTACAACAGTATTAGCACAAAAAGGAGGAGCATCAGCAACAAAGTATGACGAAATAGATAAAGCTCCAGAAGAAAAAGAAAGAGGAATCACAATCAATACATCACACGTAGAGTATGAAACAGCAAACAGACACTATGCACACGTAGACTGCCCAGGACATGCTGACTATGTAAAGAACATGATAACAGGAGCAGCACAAATGGATGGAGCAATCTTAGTTGTATCAGCAGCAGATGGTCCAATGCCACAAACAAGAGAACATATACTACTAGCATCAAGAGTTGGAGTACAATATATAGTAGTATTCTTAAATAAAGCTGACCAAGTAGATGATCCAGAATTAATAGAATTAGTTGAAATGGAAGTAAGAGAATTATTAAATGAATATGGATTCCCAGGAGATGATACTCCAATCGTAGTAGGATCAGCATTAGAAGTATTAGAAAACCAAGACAATGCAGAAAAAACAAAATGCATAGATGAATTAATGGAAGCAATAGATAGCTATATACCAACACCAGAAAGAGCAACAGATCAACCATTCTTAATGCCAGTAGAAGATGTATTTACAATAACAGGAAGAGGAACAGTTGCAACAGGAAGAGTTGAAAGAGGAGTTCTACATACAGGAGATGAAGTAGAATTAATCGGAATGAAAGAAGAAGTATCAAAGACAGTATGTACAGGAATAGAAATGTTCAGAAAAATACTTGATGAAGCAATGGCAGGAGACAACATAGGAGCATTATTAAGAGGTATCCAAAGAGACGAAATCCAAAGAGGTCAAGTATTAGCAAAACCAGGTTCAGTAACACCACACAAAAAATTCGTAGGTCAAGTATACGTATTAAAGAAAGAAGAAGGTGGAAGACATACACCATTCTTTAACGGATACAGACCACAATTCTACTTCAGAACAACAGATGTTACAGGATCAATCAACTTACCAGAAGGAGTAGAAATGGTAATGCCTGGAGACCACATAGATATGGCAGTAGAATTAATCACACCAGTAGCAATGCACGAAAACTTAAGATTCGCTATCAGAGAAGGTGGAAGAACAGTAGGTTCAGGAGTTGTTACAACAATATCTGAATAATTTTAAATTATAGGGACTGGGTTTCTAGACCTAGTCCTTTTAAGAATTAAAAATATGTAAAAAAGTGGTATATGTTCCATAGGATAAAATATTAAATTCGTTGACATATACCGTTAGTTATGATAAAGTAAATAAGTGATGCAAAAAATAAAAAGAAGTAGAACCTACACATATAGGTTATGTACTAGGAGGTGTAGATCATGAGAGTAAAAGTAACACTAGCTTGTACAGAGTGCAAACAAAGAAATTATAATACAATGAAAAACAAGAAAAATGATCCAGATAGATTAGAAATGAACAAATATTGCCCACATTGCCATAAACATACAGCTCATAAGGAAACAAAATAATCTGTTTCGGATTTGATGTCCTTTATAATTTTTTAAGGATGTGAGTGAAATGGCCACAAATAAAACTACAAATAATATCGCATCAGCTAAAAAGAGTGGTTTGTTAGGTTTTTTTAGAGATTTAAAGCATGAATTCAAAAGAATAACATGGGCTCCTAAAAAAGATGTAAAAAAAGCAACTGAAGTTGTTTTAGTATTTTGCTTTATTTATATGATTATTGTTGGGGTGTTTGATTATGGATTCAACAACCTATTCAAACTAGTATTTAAGCTGTAGAAGTGAATAAAAGGAGGGAAATAGGGATATCCTAATCCCTGAAATTATGTCAGAAGAAAAAGCGAAATGGTATGTGGTTCATACATATTCAGGATATGAAAATAAAGTTAAAGTTAATCTCCAAAAAACTGTAGATAACAGAGACTTGCATCATTGGATCTTTGATATACAAGTACCTATGGAAGAACAGGTTGAAGTTAAAGACGGTAAAAAGAAGATAACATTAAAGAAAACTTTCCCAGGATATGTATTAGTTAAAATGTTAATGACAGATGATTCATGGTACATAGTTAGAAATACTAGAGGGGTAACAGGATTTGTAGGTCCAGGATCTAAGCCAGTACCTCTTACAGAAGAAGAAGTATTGTCTATGGGAATAAAAGAAAAACAACCAGAAGTAGATGTTGAGGTTGGAGAAAATGTTAAGGTTGTATCAGGACCTTTAGAAGGATTCCCGGCGACTATACAAGAAATCAATGTAGAAAAATGTAAAATAAAAGCTTTAGTTAATATGTTTGGCAGGGAAACCCCTGTTGAACTTGATTTTAATCAGATAGAAAAACTTGATTAGCTATTAAGACAATTGTTTTAATTAGTGGGAGGATTTTAATCCGTATAACCACATATAGGAGGTGTAAAATATGGCTAAAAAAGTAGTAGGAATGATAAAACTTCAACTTCCAGCAGGAAAGGCAAGTCCAGCACCACCAGTAGGTCCAGCTTTAGGACAACACGGTGTTAACATTATGGGATTCTGTAAAGAATTTAATGCTAAAACTGCTAAACAAGCAGGACTAATAATTCCTGTAGTTATTACTGTATATCAGGATAGATCTTTTAGTTTTATACTAAAGACTCCACCAGCAGCTGTATTATTAAAGAAAGCAGCTGGAATAGAAAGTGGTTCTGGTGTTCCTAATAAGACTAAAGTAGCTAAGGTTACAAAAGATCAAATTAAGGAAATAGCAGAAACAAAAATGCCTGATTTAAATGCAGGATCTATAGAAACAGCTATGAGTATGATAGCTGGAACAGCTAGAAGCATGGGCATAACTGTAGAAGAATAATAACTACTAAAATAGTGGGAGGTATATACCGTTAATACCACAAAGGAGGAATTAGAATGGGAAAAAAATACACTGAAAGTGTAAAATTAGTTGATAAGAACACATTATATACAGTTCAAGAAGCTATAGAACTTGTTACAAAAACATCAAAAGCTAAATTTGATGAAACTGTAGAATTAGCTGTTAGACTTGGAGTAGATCCAAGACATGCAGACCAACAAGTTAGAGGAGCTGTTGTGCTTCCTCATGGAACTGGTAAAAAAGTTAGAGTTCTAGTTTTTGCTAAAGGTGATAAAGTTAATGAAGCACAAGAAGCAGGAGCTGACTTTGTTGGAGCAGAAGAACTAGTAGAAAAAATACAAAAAGAAAACTGGTTTGATTTTGATGTAGTCGTTGCTACACCAGATATGATGGGAGTAGTAGGAAGACTAGGTAGAGTATTAGGACCTAAAGGTTTAATGCCAAATCCAAAATCAGGCACAGTAACATTTGATGTTGCTAAAGCTATAGCAGATATAAAAGCAGGTAAAGTTGAATATAGAGTAGATAAAACTGCTATAATTCACGTGCCAATAGGAAAGTCTTCTTTTGGAGAAGAAAAATTATCAAATAACTTCCATGTATTAATGGAAGCTGTTGTAAAAGCTAAGCCAGCAGCAGCAAAAGGACAATATATAAAATCAGTTTCTATTTCAAGTACTATGGGACCAGGAATAAAGATTAATCCAGGTAAAGTGCTAGAATAATATTGACAAAATAATAATTTGTTGATATACTGATTAAAGTTGTAAAAGTGAATATATCTCCGTAGACAGTAGGTGTTATACATAATTAGTGAAAACTAAGCCTACCTAGGAGCCCGATATAAAGTATATTAGGTCTCTCTGTCTTACGGAGAGACCTTTATTATTATAAATCACGGTAAACTGTGAGGAGGTGGACACACAGTGGGAAATAATAGACAATTAAAAGAAGCTAAAGTTAAAGAAATACAAGAAAAAATGGAGAAAGCTCAAGCTATAGTATTTGTTAAATATCAAGGTTTAACTGTTGAAGAAGATACTATGTTAAGAAAAGAGTTAAGAGAAGCAGGTGTTGAATATAAAGTTTATAAAAATACTTTATCAACTATAGCCGCTAAAAATTTAGGCTACGAAGGTTGCGTAGATTTATTAGAAGGACCTGTTTCAGTAGCTTTCGGTTACGATGATGTAACAGCTCCAGCTAGAGTTCTTAATGATTTCGCTAAGAAAAATAAGAACCTAGAATTAAAAGGCGGAATAATAGATGGAGAATTATATGATGTAGACAAAATCAAAAAAATCGCATCAATACCATCAAAAGATATTCTTATCGCAAAACTACTTGGAAGTTTCAAAGCTCCAGTATCAAATTTTGCATATTTAATTAATGCTATTAAAGATAAGAAAGAATCAGAAGAAGCGTAAAATAAATTAAAAGAAAATTAGAAAGAAATTTTGGAGGTGCCTAAATAATGAAAAAAGAAGAAATCATTCAAGCTATAAAAGAAATGACTGTTTTAGAATTAAACGAATTAGTAGAAGCATGTGAAGAAGAATTTGGAGTAAGCGCAGCTGCACCAGTAGCTGTAGCAGGAGGAGCTGTTGCAGGAGCAGGAGCTGCTGAAGAAAAAACTGAATTTGATGTAATCTTAGCTGATGCAGGTTCAGAAAAAATCAAAGTTATCAAAGCAGTAAGAGAAGTAACAGGATTAGGATTAAAAGAAGCTAAAGCTTTAGTTGATGGAGCTCCTAAAACATTAAAAGAAGCTGCATCTAAAGAAGATGGAGAAGCTATAAAAGCTAAATTAGAAGAAGTTGGAGCAAAAGTAGAATTAAAATAGTTTTACTCTACATAGAGGGGTACTAAAATAAGTACCCCTTTTTTAGTACACTAATAAGTATTGACAAAGCCTATGTAATGTGATAATATAATGAATTGCATTGATTATATATAAATACAAGCAAATATGAATTAATTGTATTTAATTGTATTTATATGGTTATACTAATTTGATAATAATGTGTGAAATCCAAAAACACAATATTAAATTAAATTTTAAAGAGGTGTTTTTGGTTATTTTAGTTTATACAAGGGGTGAAATTATATGGTACATCCTGTCCAAGTTGGCAAAAGGACTCGTATGAGTTTTTCTAGGCTTAAAGAAGTTGGCCAAATGCCAAATCTTATAGAAGTTCAGTTAGACTCATATGATTGGTTTTTAAAAGAAGGGTTACAAGAAGTTTTTGACGATATTAACCCGATTCAAGATTATACAGGTAATCTAAATTTAGAATTTGTAGGCTATAAACTAGATTTAGATAGTATTAAATACTCTGTTGAAGAGTGTAAAGAAAGAGATTCTACTTATGCAGCACCATTAAAAGTAAAAGTTAGACTTTTAAATAAGGAAACTGGTGAAATAAAAGAACAAGAAGTTTTTATGGGAGATTTCCCTTTAATGACAGAACAAGGGACTTTTATAATAAACGGTGCAGAAAGAGTTATAGTAAGCCAATTAGTTAGATCACCAGGGGTTTATTATGACATGACTGTAGATAAAACAGGAAGTAAATTATTTTCAGCTACAGTTATACCTAATAGAGGTGCATGGTTAGAATATGAGACAGATTCAAATAACATAATATATGTAAGAATTGACAAGACACGAAAATTACCAATTACTATATTAGCAAGAGCATTGGGCTATGGAACTGATGCTGAAATAATAGAATTTTTCGGAGAAGATGAAAGATTAAAAGCGACAATAGAAAAAGATAACACAAAGACTAGAGAAGAAGCTTTACTTGAAATATATAAAAGATTGAGACCGGGCGAACCACCTACTGTGGATAGTGCGGAATCTTTAATTGAATCTTTATTCTTCGATGCTAAAAGATATGATTTATCAAGAGTTGGAAGATATAAATTTAACAAAAAATTAGCAATCCATCTAAGAATAACAAATCAAATTGCAGATCAAGACATAGTTAATCCACAGACAGGAGAAATTTTAGTACAAAAAGGTGAAAAGATAGATAAAGATAAAGCTATAGAAATACAAAACTGCGGTATTAACGAAGTATACATCAAAATAGATGATAAATCATTTAAAGTAATTGGCAATCACTTTGTAGACATACATAGTTTAGTTTCATTTGATATAAGTGATTTAAATATTAAAGAATATGTATTCTATCCTGTTTTAAAAGAAATACTAGATAATTATGATGATGAAGATAGTATAAGGGAAGAAATAAGAAAGAATATATATAGATTAATTCCTAAACATATTATAAGAGAAGATATATATGCTACCATAAATTATGAACTAGGATTAAGTTATGATATAGGTTATAAAGATGATATAGATCATTTAGGAAATAGAAGATTAAGATCAGTAGGAGAATTATTACAAAACCAATTTAGAATTGGTTTATCTAGGATGGAAAGAGTTGTTAAAGAAAGAATGACAATTCAAGATCAAGAAGTAATAACTCCTCAAGCGTTAATAAATATAAGACCAGTAGCTGCATCCATTAAAGAATTCTTTGGTAGTTCACAGTTATCACAATTTATGGATCAAACTAATCCACTGTCAGAATTAACACATAAAAGAAGATTGTCAGCTCTAGGGCCAGGCGGACTTTCAAGAGAAAGAGCTGGATTTGAAGTAAGAGACGTTCACCATTCACATTATGGAAGAATGTGTCCTATAGAAACTCCAGAAGGACCAAATATAGGGCTTATAAACTCTTTAGCTACATTTGCTAAAGTTAATGAATATGGTTTTATAGAAACACCATATAGAAAGATAGACCCTAAAAACAAAAGAGCTACAAATGATATAGTATATATGACAGCAGATGAAGAAGATTTATATGTAATAGCTAGATCAGATGAACCAATTGATGATGATGGATACTTCTTAGACGATAAAGTTACAGTTAGAGCTAAAGAGGAAGTATTAGTTGTTCCAGTTACTGAAGTTGAATATATGGATATATCACCAAGGCAATTAGTTTCTGTAGCGACTGCTATGATACCATTCCTTGAAAATGATGATGCCAGCCGTGCACTTATGGGATCAAACATGCAACGTCAAGCCGTACCATTATTAAAGCCACAAGCTCCAATAGTTGGAACAGGTATAGAATATAAGGCTGCAACAGATTCAGGGGTTCTTCCAAAGGCTAGAAATGCAGGAACAGTAGTATATGTTTCAGCAGATGAAATAAGAGTAAAAAGAGATAGCGATAGTGGAATTGATAAGTATAAACTATTAAAATTCAAAAGATCTAACCAAGGAACATGCATAAACCAAAGACCAATAGTTTCTAAAGATGAAGTAGTAGCTAAGGAAACTCTATTAGCAGATGGACCTTCTACAGATCTTGGAGAAATAGCGCTTGGTAAAAATATCCTCATGGGTTTTATAACCTGGGAAGGATACAACTACGAAGATGCTATGCTAATTTCAGAACAATTAGTAAAAGAAGATGTATTTACATCTATACACATAGAAGAATATGAGGCGGAAGCTAGAGATACAAAATTAGGACCAGAAGAAATAACAAGAGATATACCTAATGTAGGAGAAGAAGCTCTTAAAGATATAGATGAAAGAGGTATCATTAGAATTGGTGCTGAAGTTAGATCTGGAGATATATTAGTAGGTAAAGTTACTCCAAAGGGAGAAACAGAACTAACAGCTGAAGAAAGATTACTTCGTGCTATATTTGGAGAAAAGGCAAGAGAAGTTAGAGATACATCACTTAGAGTTCCACACGGAGAAGCAGGAATTATAGTTGATGTTAAAATCTTTACAAGAGAAAATGGTGATGAATTACCACCAGGAGTTAACAAATTAGTTAGATGCTATATAGCTCAAAAAAGAAAGATTTCTGTTGGAGATAAGATGGCAGGAAGACATGGTAATAAAGGGGTTATTTCTAGAGTGTTACCAGAAGAAGATATGCCATTCTTACCAGATGGAAGACCACTTCAAATATGCTTGAATCCTTTAGGGGTACCATCACGTATGAATATAGGTCAGGTATTAGAAGTACATTTAGGATTAGCTGCTAGCAAATTAGGTTGGCACATAGCTACACCAGTATTTGATGGAGCAATAGAATCTGATATAGTAGATTGTTTAAAGAAAGCTGGTTATTCTGAAGATGGAAAAACTGTTTTATATGATGGAAGAACAGGAGAACCATTTGATAATAGAGTAACAGTAGGCTATATGTATATTTTAAAACTAGCTCACTTAGTTGACGATAAAATACATGCTAGATCTACAGGTCCATATTCACTAGTAACTCAACAACCTCTAGGAGGTAAAGCTCAGTTTGGAGGACAAAGATTTGGTGAGATGGAAGTTTGGGCTTTAGAAGCTTATGGAGCAGCTCATACTCTTCAAGAAATATTAACAGTTAAATCAGATGATGTCGTTGGAAGGGTTAAGACTTATGAAGCTATAGTAAAGGGAGAAAACATTCCAGAACCTGGGGTGCCTGAATCCTTCAAAGTTTTAATAAAAGAATTACAGGCATTGTGTTTAGATGTTAAAGTATTGAATGATGATAATCAAGAAATAAAATTAAAAGAATCTGTAGATGAAGATGCAGATGAATTAGAAGTAAATATAGAAGGTACAGAAAATCAAGAAGAAGCAAAAGCAAAAGAAGAAGAAGCAAAAGAAGATAACGAAGATATTAATGAATATGATGACTTAAGAGAAGAGGACGTAGAACCAGATTTGGAAGAGTTATCATTAGATGACTTAGATTTAGATGATTTTGGTGATGAACATTAATTTGAAGGGAGGATATACCCTTGTTTGAGTTAAATAATTTTGATGCTTTACAAATAGGTCTAGCTTCACCAGAGAAGATAAGAGAGTGGTCAAGAGGTGAAGTTAAGAAGCCGGAGACTATAAATTATAGAACATTAAAACCAGAAAGAGATGGTTTGTTCTGTGAAAGAATTTTTGGTCCTATGAAGGACTGGGAATGTCATTGCGGTAAATATAAAAGAATAAGATATAAGGGCATAGTTTGTGATAGATGCGGAGTAGAGGTTACTAAAGCTAAAGTAAGACGTGAGAGAATGGGGCATATAGAACTTGCTGCCCCTGTATCTCATATATGGTATTTCAAGGGAATACCATCAAGAATGGGATTGATATTAGATATGTCTCCAAGAGCTTTGGAAAAAGTTTTATACTTTGCTTCATATGTAGTATTAGATCCAAAAGAAACACCACTTTTAAAGAAACAATTATTAAATGAAAAAGAGTATAGAGAATCTATAGATAAATATGGAGATGACAGCTTTGTTGCAGCAATGGGTGCAGAAGCTGTAAAGACTCTTCTAGATGAAATAGATTTAGAACAATCATCTATTGAACTTAAAGAAGAGTTAAAAACAAGTACAGGACAAAAGAAGATAAGAATAATAAGAAGATTAGAAGTAGTAGAATCTTTTAGAAAATCAGGAAATAGACCTGATTGGATGGTTATAGATGTTATACCAGTAATTCCACCTGATTTAAGACCAATGGTTCAATTAGATGGAGGAAGATTTGCTACATCAGATTTAAATGATTTATATAGAAGAGTTATAAATAGAAATAATAGATTGAAAAAACTATTAGATCTAGGTGCTCCAGATATAATTGTAAGAAATGAAAAAAGAATGCTTCAAGAAGCTGTTGATGCTTTAATAGATAATGGTAGAAGAGGTAGACCAGTAACAGGTCCAGGAAATAGACCGCTTAAATCATTATCAGATATGTTAAAGGGTAAGCAAGGTAGATTTAGACAAAACTTACTAGGAAAACGTGTTGACTATTCAGGTCGTTCAGTTATAGTTGTAGGACCAGAATTAAAAATGTATCAATGTGGTTTACCAAAGGAAATGGCTCTTGAATTATTTAAACCATTTGTTATGAAGAAACTCGTTCAAAATGGCTTAGCACATAATATAAAAAGTGCTAAGAGGATGGTAGAAAGAGTTCAACCCCAAGTTTGGGATGTATTAGAAGAAGTTATTTCTGATCATCCAGTATTATTAAACCGTGCCCCTACTCTTCACAGATTAGGAATTCAAGCATTCCAACCAGTACTAGTAGAAGGAAGAGCAATTAAGCTTCATCCACTTGTATGTACGGCTTATAATGCGGACTTTGATGGAGACCAAATGGCTGTTCACGTACCTTTGTCAGTTGAAGCTCAAGCAGAGGCAAGGTTCCTAATGCTAGCTGCTCATAATATATTAAAACCATCTGATGGTAAACCAGTATCTGTGCCTACACAAGATATGGTTTTAGGTTCATATTACTTAACAATGGATAAGGATGGAGTAAAAGGTGAAGGAAAAGTTTTCTCTTGTCCAGAAGAAGTACTTATGGCATATCAATGTAAAGCTGTTGATATACATGCTAAAATAAAAGTAAGATTAAAGAAAGTTATAGATGGAGAAACTATTGAAGGAATAATAGAAACAACACCAGGAAAAATTATATTTAATGAATCTATTCCACAAGATTTAGGATATATTGATAGAACAATACCTGAGAATAGATTAAAACTAGAGGTAGATTTCCTTGTATCTAAGAAGACGTTAGGTGGAATAATCACTAGATGTTATATGAAACATGGAGCAACTAAAACTTCTATAATGTTAGATAAAATAAAAGCAAAAGGATATCATTATTCTACAATAGGAGCCGTTACAATTTCTACTTCAGATATGGTAGTGCCAGAGTCTAAGAAAGAACTACTTGAAAATACAGAAAAACAAGTAGAAAAAATACAAAAAATGTATCGTAGAGGGTTTATATCTGAAGAAGAAAGATATGAAAAAGTTATTGACCTTTGGACTAAAACAACAGAGGACGTAGCTAATGCTCTTATGGAAAGTTTGGATAGTTTTAATCCTATATATATGATGGCAGATTCTGGAGCCAGAGGTTCTAAAAGTCAGATAAAGCAATTAGCAGGTATGAGAGGGCTTATGGCTAATCCATCAGGTAAAATTCTAGAGTTACCGATAAAAGCTTCTTTTAGAGAAGGTCTAGATGTGTTAGAGTATTTTATATCAACACACGGTGCTAGAAAAGGTAATGCGGATACAGCTTTAAAAACAGCTGACTCAGGATATTTAACTAGAAGACTTGTTGACGTTTCACAGGATGTTATAGTAAGGCAAGAAGATTGTGGAACAGAAGAAGGATATGAAGTATCTGAAATAAAAGAAGGAAATGAAGTAATAGAGCCTTTAGTTGAAAGATTATCAGGCAGATATCCTTCAGAAGATATTATTCATCCTACAACAGGAGAAGTAATAGTAAAAAGAAACACATATATGAATGAAGAGATAGCTCAAAAGGTATCAGATGCAGGAATTAAAAAAGTTAAAATAAGATCTGTATTTACTTGTAAATCAAAACATGGTGTTTGTGCTAAATGTTATGGTATGAATATGGGTACTTCACAAAAAATTCATATAGGTGAAGCAGTTGGTATTGTTGCTGCTCAAAGTATAGGAGAACCAGGAACTCAGCTTACAATGAGAACATTCCATACAGGTGGTGTTGCTGGGGCTGATATAACTCAAGGTCTTCCAAGGGTTGAAGAGCTTTTTGAAGCTAGAAAACCTAAAGGGTTGGCTATTGTAAGTGAAGTGTCAGGAACAGTGAAGATGGAAGAAACTAAAAAGAAAAGAACAATAATAGTTGTAACTGATGATGGTGAAGAAGTTTCTTATGATATTCCATTTGGTTCTAGAATAAAAGTTAAAAATGGAGATATTATATCAGCAGGAGATGAAATAACAGAAGGTTCAATAAATCCACATGATATTTTAAGAATAAAAGGTGTTGACGGAGTTAAAAATTATCTTTTATCAGAAGTTCAAAAAGTTTATAGACTACAAGGTGTTGATATAAACGATAAACATCTTGAAGTAGTTATAAGACAGATGACAAGAAAGATAAAAATTGAAGATTCAGGGGATACTGAACTATTACCTGGAACAATGATAGATGTTTTTGATTTTGAAGAAGCTAATAAAGAAATATTAGAAAAAGGTGGAGAACCAGCAGTAGGTAGAATAGCTTTACTAGGAATAACAAAAGCTGCACTTGCTACAGATTCATTCCTTTCAGCTGCATCATTCCAAGAAACTACTAGAGTTCTTACAGATGCTGCAATTAAAGGGAAAATAGATCCATTATTAGGTTTAAAAGAAAATGTAATTATTGGTAAATTAATACCTGCAGGTACAGGTATGACAAGATACAGATCTATTGAAATAAATACTGATGATGAAAACATCGAGGAAGATTCTATCGATTCAATGCAAGTGTAGTATATATAAATTTATTGACATTGTACTTTCAAAATGATAAAATACACCTGTTATATATTTTAGTATAGGAAGCAAAGTTATTACTTTGTTTCCTTATTAATGGAATTTAGGGAGGAAGTCAATGATGATTGACAGACTTAAAGGCAATAAAGTTGTAGGGGTTAAACAAACAGTTAAAGCTTTGAAAAATAACACTGTTAAAACTTTATATGTATCTAAGGATGCGGATGAAAGTTTAATAAAACCACTTATAGAATTGGCTGAGGAGAATTCCATAGATATAATAAAGGTTGATACAATGAAAGACTTAGGACGACTTTGTGGTATTGATGTAAGTGCTGCTATAGCAGCATTACTGAAATAAACATTAGCTAATAAGTAGCCAATTAGGCATATTTATAGAATAATTTATTTATCTAATTATGAAGGAGGTGCACGTATGCCAACAATTAGCCAATTAGTAAGAAAAGGCAGAAAGACATTAGCATCAGCATCAAACTCACCAGCATTAAAAGAATGCCCACAAAAAAGAGGAGTTTGTACAGTTGTAAAAACAACAACTCCTAAAAAGCCTAACTCAGCTTTAAGAAAAGTTGCTAGAGTTAGACTTACAAATGGATATGAAGTTACAGCTTACATACCAGGAGTAGGTCACAACTTACAAGAACATAGTGTTGTTCTTATAAGGGGTGGAAGAGTTAAGGACTTACCAGGTGTAAGATACCATATCGTAAGAGGGGCATTAGATGCAGCTGGAGTAGCTAATAGAATGCAATCCAGATCAAAATATGGTGCTAAAAAACCAAAGCAAAAATAGTACGCAGTATTTGATGTAATTTTTTAGAATGATAGTGCTATGTCTTCGGCGTTTATATAGATATATAGTTTATATTAATTTGCAGAAGTTCAGAGCGCTTTACGGCTAGGTTATGTCGAGTACCTATGAACTTAAACTTAATGTTAAGGAGGGAAGAAAAGTGCCAAGAAAAGGACATATAGCAAAGAGAGATGTATTACCAGATCCATTATATAACAGTAAGGTTGTTACAAAATTAATAAACAGCATAATGTTAGATGGTAAAAGAGGAGTAGCACAAAAAATATGCTACGATGCTTTTGAAATAATAGCAGAAAAATCAGGTAAAGATGCAATGGAAGTTTTTGAAACTGCAATGAACAACATAATGCCTTTACTTGAAGTAAAAGCAAGAAGAATAGGTGGAGCTACATATCAAGTTCCAATCGAAGTTAGACCAGAAAGAAGACAGACTTTAGGAATTAGATGGATGCTAATTGCCGCTAGAAAAAGAGGCGAAAGAAGCATGAGAGAAAGACTAGCAGGAGAATTGTTAGACGCATCTAATAATACTGGAGCAGCTGTTAAGAAAAGAGAAGACACACACAAAATGGCAGAAGCAAACAAAGCTTTCGCACATTACAGATACTAATACAAAACTGTTTTGGCTGTGCCAAAACAGTTTTGTCAAATTTGAATTTGAAACGATGGGAGGAAAAGCAATTGGCGAACAAAGAATATCCATTGGCAAAATTTCGTAATATCGGAATTATGGCCCATATAGATGCAGGAAAAACTACAGCAACAGAACGTATATTATTCTATACAGGAAAAACTCATAAAATAGGTGAAACTCATGAGGGTGGAGCTACAATGGACTGGATGGCACAAGAACAAGAAAGAGGTATAACAATTACTTCTGCAGCAACAACTTGTTTTTGGAAAGACCATCAAGTAAATATAATAGATACACCAGGACACGTAGATTTTACAGTTGAAGTTGAAAGATCTCTAAGAGTATTAGATGGTGCTGTAACAATACTAGACGCAAAAAGTGGTGTTGAACCACAAACAGAAACAGTATGGAGACAGGCGGATAATTACAAAGTACCAAGAATGGTATTTATAAATAAAATGGATAAATTAGGAGCAGACTTCTTAATGTCTGTAGGTACACTAAGAGAAAGATTGCATGCAAATGCAGTTCCACTTCAATTACCAATAGGAGCAGAAGATTCATTCTCTGGAATTATAGATCTTGTAAAAAATGATGCTATTATTTACAAAGATGATTTAGGAACTGTAATGGATGAAACAGAAATTCCAGAAGATATGAAAGAAATAGCTGAAGAATATAGAACAATGTTATTAGAAGCTGTTTCAGAAATAGATGAAGAATTAATGATGAAATACCTAGAAGGTGAAGAAATTTCTGTAGAAGAAATTAAAGTAGCTTTAAGAAAAGGTGTTTTAGCAAATAAAATAGTACCAGTTCTTTGTGGATCAGCTTATAAAAATAAGGGTGTTCAACCATTATTAGATGCTATAGTTGAATTCATGCCTTCACCATTAGATATCGAAGATGTTAAAGGAACAGAACCTACAACAGGTGAAGAAATGACAAGACCAGCAGATGCAAAAGCTCCATTAGCAGCATTAGCATTTAAGATAGCAACAGACCCATTTATTGGTAAATTAGCATTTACTAGAATTTACTCTGGAACAATGAAGAGCGGTACATATGTATTTAACTCTAATAAGGGTAAGAGAGAAAGAATAGGAAGATTAGTAAAAATGCATGCTAATCACAGAGAAGAAGTTGAAGAATTAAAAGCTGGAGATTTAGGGGCTATAGTTGGTCTTAAGGATACAACTACAGGAGATACACTTTGTGATGATGCAAACCCAATTATACTTGAAAACATGGAATTCCCAGAACCAGTTATAGACGTATCAATAGAACCAAAAACAAAAGCTGGTCAAGAAAAAATGGGTATAGCTTTAGCAAAACTTGCAGAAGAAGATCCAACATTTAGAACATATACAAATCAAGAAACAGGTCAAACAATTATAGCAGGTATGGGAGAACTTCATCTTGAAATAATCGTTGATAGACTTATAAGAGAATTTAAAGTTGAATGTAACGTAGGTCAACCACAAGTTGCTTACAAAGAAACTATTAGAAAGCATGTTAAAGCTGAAGGTAAGTTTGTAAGACAATCAGGTGGACGTGGACAATACGGACATTGTTGGATTGAAATGATGCCAACTGAGGGAGAATATGAATTCGAAAATGCAGTAGTTGGTGGAGCAATACCAAAAGAATACATTCCAGCAATTGATAATGGTATACAAGAAGCTTCACAAAGCGGTATAATCGCAGGATACCCTGTTATTAACTTTAAAGTTAAATTATTTGATGGATCATACCATGATGTTGACTCATCAGAAATGGCCTTCAAAATTGCAGGTTCTATGGCATTTAAAAATGCTATGTCAAAAGCAGACGCTGTATTATTAGAACCTTCAATGAAAGTTGAAGTAGTTGTACCAGAAGAATATATGGGTGATGTAATAGGTGACATCAACTCAAGAAGAGGTAGAATAGAAGGAATGACTCCAAGAGCAGGTGCAGAAGTAATAAGAGCCTTCGTACCACTTTCAGAAATGTTTGGATATGCTACTACATTAAGATCTAAGACTCAAGGTAGAGGCGTTTATGTAATGCAATTTGATCATTATGAAGAAGTTCCAAAGAGCATTCAGGATAAAGTAATTGGAGAAAGAAAATAATATAAAATAGTATGAAAATAAAAGGAGGAAATAAAAAATGGCAAAAGCAAAATTTGAAAGAAGCAAACCTCATGTAAACATAGGAACAATAGGTCACGTAGACCACGGTAAGACAACATTAACAGCAGCAATTACAACAGTATTAGCACAAAAAGGAGGAGCATCAGCAACAAAGTATGATGAAATAGATAAAGCTCCAGAAGAAAAAGAAAGAGGAATCACAATCAATACATCACACGTAGAGTATGAAACAGCAAACAGACACTATGCACACGTAGACTGCCCAGGACATGCTGACTATGTAAAGAACATGATAACAGGAGCAGCGCAAATGGATGGAGCAATCTTAGTTGTATCAGCAGCAGATGGTCCAATGCCACAAACAAGAGAACATATACTACTAGCATCAAGAGTTGGAGTACAATATATAGTAGTATTCTTAAATAAAGCTGACCAAGTAGATGATCCAGAATTAATAGAATTAGTTGAAATGGAAGTAAGAGAATTATTAAATGAATATGGATTCCCAGGAGATGATACTCCAATCGTAGTAGGATCAGCATTAGAAGTATTAGAAAACCAAGACAATGCAGAAAAAACAAAATGCATAGATGAATTAATGGAAGCAATAGATAGCTATATACCAACACCAGAAAGAGCAACAGATCAACCATTCTTAATGCCAGTAGAAGATGTATTTACAATAACAGGAAGAGGAACAGTTGCAACAGGAAGAGTTGAAAGAGGAGTTCTACATACAGGAGATGAAGTAGAATTAATCGGAATGAAAGAAGAAGTATCAAAGACAGTATGTACAGGAATAGAAATGTTCAGAAAAATACTTGATGAAGCAATGGCAGGAGACAACATAGGAGCATTATTAAGAGGTATCCAAAGAGACGAAATCCAAAGAGGCCAAGTATTAGCAAAACCAGGTTCAGTAACACCACACAAAAAATTCGTAGGTCAAGTATACGTATTAAAGAAAGAAGAAGGTGGAAGACATACACCATTCTTTAACGGATACAGACCACAATTCTACTTCAGAACAACAGATGTTACAGGATCAATCAACTTACCAGAAGGAGTAGAAATGGTAATGCCTGGAGACCACATAGATATGGCAGTAGAATTAATCACACCAGTAGCAATGCACGAAAACTTAAGATTCGCTATCAGAGAAGGTGGAAGAACAGTAGGTTCAGGAGTTGTTACAACAATATCTGAATAATTTTAAATCTAAATAGTTAGGCTAACATATAAATATATGATATTTAAAAGGAAAGAGGACGCTCTTTCCTTTTGTTTATAAAAATAAATTTAATATATGTAAATATGCAAATGAATTTTTTAAAAAAGTTTAAAATTAAAAATACTTGTCAAAATAAAAAAAATAGTGTATACTATAGAAGTTGTAATGTAATAACAGCGATAATTCAAGAGGTTGCCGCACTTACGGGAAATTCTTGATTAAGCAAACTAAGGTCTAGAACCTGGTGACGGTTATTCTGATAAATATAATGCTAATGGTGTGTTTATAAAAAATATGCAACACCCGGAGCAGTTTACAGAATATTTCCGCTGTTGTGCGTAATAAGTGAAACGTACCAGAAAAGGAGGGAACATTAAATGGCAAAACAAAAAATAAGAATAAGATTAAAAGCTTTTGATCACAGTTTATTAGATCAATCAGCTTTAAAAATCGTAGAAACTGCTAAAACAACAGGAGCTAAGGTTGCAGGTCCAGTACCTCTACCAACAGAAAAAGATGTTGTTACTATTTTAAGAGCTCCACATAAATACAAAGACTCTAGAGAACAGTTCGAAATAAGAACTCATAAAAGACTAATCGATATAATTAGTCCATCACCAAAAACTGTTGATGCATTAATGAGATTAGATTTACCAGCTGGAGTAGATATAGAAATAAAACTATAATTAAGTAATAGAAAAATCTATTACTAACTATTATGATTGCATGGATAAATGTGATCCGCTAATATGTTGAGGAGGTGCAAAGAAATGAAAAAAGCTATATTAGGTAAAAAGCTTGGTATGACTCAAATATTTAATGAAAATGGTAAAGTTATACCAGTTACTGTAATAGAAGCAGGTCCATGTACAGTTATACAAAAGAAAACTGTAGAAAAGGACGGCTATGAAGCAATACAGGTTGCTTTTGGTGATATAAGAGAAAAACTAAGAAATAAACCAATAAAAGGACACTTTGCAAAAGCGGGTGTTGCAGTTAAAAGACATATAAAAGAATTTAAATTAGAAGATTTAAATGGCTTGGAAATAGGTCAAGAAATTAAAGTAGATGTTTTTGAAGCAGGAGATAGAGTTGATATATCTGGAGTTTCAAAGGGTAAGGGATTCCAAGGAACAATCAAAAGATGGAATGCTCATAGAGGACCAATGAGCCACGGTTCAAAGTTCCACAGAGCAGTTGGTTCAATGGGTGCTTCTTCAGATCCATCAAGAACATTTAAGAGCAAGAGAATGCCAGGACATATGGGTAATGTTAATACAACAGTTTTAAATCTTGAAGTTGTTAGAATAATACCTGAAAAAAATCTAATATTAATAAAAGGCGGAGTACCAGGACCAAATAAAGGTTTAGTACAAATAAGAAATACAGTTAAGGCTTAATTTAAGTAGAAAGGAGGATGCAGAATGCCTAAAGTAGATTTATTTAACCAAAACGGAGAAAAAGTTGGAGATTTACAATTAGCAGATAGTGTATTTGGTGTAGAGGTAAATACATATGCTATGCATCAAGTAGTAAAAGCATTGCTAGCAAATAAAAGACAAGGAACTCAATCAGCTAAAACAAGAGCTGAGGTTTCAGGAGGCGGAATAAAGCCTTGGAGACAAAAGGGAACAGGTAGAGCAAGACAAGGTTCAATAAGAGCACCACAATGGATACATGGTGGAGTTGTTTTTGCACCAAAGCCAAGAGACTACAGAATGTCAATACCTAAATCAATGAAGAAAGTTGCTTTAAAGTCAGCATTAACTTCAAAAGTTAATGAAAACTTAATGGTAGTTGTTGATGAAATAAAATTAGAAGCACCAAAAACTAAAGAAGTAGTTAAAATACTTAATGCATTTGATGCAAAGAAAACTTTAATTATAACAAACAATGTTGAAGAAAATGTTTATAAATCAGCAAGAAACATTGCAGGAGTACAGGTTATTCCAGTAAACAACATTAATGTATATGATATATTAAAATACAACAAAGTTGTTATAACTAAGGATGCTGTATCCAAAATTGAGGAGGTGTATGCATAATGAAGCTAACTAACTACGATATAATAAGAAGACCTCTTATTACTGAAAAAACAATGGCTTCAATGGCTGAGAAAAAGTACACCTTTGTAGTAGATATACATGCTAATAAATCTCAAATTAAAAATGCTATTGAAACAATATTTGACGTTAAAGTTGAAGATGTTAAAACAGCTAGAACTATGGGAAAAACTAAAAGAGTTGGTGTTCACATAGGAAAAAGAGCAGATTATAAAAAAGCTATTGTTAAGTTAACAGAAGATAGTAAAACAATTGAATTCTTCGAAGGACTATAAACAATAAAGCCGTTATTGGCGAGAGCCAGATAAGCTAAAGAAGGAGGGAAACAAATGGCTGTTAAAGGTTTTAGACCTACCACTCCTACAAGAAGAGAAATGACTATGTGTACTTTTGAAGAAATAACAACAAGCACACCAGAAAAATCACTTCTTGTTTCATTAAAGAAAAGTGGTGGAAGAAACGCAAATGGTAAAATAACAGTTCGTCATATTGGTGGCGGAGCTAAAAGAAAATATAGAGTAATAGATTTTAAGAGAAATAAGGATAATATTCCAGCAAAAGTTGTTAGTGTAGAATATGATCCAAACAGAACAGCATTTATAGCACTTGTAGTATATGCTGATGGTGAAAAGAGATATATAATTGCACCAGTTGGATTAAAGGTTGGAGATACAGTAGTATCTGGAGCAGAATCAGATATAAAAGTAGGTAACTGTTTGCCAATAAGAAATATACCAGTAGGTACAGTTATTCATAATATAGAGTTAGCACCTGGAAAAGGAGCACAACTTGTTAGATCAGCAGGTAACTCAGCGCAACTTATGGCTAAAGAGGGAGATTATTCTCAAGTAAGATTACCTAGTGGAGAAGTTAGATACATAAGAGTTGAATGTAGAGCAACTATAGGTGTTGTATCTAACCAAACAAACGAAATTGTTAACATAGGTAAAGCCGGAAGAAAGAGACATATGGGAGTAAGACCTACAGTAAGAGGTTCTGTAATGAATCCTAATGACCATCCACATGGTGGTGGTGAAGGTAGATCTCCTATCGGACATCCAAGTCCACGTACTCCATGGGGTAAACCAGCACTTGGATATAAAACAAGAAAGAATAAAAAATACTCTGATAGATTTATTGTTAAGAGAAGAAATGATAAATAGTTTGAAGAGAATATTAATATTCTCTTCAATCTTATAATCATATGATTGCGCGAAGGGAGGCAAATATAGTGAGTAGATCAGTTAAAAAAGGACCATATATTCAAGAGGTACTTTTAAAAAGAATAAACGAAATGAATAAAAATGGAGAAAAGAAAGTTTTAAAGACTTGGTCAAGAAGTTCAACAATATTCCCACAAATGATCGGCCATACTATTGCTGTTCATGATGGAAGAAAACATGTTCCTGTTTACATAACTGAAGACATGGTAGGTCATAAGTTAGGAGAATTTGTTCTTACTAGAACTTACAGAGGACATGATGACAAGTCAGAAAAATCATCTCGTTTAAGATAAGCTGGAAGGAGGTAAAATTCAATGGAAGCTAAGGCGATAGTTAGATATGTAAGAATGTCTCCAAGCAAGATTGGGGTTGTTCTTGACTTAGTAAGAGGTAAAGATGTTAATGAAGCATTTGCTATATTAAAATACACTCCAAAGGATGCTGCGGAAGTAATTTATAAAGCTTTAAAATCAGCTGTAGCAAATGCAGAAAACAATTTAAATCTAGATGTTAATAGTTTATATATATCAGAAGCGCATGTAGGTCAAGGACCAACATTAAAAAGATATCAACCACATGCTCAAGGTAGAGCGTTTAGAATAAGAAAGAGAACAAGTCATTTAACTTTAGTTGTTAAAGAAAGAGTTTAAGAAGAGGAGGGAATTCGATGGGTCAAAAAGTACATCCACACGGCTTAAGAGTCGGCGTAATTAAAGAATGGGATGCTAAATGGTATGCTGATAAGAAAAATTTTGCAGATAACCTAGTAGAAGACCACAAAATAAGAAACTTTGTTAAAAAGAATTCTTATGCTGCTGGTGTATCAAGAATAGAAATTGAAAGAGCGGCAAAAAGAATAAAGTTAAATATATATACTGCTAAACCAGGTATGATTATAGGAAAAGGTGGTCAAGGAATTGAATCACTAAAAAATAAACTTCAACAAATAGTTTCAAACAAAAATATTTTAATAAATATAGTAGAAGTTAAAAGACCTGAGGGAGATGCTCAATTAATAGCTGAAAATATAGCTCAACAATTAGAAAAGAGAATAGCTTTCAGAAGAGCTATGAAACAATCTATACAAAGAGCAATGAAAACAGGTATTAAAGGTATAAAAACAGCTTGTTCAGGAAGACTTGGTGGAGCAGAAATAGCTAGAACAGAACAATATCATGAAGGAACAATTCCACTACAAACTTTGAGAGCAGATATTGATTATGGATTTGCGGAAGCTGATACTACTTATGGTAAAATTGGTGTTAAAGTTTGGGTATATAGAGGGGAAGTTCTTCCAGCTAGAAAGAATATAAATGAAAAGGAAGAAGCTAACGCATAAGGAAGGAGGAATAACATATGTTAATGCCTAAAAGAGTTAAGCGTCGTAAAGTACAACGTGGCAGAATGAAGGGTAAAGCTACAAGAGGTAACTTCATAGCATACGGTGATTTCGGAATACAAGCAACTGAATGTGGTTGGATTACAAGCAACCAAATAGAAGCTGCCAGAATAGCGATCAACAGATACGTTAAAAGAGGAGGAAAGGTTTGGATAAAAATCTTCCCAGATAAGCCTGTAACAGAAAAGCCAGCAGAAACACGTATGGGTTCTGGTAAAGGTTCACCAGAATACTGGGTAGCTGTTGTAAAACCAGGTAGAGTTTTATTTGAAATCTCTGGTGTAAGTGAAACAGTTGCAAGAGAAGCTATGAGACTTGCTTCACACAAACTACCAGTTAAAACTAAGTTTGTAACAAGAAGAGATTTTGAAGAAATGGGTGGTGAAGTAAATGAAGGCTAGAGAATTACAAGAATTAAGAAAAAGCAGCCCACAAGAGTTACAATCAAAGTTAAATGATCTAAAAGCGGAATTATTCAATTTAAGATTTCAATTAGCTACAGGTCAGTTAGAAAACCCAATGAGAATTAGAGAAGTGAAAAAATCAATAGCTCAAATTAAAACTATCTTAAGAGAAGAAGAGATAAGAGCATATCAACAGTAAAACTGAAGGGAGGTAAATCCTGTGGAAAGATCAAATAGAAAGACAAGAATCGGTAGAGTAGTTTCAAATAAAATGGATAAGACAATCGTAGTTGCAGTAGAAACAAAGGTTCGTCATCCATTATATGGTAAAATTATGAACAGAACTACTAAGTTCAAAGCTCATGATGAAAATAATACAGCTAATATAAATGATAGAGTATTAATAATGGAAACAAGACCATTATCAAAACAAAAAAGATGGAGACTTGTTGAAATAGTAGAAAAAGCTAAATAGTTTGTAGCAAGAAGCCGAAAGGAGGGTATTTTACATGATTCAGCAACAAACAAGATTAAAGGTAGCAGATAATTCCGGAGCAAAGGAAATTATGTGTATAAGAGTTTTAGGTGGTTCCCACAGAAAATGGGGAAATATCGGAGATGTAATAGTTGCTAGTGTTAAAAGTGCAACACCAGGCGGTGTTGTTAAAAAAGGTGAAGTTGTAAAGGCTGTTATAGTAAGATCAGTTAAAGGATTAAGAAGAGCAGATGGTTCTTACATAAAATTTGATGAAAATGCAGCAGTTATAATAAAAGATGATAAGAACCCAAAAGGAACTCGTATTTTTGGACCAGTTGCAAGGGAGCTAAGGGATAAAGAGTTCAATAAAATACTATCATTAGCACCTGAAGTTTTATAATAATACAAGGAGGTGGCTAAATAATGAGCAAAATACATGTAAGAAAAAAAGATACAGTTATTGTTATATCTGGTAAAGATAAAGGTAAAATTGGAGAAGTTTTATCTGCATTACCTAAAAAAGGTAAAGTAGTAGTTAAAGATGTAAATGTAGTAACTAAACACCAAAAACCAAATAGAGAAAATATGCAGGGTGGAATAATACATAAAGAAGCCCCAATATTTAGCTCAAAAGTAATGCTATATTGTAATAAATGCAAATCAGCTACTAGAATCAGTAATAAGATTTTAGAAGATGGAACAAAAGTAAGAGTATGCAAAAAGTGCGGAGAAACATTTTAATTCTTGAAAGGAGGTATAAAGGATGATGCCAAGATTACAAGAAAAGTATGAAAAAGAAGTTGTATCAGCTTTAATGGATAAGTTCGGATATAAAAATATAATGGAAGTACCAAAACTTGAAAAAATAGTTATCAATATGGGTGTTGGTGAAGCTAAAGAGAATCAAAAAGCTCTTGAAGCAGCAGTAGAAGATTTAGCTAAAATAACTGGTCAAAAACCAATATTAACTAAAGCTAAAAAATCAGTAGCTAACTTTAAAATAAGAGAAAATATGCCACTAGGATGCAAAGTTACATTAAGAAAGCAAAACATGTATGAATTTGCAGATAAATTAATAAATGTAGCTTTACCTAGAGTTAGAGATTTCAGCGGAGTTTCAAGCAAATCATTTGATGGAAGAGGAAACTATGCTATAGGAATAAAAGAACAATTAATATTCCCAGAAATAGAATATGATAAGATTGATAAAATTAGAGGTATGGATATAATTTTTGTAACAACTGCAAAGACTGACGAGGAAGCAAGAGAGTTATTAAGATTCCTTGGAATGCCATTTGTTCGTTAATAAGGAGGGAAATCTATGGCACGTAAAGCTTTAATAGAAAAGTGGAATAAAACACCAAAATACTCAAGTAGAGCTTATACAAGATGCAGAATTTGTGGAAGACCACATTCAGTATTGAAAAAATACGGTATCTGTCGTATATGTTTTAGAGAGCTTGCTTATAAGGGTGAAATCCCTGGATGCAAAAAAGCCAGCTGGTAATATTCGAAAAGCGAAAGGAGGCAAAATAAATGGTAATGTCTGATCCAATAGCAGATTTATTAACACGTATAAGAAACGCAAATATAGTTAGACATGAAGTAGTAGAAGTTCCTTCATCTAACATAAAAAAAGCCATAGCAAATATAATGCTTACAGAAGGTTATATAAGAGATTTAGAAGAATACAGAGATGGTTCTGTAGATATGCTAAGAATCACAATGAAATACGGACAAAACAAAGAAAGAATAATAACTGGTCTTAAAAGAATATCAAAACCAGGTCTAAGAGTTTATTGTAGAAAAGATGAAACTCCTAAAGTTTTAAACGGTCTAGGAGTAGCTGTAGTTTCTACTTCTAAAGGAATTGTTACAGATAGAGAAGCAAGAAAATTAGGCGTTGGCGGAGAAGTACTTTGCTACATATGGTAATTGGAGAATAGGAGGTGCAATAAATGTCAAGAGTAGGAAAACTTCCAGTAGCTATCCCTAATGGAGTAACTGTTACAGTAACACCAGATAACGTTGTTACTGTAAAAGGACCAAAGGGAGAGTTAGTAAAAGCTATGAACAAAAAAGTAAACATAGCTGTAGAAGATAATTCAGTAGTTGTAACTAGAGACAATGATCATAAAGATGTAAGAGCTCTTCATGGATTAACAAGAGCTTTAATAAACAACATGGTAACAGGAGTTAATGAAGGATACGTTAAAACATTAGAACTAGTAGGTGTTGGTTATAGAGCACAATTACAAGGAAAGAAATTAGTACTTAGCCTTGGATTCTCACATCCAGTTGAAATGGAAGCAGTTTCAGGAGTGGATTTTGAAGTTGAAGGTGGAACCAAGGTAAAAGTTAAAGGTATAGATAAAGAATTAGTAGGTGCTGTAGCAGCAGACATAAGAAAATGGAGAAAACCTGAACCTTACAAAGGAAAAGGAATTAAATACGAAAATGAAGTTATAAGACGTAAGGAAGGTAAGACTGGTAAGAAATAACGGAAAGGAGTGAAACCTATGTTTAAGAAAAATGATAGATCTAAATCAAGAACAAGACGTCACATGAGAGTTCGTAAAAAGATTTTTGGAACAGCTGAACGTCCAAGACTATCAGTATATAGAAGTGAAAAACATATATATGCTCAATTAATAGATGATGTAGAAGGAAAAACATTAGTTGCTGCATCAAGCACAGAAAAAGGATTCGATGGTGCAGGTAGCAACAAAGAAGGCGCTAAATTAGTTGGAAAAATCATAGCTGAAAAAGCGTTAGAAAAAGGCTTAAACAAAGTCGTATTTGATAGAGGCGGATTTATATATCACGGAAGAGTTAAAGAACTTGCAGAAGGTGCAAGAGAAGCAGGTCTTGATTTTTAAAAAAAGGAGGGAAATAAATGAGAATTGATCCTAGCACTTTAAATTTAAAAGAAAAAGTTGTCCATATAAACAGAGTTGCTAAGGTTGTTAAAGGTGGTAGAAACTTTAGATTTAGCGTACTAGTTGTTGTTGGAGATGAAGCAGGACACGTTGGTGTTGGTACAGGAAAATCTATAGAAATACCTGAAGCAATAAGAAAAGCAATAGAAGATGCTAAAAAGAATATAGTTGAAGTTAAAACAGTAGGAACTACTGTACCACACGATATAATCGGAAAGTTTGGTAAGGGAGAAGTTCTTATAATGACAGCTAAAGAAGGTACAGGAGTTATAGCAGGTGGACCTGTTAGAGCCGTACTTGAACTTGCTGGATTAAAAGACGTTAGAGCTAAATCAAAAGGTTCTAATAATCCTAAAAACATGATTAATGCTACAATAGACGGATTAGCAAGATTAAGAACAGTTGAGGATATAGCTAAACTTAGAGGTAAGACTGTAGAAGAGATTTTAGGTTAGGAGGTAACTGGCCGTGGCTAAGGTTAAAATAACATTAGTTAAGAGCTTAATAGGTAGAAAAAAAGATCAAATAGCTACTGTTAATGCTCTTGGACTAAAAAAGATTGGTAACATAGTTGAACATGAGGAAACTCCTCAAATAAGTGGAATGATAAAAAAGGTAAGTTACTTATTAAAAGTAGAAGAAGCATAGTAAGAGGAGGTGTAATTATATGAAACTTCACGAATTAAAAGCAGCTGAAGGTGCAAATAAAGCATCAAAAAGAGTAGGTAGAGGAACAGGTTCTGGATTAGGTAAAACAAGCGGAAAAGGTCAAAACGGACAAAACTCTAGAAGCGGTGGTGGAGTAAGACCAGGTTTTGAAGGTGGTCAAATGCCATTATATAGAAGACTTCCAAAAAGAGGTTTCAAAAACATATTTGCTAAAGAATATGCAGCAATAAATCTTGATAGATTAAATTGCTTTGAGGATGGAACAGTTGTAACTCCAGAACTTTTAGTTGAAAAAAGAGTAGTAAAAAAGGTTAAAGATGGAGTTAAAATTTTAGGAAATGGAAACATAGAAAAAAAATTAACTGTTAAAGCAGCAAAGTTCTCTAAATCAGCTATTGAAAAGATAGAAGCAGCAGGAGGAAAAGTTGAGGTGATATAAATGCTATCAACCCTACGTAATGCTTGGAAGGTTCCCGATTTAAGGAAAAGATTAATTTTTACTTTATTTATGATAGCAATTTTCAGGATGGGAAACTATATCCCAGTTCCTGGAATTGATACATCTAAATTGGCTAATCTCACACAAAACGGATCATTATTTGGATTTTATGATTTAATATCCGGAGGAGCTTTTAGTAGATTTAGTATATTTGCTATGGGTGTTGTACCGTATATTAACTCTTCGATTATAATGCAGTTACTTACAATTGCATTACCTTCTTTAGAAAGTCTTTCAAAAGAAGGAGAAGAGGGAAGAAAAAAAATTCAACAATATACTAGGTATGGTGCAGTTATACTTGGTGTTATTCAAGCATTCAGTACATATGCGATAATTGCTCGTGCTGGAGCACTTAGAGATGGATCAAAGTTAAATTTATTCATAATTATAATAACATTAACTACTGCATCAACTTTTTTAATGTGGTACGGTGATAAGATAACAGAAAAAGGTATAGGTAACGGAATATCACTAATAATATTTGTTAACATAGTATCTAGATTCCCGTCAACTATATATAGCATAGTAGGACTTCAAAAGGCTGAAACAGTAAATTTTGTAGAAGTTATAGTGTTTATAGTAATAGCTTTAGCATTATTCTTATTAGTTGTAATAATGAACTTAGCCGAAAGAAGGATACCTGTCCAATATGCTGGGAGAGCAGTAGGAAATAAAATTTATAAAGGTCAATCTACACACATACCAATAAATGTTAATTCCTCTGCGGTTATAGGTATTATATTTGCTATATCAGTGATGCAGTTTCCACTTACCATTGGTCAATTTTGGCCAGAATCAGCTTTTTATAAGTTTATTACTTTAAATAAATACAGTCCTTTTAGAGATAAAAGTATTGCTTATATTGTGTTATATTTTGTATTAACAGTGTTCTTTACTTGGTTTTATACAGTGGTAACTTTTAAACCTGATGAAATGTCAGAAAACATGCATAAATCATCCGGATTTATACCAGGAATAAGACCAGGGGAACCTACAGCAGAATATATAGAAAGAGTAATAACAAAGAGCTCTATAATTGGGGGAACTTTTGCAGCTATTATAGCAATATTTCCAATAATTATGGCAACATATAGTAAGTTCCAAGGCATATCCTTTGGAGGAACAAGTATGTTAATTATGGTTGGATTTGCATTAGATACTATAAGACAAATGGAATCTCAATTAGTTATGCGTCACTATCAAGGTTTCTTAAAATAAAAATGTTTTGGAGATGATTATGGATGCGTGTAATTTTGTTAGGTCCTCCAGGAGCAGGTAAAGGAACTCAAGCAAAATTAATAAGTGAAAAATTTTCTATTCCTCATATATCAACAGGTGATATATTTAGGGCAAACATAAAGGAAAAAACTCCTTTAGGAATAGAAGCAAAAAGATATATAGATAATGGTCAATTAGTGCCAGATGAGGTAACTATAGGAATAGTTAAAGATAGATTAACAAAAGATGATTGTGATAATGGTTTCCTTTTAGATGGTTTTCCAAGAACAGTTGCTCAAGCAGAAGCTTTAGATGAATTTTTAAAGGGCATCAATAAGGATTTAGATGTGGCGATATTAACTAAAGTGCCTGAAGAATTTATCTTGGAAAGAATGACTGGTAGAAGAGTTTGCACATCTTGTGGTGCAAGTTATCACATAAGATTTAATCCTCCTAAAGTAGAAGGAAAATGTGATATATGTGATAATGAATTAATTCAAAGAAAAGATGATACAGAAGCAACAGTTAAAGAAAGATTAGAAGTTTACAGCAAACAAACTTATCCGCTTATAAATTATTATAAAGACAATGGTATAATCTCAGAAGTTGATGGGACTGAAGCAATTGATAAGGTATTTGGAAACATTTCAAATATTTTAGGGAGATATAAATAATGATAATAATCAAAACTGATTCTGAAATAGAATATATGATAAAAGCAGGAAAAGTTGTTGCTGAAGCCTTAGAAACTTTAGAAAAGCATGTAAAACCAGGAATAAGTACTGGAGAATTAGATAGAATTGCAGAAGAGATTATATTAGGCAGAAATGCCAAACCGTCTTTTAAAGGATATTATGGTTTCCCAGCTTCTATATGTGCATCTGTTAATAATGAAGTAGTTCATGGAATACCAAATAAAGATAGAATTCTAAATGAAGGAGACATAATTAGTATAGACTGTGGAGCTATTTTAAATGGATATCAGGGTGATGCAGCAAGAACATTTCCAGTAGGAAATGTATCTGAAGAAGCTGCTAAGCTAATAGAAGTTACCCAAAATAGTTTTTTTAAAGGTATAGAAAAAGCTAAAGTTGGCAATAGATTAACTGATATATCTGCAGCTATTCAAGAATATGTTGAAAGTTATGGATTTTCTATTGTAAGGGATTACGTAGGTCATGGCATAGGAAAAGATATGCATGAAGATCCAGAAATACCTAACTTTGGTAGACCAGGCAGGGGACCTAAATTATCAAAAGGAATGTGTTTAGCTATTGAGCCTATGGTTAATATAGGAGATTTCAATGTAAAAGTTCAACCAAATAAGTGGACTGTAGTTACTGTAGATGGTAGTTTATCTGCTCATTATGAAAATACTGTGGCTATATTAAACGAAGGACCTAAAATAACCACTTTAATTTAATAGAGGTGAATATATTGGCTAAAGAGTGCCAGATTGGTAGATTAGTTTTATCAAGAGCAGGTAGGGATAAAGATAATAGTTTCATTATAATAGATATACTAGATGAAAATTATGTATATATTTGTGATGGAAATATTCATACTTTAGATAAACCTAAAAAGAAAAAAATTAAACATTTGATATTTACCAATATTATTTGTGAAGATATAATAGATCTAAAGGCAACAGGTAACAACATTAAAAATTCTGTAATAAAAAGATTTATACAGTCTCATCAAGTTAACAAGGAGGTTTGAATGCCTTATGTCAAAAGATGATGTAATTGAAATGCAAGGTACTGTTTTAGAATCTCTACCTAATGCTATGTTTGAAGTAGAATTAGAAAGCGGTCATAAAATAATTGCACATATATCAGGAAAATTAAGAATGAATTTTATAAGAATTTTACCAGGTGATAAAGTAACTGTAGAACTTTCTCCATACGATTTAACCAGAGGAAGAATAACCTGGAGAGCCAAATAATAAGGAGGGGTTATTGATGAAAGTAAGACCATCAGTTAAACCTATATGCGAAAAATGCAAGGTTATAAGAAGAAAAGGTAAAGTAATGGTTATTTGTGAAAATCCTAAACACAAACAAAAACAAGGCTAATAAATGGTTTTAGGAGCGGCTGACTATGATATTAAAAATATATCATTGGCCTAAAACTTTAATATAAATAAAAATTAATAAGTAGGAATTCAGGAGGTGTAAACTTTAATGGCAAGAATTTCAGGCATAGACCTACCAAAGGAAAAAAGAGTAGAAATTGGTCTAACATATATATATGGAATTGGCTTACCAACTTCTCAAGAAATATTAAAAGCTACTGGAATAAATCCAGATACAAGAGTTAAAGATCTATCAGAAGAAGAAGTTAATGCAATCAGAGATTACGTTAATAAAAACGTAAAAGTTGAAGGTGACTTAAGAAGAGAAATAAAACTTAACATAAAGAGATTAGTTGAAATTGGATCTTACAGAGGAATAAGACATAGAAGAAATCTTCCAGTTAGAGGTCAAAAGACTAAGACTAACGCTAGAACAAGAAAAGGTCCAAAGAGAGCTATAGGTGGAAAGAAGAAAAAATAAGGTAAGGAGGGAAAAGCATGGCAGCAGGAATGAAAGGTAAGAGAAGTAGAAGAAGAAAAGAAAGAAAAAATGTTGAACATGGTTGTGCACATATAAAATCAACTTTCAACAATTCAATAGTTACAATTACTGATAGCGTTGGTAATACTTTATCTTGGGCAAGTGCAGGTGGATTAGGTTTTAGAGGTTCAAGAAAAAGCACACCATTTGCAGCACAAATGGCTGCAGAAACAGCAGCTAAAGCAGCTATGGAACATGGTTTAAAGAGCATAGAAGTTTATGTAAAAGGACCAGGCTCAGGAAGAGAAGCTGCTATAAGATCTTTACAAGCAGCAGGTCTAGAAGTTACTTTAATAAAAGATGTAACTCCAATACCACATAATGGTTGTAGACCACCAAAGAGAAGAAGAGTATAGTAATATAATATAGTAATAGGAGGTGTAAAATTTAATGGCTAGATATACTGGAGCAACTTGCAGACTTTGCAGAAGAGAAGGATTAAAACTATTCCTTAAGGGAGATAGATGTTATACAGATAAATGCGCATTCGCTAGAAGAGGATACGCACCAGGACAACATGGTCAAAGTAGAAAAAAAGTATCTAACTATGGATTACAATTAAGAGAAAAACAAAAAGCTAAAAGAATTTATGGTATCTTAGAACGTCAATTTAGAGGATATTATGAAGAAGCTGATAGAAAAAGAGGAATAACAGGTGAAAACTTGTTAAGACTTTTAGAAATGAGATTAGACAATGTAGCATATAGACTAGGATATGGTAACTCAAGAACAGAAGCTAGACAATTAGTTACTCATGGACATTTCTTAGTAAATGGCAAAAAGGTGGATATAGCATCATACCAAGTTAAAGCTAATGATGTTATAACAGTATGTGACAAGAGTAAAGCTACTGAAAAATTCAAGACTTTTGCAGAAAATCCAAGAACATTACCAGCATGGTTATCAGGAAATGTTGAAGGTTTTGAAGAAAAAATAGAAAGAGAACCAGCAAGAGAAGATATAGATGTACCTGTTAACGAAACATTAATCGTTGAGTTATACAGTAAATAATAAATAAATTTATTTAGATCAGTTGCCCTCAAAGAGTATAAATATTAATAAATGAGGAGGGTTAAGAATGTTAGAAATAGAAAAGCCAAAAATAGAATGTGTTGAAAATACCGAAGATGGTTCTTATGGTAAATTTGTCATTGAACCACTAGAAAGAGGTTATGGAACAACTCTTGGTAATGCTTTAAGAAGAATTCTTTTATCATCATTACCTGGGGTTGCTGCAGACCATATAAAAATTGATAATGTTCTTCATGAATTTTCAACAGTGCAAGGTGTAAAAGAGGATGTTACAGAATTAATTCTTAACATCAAATCTTTAGCACTTACTATGAATGGAGAGGGCCCAAAAACTATATATATAGATGAAGTGGGCCCTAAAGAAGTTACAGCAGCTGATATCAAAACAGACGGAGATGTTGAAGTAATAAACAAAGATTTACATATAGCAACCCTTGACGAAAATGGTAAAATGTATATGGAAATCAACGTTAATCGTGGTAGGGGCTATGTAACTCAAAACAAAAACAAAACTAAGGATATGCCAATAGGAAGTATAGCAGTAGATTCAATCTATACACCTGTTAAAAGAGTTAACTTTTCTATTGAAAATACTAGAGTTGGCCAAATAACAGACTATGATAAATTAACTATAGAAGTTTGGACTAATGGTACTATAAGACCAGAAGAGGCTGTAAGTTTATCAGCTAAAATTCTTATAGAGCACTTTAAGTTATTTATGACTTTAACTGACCATGCAGATGATATGGAAATCATGGTTGAAAAAGAAGAAGATAAGAAAGAAAAAGTTCTAGAAATGACAATTGAGGAACTAGATCTTTCAGTAAGAAGTTATAACTGCTTAAAGAGAGCTGGAATAAATACAGTTCAAGAACTATGCGAAAGAAGCATGGATGATATGATGAAGGTTAGAAACCTTGGTAAAAAATCCTTAGAAGAAGTAGAGCAAAAATTAGAAGCCTTAGGATTAGGTTTAAGAAAAAGTGAAGATTAGTAAAGTTAATATAGGCAGTTTAAGGTAAGGAGGTATAGGAGAGATGGCAGGATATCGTAAATTAGGTCGTCCAACTGATCAACGTAAAGCAATGCTTAGAAATCTTGTTACTAGTTTTTTAAAGCATGGTAAAATAGAAACTACAGAAACTAGAGCTAAAGAAACTAGAAGTATTGCGGAAAAAATGATAACCCTTGCAAAGAGAGGAGATCTTCATGCAAGAAGACAAGTACTTTCTTTTGTAACAGAAGAAACAGTAGTACAAAGACTATTTGATGAAATAGCTCCTAAGTATGCTGAAAGAAATGGTGGATATACAAGAATATATAAAGTTGGCCCAAGAAGAGGCGACGGAGCTGAAGTAGTTATACTAGAATTAGTATAATTCTTTGGGGATTAAGTATGAAGTTGACTTAGTCCCCATTTTGCTATAATATAAACTTTAATTTATAGCTTCATGTTTGAGGTGTTTGGTATGAATGAGATGATTAAGTGTAATAATGTTACATATAAGTATGAATCCAATAAAGAGGATGATAGTACTCAAAAGATTGCATTAGATGATGTTAATTTAACTATAAAAAAAGGTGATTTTGTAGTTATTTTAGGTAGAAATGGATCAGGTAAATCAACTATAGCTAAACATATGAATTCCCTTTTAATACCTTCAGAAGGTACAGTATATGTAGACAATTTAGATACTAGGAATTTAGAAAATACATGGAACATAAGAAATAAAGCTGGGATGGTTTTCCAAAATCCAGATAATCAAATTGTAGCTACTATAGTAGAAGAAGATGTGGCATTTGGACCAGAAAATTTAGGAATTCCTCAAGAAGAAATAAGATCTAGAGTAGATGAATCACTCAAAAAGGTAAATATGTATGAATATAGAAGACATGCACCGCATTTATTATCTGGGGGGCAAAAGCAAAGAGTAGCTATTGCTGGTGTATTAGCTATGAGGCCTGAGTGCATTATATTTGATGAACCTACAGCTATGTTAGATCCTTCAGGAAGACTAGAAGTAATTAATACCATTAAGGAAGTAAATAAAAAATATGGTATAACAATAGTTCTTATAACTCATTTTATGGAGGAAGCAGTAGAAGCGGATAAAGTTATAGTAATGGATTCTGCTAAAGTAATAAAAGAAGGAACTCCTAAGGAAATATTTAAAGAAGTAGAAATGATGAAGAAAATAGGGTTAGATGTACCTCAAATGACAGAAATAGCCTATTATTTGAGACAACACAATGTGGAAATACCATCAGATATATTAACTATAGATGAAATGGTGGATGAATTATGTCAATTAAAATAGAAAATTTAACACATGTATATATGGAAGGAACACCTTTTGAGAAAAAGGCAATAGATAACATAAATATAAACATGGAAGATGGAGAATTTGTTGCTTTAATTGGGCATACCGGTTCAGGTAAGTCTACATTAATCCAGCATATAAATGGGTTATTGAAACCTAAATCAGGAAAGATAATAGTAGATGATATAAATATAGCAGATAAAGGGGTAAAATTAAGTTCCATAAGAAAAAAGGTTGGGCTTGTATTTCAATACCCTGAGTATCAATTATTTGAAGAAACTATAGAAAAAGATATTGCTTTTGGACCCATTAATTTAGGACTAAATCAGGAAGAAGTTTTAAGTAGAGTAAAAAGAGCAATGAATATAGTAGGATTGAATTATGAAATGTACAAGGACAAATCTCCCTTTGAATTAAGTGGAGGTCAAAAAAGAAGAGTAGCCATAGCAGGGGTAGTAGCTATGGAACCTAAAATATTAATATTAGATGAACCTACAGCAGGGTTAGACCCTAAAGCTAGAGATGATATATATAGTAAAATTCAAGCATTAAGAAAAGAATATAATATGACTATAATTCTTGTTTCACATAGTATGGAAGATGTTGCTAAATTTGCAGATAAAATATTAGTTATGCATAAAGGACAATGTGTATTACAAGGGAAGCCTTGTGAAGTATTTAAAGAGGTAGATACTCTTGAAAGTATAGGATTAGCAGCACCAGAAGTTACATATTTAATACAAAAATTAAGAAAAAAAGGTTTTAATTTACCAGATGATATCTACACTATAGAAGAAGCCAAAAAAGAATTATTAAAATCACTTAAAAGTGAGGGAATTATTAAATGATAAAGGATATAACAATAGGACAATACATACCGGGAGATTCTTTTGTGCATAAGTTAGATCCAAGGATTAAGATAATTATATCCCTTATATATATAATTGACCTTTTCTTAGTTAATAATTTTAAAGGATATATATTTATAGTTCTATTTACATTAGCAGCTATATTAATTTCAAAAATAAAATTTAAGTATATATATAAGGGCCTTAAACCTATACTTATATTAGTAATAATAACAGCTATTTTGAATTTATTTTTAACACCAGGAGATACATTATTATTTAAATGGAAGTTTATTACTATATATAAGGAAGGAGTAAGGTTAGCTGTATTTATGGTCCTAAGATTAGTATTTTTAATAATAGGAACATCACTGCTAACATTAACAACATCTCCTATAGAGCTTACAGATGGCATAGAAAAGTTATTGAATCCATTAAGAAAGATAGGAGTTCCAGCTCATGAACTTGCTATGATGATGACTATAGCTTTAAGATTTATACCAACACTTATGGATGAAACTGATAAGATTATGAAAGCTCAAATGGCTAGAGGTGCAGACTTTGAGTCTGGTAATCTGATACAAAGAGCTAAAAATTTAATACCTTTACTAGTTCCACTTTTTATTAGTTCATTTAGACGAGCAGATGAGCTAGCTATGGCAATGGAAGCAAGATGCTATAGAGGGGGAGAAGGAAGAACTAGGATGAAAGAACTTTCTTTTTCTTCCAGAGATTATGTAGCAATAACTTTTACTTTTATTTTAGTTATATTATCTATTTGGAGCAGGATGTGGACTTAATGAAAAATATAAAGTTAAAACTTGAATATGATGGAACAAATTATAATGGATGGCAAAAGCAAAAAAATGATAAGTTTATTACCTTACAAGGTACTTTGGAGAAAGTTATAGGTGATATAACTAAAGAAAAAGTAGAGGTTATAGGAGCAAGTAGAACAGATTCAGGAGTTCATGCTAAAGGGTATGTATGTAATTTTTTTACTAATACCAAAATACCATCTGAAAATCTTAAAAGAGTGATTAATAATAATTTGCCAAAAGATATAGTAGTTTTAAGTTCAGAAGAAATTAGTAGTGAATTTCATTCTAGATTTTGCAGCAAAGGTAAAACTTATGAATATACGATTTTGAATAGTTCTCAGCCTATAGCTATAGGTAGAAACTATATTTTTCAGTTTAAGGATAGGCTGAATATAGATAATATGAAAATAGCATCAAAATATTTTATGGGAACACATGATTTTTCTGCATTTCAAACAAAAGGAAGTAGTGTGAAGACTTCAGTAAGAACCATAAGTAAATTTGAAATAAATAAAAGTGGTGATTTTATAAAGTTTATAATTACAGGAGATGGATTTCTTTATAATATGGTAAGAATAATGGTAGGAACACTGATACAAATTGGTATTAACAAAAGAGAACCAGAATCTATAAAGTATATTATAAAATCAAAAGATAGAACAAAAGCAGGCAAATGTGTGCCTTCATCTGGTCTATGTTTAAAGGAAGTATTTTATTAATGTTATTGACACACCGGGCAGATTGTATTATAATAATTATGTTTGTATAGTATAATAGATTCACTAGCCCCGGATCTTTATATAGAAGAACGTTTTATGTAAAATAGTTAGGGAGGGAAAATGATGAAATCATATATAGCTAAACCACATGAAGTTGAAAGAAAATGGTATATAGTTGACGCTGCTGATAAGCCATTAGGAAGAGTAGCTAGCCAAGTTGCATCAATATTAAGAGGTAAACATAAACCTACATATACACCACATGTTGATACAGGTGATAATGTAATAGTTATAAATGTTGAAAAAGTTGTATTAACAGGTAAAAAATTAGATCAAAAATTATTAAGACATCATTCATTATATCCAGGTGGATTAAAAGAAATACCATATAGAGAAGCAATAGCTAAAAAACCTGAGTTCGTATTTGAAGAAGCAGTTAGAAGAATGCTTCCAAGCGGAGTTTTAGGAAGAAAAATGTTAAAGAAATTAAAGGCTTATAAAGGAGCAGAACATAATCAAGAAGCTCAAAAACCAGAAGTATTAGAATTAAGATACTAATTGCAGGCTGAAGGGAGGATAAAAAAATGGCTAAAGTACAGTATTTTGGAACTGGAAGAAGAAAAAAATCAGTAGCAAGAGTAAGACTTGTAGCTGGAGATGGAAAAGTAATAATAAATAACAGAGATATAGAAAACTATTTTCCAATAGAAACATTAAGAGTAATAGTTAATCAACCATTAGTGTTAACAGAAACAAAGGATAAATATGATGTATTAGTAAATGTTCACGGTGGTGGATTTACGGGTCAAGCAGGAGCAGTAAGACATGGTATATCTAGAGCTCTTGTAAAAGCTGATGAAAATATGAAACCATCATTAAAAAAAGCTGGTTTCTTAACAAGAGATTCAAGAATGACAGAAAGAAAGAAATACGGATTAAAGAAAGCAAGAAGATCTCCACAATTCTCAAAGAGATAATATGGAATCAAGAGGAAAGACTATATTTGTCTTTCCTTTTTTTATTGTTTTAGTAAGCTTTAAATGTGGGACATTTAAAATATAGAACCTACTCTCTATGATGATAAGATTAGTAGTTTAAGTAAATACATATATCTTTTATACAATGATGGCCTAAATTTATATTAAAAGATAAAGACTTATTTATTAAATTGCTAGTTATTTAAACTTAATTGATTTTAACATAATTTTGTTGTATGAATATGAAAAACCAAAATAATAAAATTTTAGCAATATATAAAATGAGATTCTCTAATAAATTAGATAAACAAATTATTAAATAAATATATTTCTAATATAGAAAGGTTTTCTATGTTAATTCTATGTTAAAAGTATTTTAAATTGCGTTAATATCTACTATAATAATAAAGTATGGGATGACAATTTTAAAATTAGGAGGACAAATATGAATGTATTTGCTATGTTAACAGGTCTTATTGGTGGATTAGGTTTATTCATCTATGGCATGAACTTAATGGGGGATGGATTGCAAAATGTAGCAGGAGAGAAAGTAAAAGTTTTTTTTGAAAAGGTAACTTCTAACCCTATAAAGGGTGTATTAACAGGTGTAGTAGTAACAGGAGTAATTCAGAGTAGTAGTGCTACCACTGTTATGGTTGTTGGATTTGTAAATGCAGGTTTAATGACCTTAACGCAAGCAGCAGGGGTTATTATGGGAGCTAATATAGGTACTACAGTTACAGGACAACTAGTTGCTTTTAATGTTACTGCAGGGGCTCCATTATTTGTAGGGATAGGAACTGCAATAGTTTTATTTGCTAAAAAGAAAAAAACTAAGGAAATAGGTAATATAATACTAGGTTTTGGTATATTGTTCATGGGAATGGAGATAATGAAAACAGCTATGGTTCCACTAGGTGAAAGTGAAGCATTTAAAAGTTTAGCTTTATCATTATCACATAACGTATTTTTAGGAATAGTTGTAGGTATGGGAATGACAGCTATAGTACAAAGTTCTTCTGCAACTATAGGTATATTAATAGCTTTATCAAGTAATGGAGTACTTCCATTGTCAGCAGCATTACCAATATTATTTGGGGATAACATTGGTACATGTGTAACAGCATTATTAGCTAGTATTGGTGCATCTAAGAATGCAAGAAAAGCAGCATTGTTTCATTTAACATTTAATGTTATAGGAACAGTACTATTTGCATTTGTTTTAGTACCATTAACTCCATTTGTTAGAATGATTACTAATCTAACTCCGGGAGATGTGGGAAGACAAATTGCTAATGCACACACAATGTTTAATTTAGTTAATACATTTGTGCAAATATGGTTTATAAAATATATTGTTGCATTTGTTAATAAGATGATACCAGGAAGTGATCCATATGAAAAGATGGCTCCTAAGTACATAGATGAAAGATTATTAGAGAATCCTACAATAGCTATTAATCAAACCATAAAAGAAGTAGTAAGAATGGCCAATAAAGCAAAAGAAAATTTGCAATTATCCATAGATGCATTTGAAAAGAATGATTTAGAATTAGTAAGTAAAGTATATGAAAATGAAAAACTTATAAATATATTAAATAAGAGTATAACTACATATTTGGTTAAATTAAATAACTTAAAATTATCTGATAAGCAGTTAAATTTAGTAGGCTCTATGTTTCATGTGGTAAATGATATAGAAAGAATAGGAGACCATGCTGAAAATATAATAGATTTAACTAGTGAGAAAATAGAGAAAAGAATCCAATTTTCAGATGATGCTACATATGATATAAAACATTTATTTAATTATACATTAGATTCCTTAAAAAGAACTATTGAAGGTTTTGAAAATAACGATGTTGAAATATCTCAAAGTGTGATGTATGTTGAGGAGAAAATAGACAGTTTAGAAAACCAATTAAGAGAAACTAATATAAAAAGATTAAATAAAGGAACTTGTAATGCTAATGCAAGTGCTATATTTTTAGATATTATAAATAACTTTGAAAGAGTTGGAGACCATTGTACCAATATAGCACAAACTGTTATAAACAGGTAATATATAACAATTCAAAGATTACATTAAAAATATTAGTTTAAAGTTAATATTATATTTGAAAAACTCCGCTTAGTTAGGTGGAGTTTTTTTATTAAGATAATTTAGAAGTGACTTTTTACAGATTTATTCAGATATACTAAAAGAACTTTTTATAAGATAAATATAAAACTAAATTAATTCTATTATAAATTATAATCATATAGCATAATATTAAATGAAGTACTAATATATATAAGGAGGAGAGCTTGAAGGTTTATAATAAGAAATTAATATTAACAACTCTTATAATATTTATAAGTTTTAGTTTTATAATAAAAGTTAATGTTTTTAGTAATTTAAATAGTGTTAAGGATAAAAAGATCATCCTTATAGATCCTGGTCACGGAGGAATGGATGGAGGGGCAGTAGCTAAAGATGGTACTTTAGAGAAGGATATAAACTTACAAATAAGTAAGATATTAAAAAAGCAACTTAAAAAAGAAGGTTACAAAGTTATAATGACAAGAGAAGATGATAAAGGTTTATATTCAGAAAGTAAGGGTAAAAAAGTTAGAACGAAAAAAATAGAAGATTTAAATAAAAGATGTGAACTAAAGAAAACTAGTAAGTGTGATATGTTTATAAGTATACATTTAAATATGTTTAATCAAAAACAATATTATGGAGCTCAAGTTTGGTATTCAAATAATGAAGATAGTAAAAGATTTGCATATATACTACAAAATAATTTAAGAGAAGAATTAGATGAAAATAATAAAAGAAAAGAAAAAGCAGCAAAAAATAGTTATAAAATATTAAGAGATAATGACGGAATGCCTTCAGTCATTGTAGAATGTGGATTTTTATCTAATTCTATGGAATTAGATAAATTAAAAAATGCAGATTATCAACAGAATATATCAAAAGCTATAGTTAAATCAGTGAATGAATATTTTAATGATAAAGATTAAAAATGAGTTCATATATTTCCTTGGAAATGTATGAACTCATTTTTATAAAAGCTACTGTAGATTAGTGTAGAAAAAAATATATAATTACACTATAATATTCATAAGTATATGTTTAAAAATATTGTATTTTGGAGGATGAAATGAGGGAAATATCAGTAAACGCTATAAAAAAAGTAGTAAAAAAATTATGCATAGAAGCTAATTATTATTTGCCTAAAGATGTAGATGACAAAATAGTACAATGCAGAGAAGAAGAAAATTGGGATATAGCTAAAGAAGTTTTACAAACTATAGAAGAAAATATACATATAGCTAGGAAAGAAAATATGCCTTTATGCCAAGATACTGGCATGGCATGTATATTTATTGAAATAGGTCAAGATGTTCATATAATTGGAGGTCTTATGGAGGATGCTATTAATGAAGGGGTAGCAGAAGGGTATAAAGAAGGATATCTAAGAAAATCTGTAGTTAGTGATCCTATAGAAAGAATAAATACAGGGGATAATATTCCAGCAGTAATATATTATAATATAGTTAAAGGGGATAAAGTAAAGATAACTGTAGCTCCAAAAGGATTTGGTTCAGAAAATATGAGCAAAATAGCTATGCTAAAACCGGCAGATGGATTAGAGGGTATAAAAAAATTTATTTTAGACACAGTTAAAGAAGCAGGGCCTAATCCATGTCCACCTGTAATCGTAGGAGTAGGTATAGGGGGAACCTTTGATAAATGTGCTTATTTGTCTAAAAAGGCTCTTTTACGACCTATAGATTTAAGGAACAGAAATAACTTTTATAAAGATTTAGAAAAAGAATTGTTAGAAGAAATTAATAGATTGGGTATAGGACCTCAAGGCTTTGGGGGGAAAACTACAGCGTTGGCAGTTAATATAGAAACTTTTCCAACTCATATAGCTGGTTTACCAGTAGCAGTGAATATAAGTTGCCATGTTACTAGACACAAAGAAGAAATAATATAGAAACTACAATCAATGTTATATTGTTTACATGTTCTATATATAAAATGTATAAAAATATTTCCTTTGGTATATAGGAAAATAGATGTAAAGAGTAGGTGATTTTCATGAAAATAAAAATAAATACTCCATTAACTGAAGAAAAAATTAAGGACTTAAAGGCAGGAGATATGGTATTAATTACAGGTTTAATATATACAGCCAGGGATGCAGCACATAAAAGATTAGTTAATTCTTTAGAAGAAGGAAAAGATTTACCTTTTGAAGTTAAAAATTCAATAATATATTATGTTGGACCTACTCCAGCTAAACCAGGTATGGAAATAGGTGCTGCAGGTCCAACTACAAGTTATAGGATGGATACATATACACCGACATTATTAAATTTAGGATTAAAGGGTATGATAGGCAAAGGGAAAAGATCTAAAGAAGTTGTAGAATCTATAGTAAAGAATAAAGCTGTATATTTTGGAGCAATTGGTGGGGCAGCAGCTTTAATATCTAAAAGTATAAAAAAATCAGAAATCATAGCTTACAAAGATTTAGATTCAGAAGCTATTAGAAAGTTAGAAGTAGAAAATTTACCTGTTACTGTTATAATAGACTCCAAAGGGAATAATTTGTATGAATCTGGAATGGAGAATTATTTGAAAAGATTATAATAACAGATAAATTTGAAAGCTAATGCATGATAAATATTTATTTTTAACATAGGATAGAGGGAAAAGTAATGCAAAAAGGAAATAAGTTTAGGAATGGTTTTTGGAGTAAATTTTCAGTAAAAACCAAATTAAGCATATTTATAATATTAGTTATAGTAGCTGTGTTTAGCATTTATTATAATAATTTAAAACAGGCTAAAAATAATAGTATCAATAAAAATACTGAAAATAACATTTCAACTAAACTAGAAAACAAAGCTGAGAAAAATAATAAAGATAGCAAAATTAATAAAGAATTAGAGGATGAGTATGAAAAAGGTAGAAAGCTATTTTTTGATAAAAAATATGATGAGGCTATGAAGATTGAGGATGAAGTTATAAAAGAAGATAGCAATTTTTATAAAGCATATAATATAAAGGGAATAGCATTATGTTATGGTGGGAATTTTGAAGAAGGTATGAAAAATATAGATAAGTCATTAGATATAAAACCTGATTATGGTTATGCTAGATTCAATAAAGCGTTGGCTTATGAATTATATGGAAAGTTTGATGAAGCTTTAAAATGGTATGATAAAGCTTTGGATATAGAAAAATATGAATGGAGTTATTATGGTAAAGCAAGTATTTATGGGAGAAGAGGGGATGTAAAAAATACAGTTGAATGTTTGAAAAAGGCTATAGAAATTTCCCCAGGAGTAAAAGAAGAAGCTAAACATGAAGCAGATTTTGATCCAGTAAAAGATTCTGATGAATTTAAAAATTTAATAAAATAGTTTATATTTTTATTAATGTGAAATATAGTTATATTGTAAAATTTAATTTAGTTGTTTTGTGTAACGTTTATAATAGGAAAATTATTAAAATAATATTAAGATTAATTTTGAAAGTAAAGTGTAAGAAATATATGTGATAAGGCAATTTGGGCGATTATTACATATATTTCTACTTTTATTATATTAAAATTTAGGGTATTATTAAAAAAATTATTTTTATAATAAAATTATTTATAATTTTCTGGAGTTATATTGTATTTTTTGCATTTTAAAGATACTGTTCTATGAGTTATACCTAGAGCTTTACCTGCCCTATTAAAGCTTTTATATTTTTTCATAGCTAAAGTAATTATTTCTTTTTCGTATTCTTCTAGTGTTTTTAAGTTATTTTCATTTATAGTGAAATTATAACTATCATCAAAAGAGTTATTAGATATATAAAATGGTAAATCTTTAATAGTTATTATAGATTTATCACACATGTTCATAGCTCTTTCCACAATGTTTTCTAATTCACGTATGTTACCTGGCCAATCATATTGTTGTAATTTTAAAAGAGCTTCTTTATTTATGCCTGATATATTTTTATTAAGTTTAGGATTAATTTTATTTATAAAATATTCTACTAAAAGGTTTATATCTTGCTTTCTATGACGAAGAGGGGGCAAGGAGATATTTAAAACATTTAATCTATAGTATAGATCTTCTCTAAATGTATTGTTTTTAATCATATCTTCTAAATTTCTATTAGTAGCAGCAATTATTCTAACATCTACCTTTTGAGTTTTAATTCCTCCAACACTTTCAAACTCCTTTTCTTGAAGAACTCTTAGCAGCTTCACTTGCATGGAAATAGGCAAATCCCCTATCTCATCTAAAAAAATTGTACCACCATCCGCAATATTAAATTTACCAGGTTTCTTTTTTATAGCCCCCGTAAATGCTCCTTTTTCAAAGCCAAAAAGTTCACTTTCTAAAAGATTTTCTGGTATGGCTGCGCAATTTACTCTAACAAAAGACCTATTTTTTCTAGTACTATTATCATGTATAGCATTAGCTATTATTTCTTTACCAGTACCACTTTCACCTCGTATAAGAACAGTAGAAGTTGATTTAGAAGCCTTTTCAGCTATAGATAAACAATCTTTTAAGGAACTATTCCAACCTATAATGGATTTGAAGGAAGAACTTAGAGGGAGATGTCTCGTTAATTCATTTTTGTAGTACATAAGTTTCTCTTCAGACTCTGTAAGTTTTAAAGTTAGATCCCTTAGTTCATCTACAGTTTTGGATATAGATATTACACCTTTAAATTCATTATCAATAAAGATAGGCTCTATAGTAGATATAATATTTATATTATCTTTATTATAAATTATATTTTCTTTTGGTTTTTTAGTATTAAATACCTCCATTATAAGACTATTTAGAGAAGAATCTTTTATATCTTTACCAATAATATCTTTAGAATCTATAGAAAAATGCTTTTTGTAAGAGGGATTAACATATATTATTTTCCCATCTTCATCTACAAAACAAATTAAATCATGAGATGCTTCCAATATTTTTTTGAATTTTTCATTTAATTCTTTTATACCTACAAGTTCAGAAACATCCTGAAATACACTTATAGCACCTAGAATTTTATTATTAAAATATATAGGGGATCTATTTGTTATTAATATTCTATTATCCATGTACTGAGTTTTACCTTTATGATAGCAATTATTTTTAATTACATCAGGTAATTCAGAACTTGGTATTATGTCCTTAATATTTTTACCTAATACATCTTTTAAAGAATAGCCTATAATTTTTAAAGAATAGTCATTGGCCATAGTAATTTTACTATTTTTATCTATTACTAATATCCCTATAGGAATATTAGTAAATATTTGATCATAGGCTATAGTGTTTTCTTGTATAATATCATCTATGGTTGATGTGAAATTTTCTTGTGATAGATCATAATTAATAAAGTCACACAATTCTAAGACTGCGCTTTCTGCTTTAGAAGAATTGCTATTACAGGATATTTCTATTATTTCATTTTCTTTTATTTTTAAGGAAATTAAAGCTAGCATACTAATAGCTAAAGGTTCTCTAGAATCCATTTTTTTTATATATAGATCTAGACCATATTTATTTTTTATTTCAGTAGCCTTATGAACTATCATAGCGGCTATTCTAGTATGTATACCATTATTAATAGCAACTACTATATTATTTTTATACATGAAAAACATCTCCTTGATAAAAAATATCAAAAAATACTATAATATGATAAAATATATCAACTTATTAATACTATAATTATATACTATAAAATATAATAAATATACACTTGTTTAAGTTGATAAAAAATATCAACAGCTATATTAATAGCTAAAAAGCATAAAAAAGAGTATACTATATATTGATGGTATATTAAAAATAATTATGAAGAATATATAAAAAAAATATATTTTTATGGCATGATTTTTGCTTATTAATTATTATATGGTTATATTTTAAATAAGAAATTATATGTATTGGTTATTAATAAGGAGGAAAAATGATGAAAAAAGGTATAGCTGCTTCAAAGGGATATGCTATAGGAAAGATTTTTATTAAGGAAGATATAAATATAGAAGTTGTAGAAAAGAGTATAGATAACATAGAGAAAGAAAAAGAAAGATTCAAAAATGCACTAATTAGTACTAAAGAGCAACTTGAGAGAATAAAGGATAAAGCACAAAAGGAAGTAGGAGTTGAAAAAGCAGCAGTTTTTGATAGTCATATTATGTTACTAGACGATCCAGAATTTGCTGGAGCTGTAGAAATGAATGTAGAATCTAATAAAGTTAATTCAGAAAAGGCACTTCAAGAAGTAATTGATATGTATAGTTCCATATTTGCTGCTATGGAAGATGAATACATGAGAGAAAGAGGAGCGGATATCAAAGATGTAGGTAAGAGAATAATGCTAAATCTTATGGGTAAGTCATCAAATAGCATTGATGATTTAGATAAAGATACTATAATAGTAGCTCAAGATTTAACTCCATCTGATACTGCTCAGTTAGATAAAGAGAAAGTAATAGCATTTTTAACTAATATAGGTGGAAGAACTTCTCATAGTGCTATAATGGCTAGAACATTAGAAATACCAGCTATAGTTGGCATGAAAGATATAACTGAATCTGTGAAAAATGGTGATGTAGTAATAGTTGATGGAATTGAAGGTGTAGTAATAATAAATCCGGATAAAGATACTATAAATAAATATGAAGAAAGTAAAAAAGCTTTCTTAAAAGAAAAAGAAGAATTAAAGAAACTTATAAATGTTGAAACTATTACTAAATCAGGGAAAAGAGTAGAAGTTTGCGGAAATATAGGAAAACCACAAGATGTTCATCAAGTATTAGAAAATGGTGGAGAAGGCGTAGGTCTTTTTAGAACTGAATTTTTATATATGGACAGAGATAATATGCCATCAGAAGATGAACAGTTTGAATCTTATAAATATGCTGTTGAAAAAATGGAAGGTAGACCTGTAGTCATAAGAACTTTAGATATAGGAGGAGATAAAAAACTTCCATATTTAGAAATGCCAGAAGAGATGAATCCTTTCTTAGGATATAGAGCTATAAGATTATGCCTTGATAGAAAAGAATTATTTAAAGTTCAATTAAGAGCATTACTTAGAGCATCAGCTTTTGGAAATTTAAAAATAATGTTTCCAATGATATCATCTTTATCTGAATTTAAGGTTGCTAAAGAATTGTTAAAAGAATGTATGAATGAGTTAAAAGCAGAGGGAAAAGAATTTAATGAAAACCTAGAAACCGGTATAATGGTAGAAATACCAGCAGCTGCTATATGTGCAGATGAACTTGCTAAACATGTAGATTTCTTTAGTATAGGTACTAATGATTTAATACAATATACATTAGCTGCAGATAGAATGAATGAAAAAATATCATATCTTTATGATCCAATGCATCCAGCAGTATTAAGATTAATAAAGATGACTATAGATGCAGCACACAAAGAAGGAAAATGGTGTGGAATGTGCGGAGAGATGGCTGGTGATGAAAATGCTATAGAAACTCTTGTAGAATATGGATTAGATGAGTATTCTATGAGCGCTTCCTCCATTTTAACAGCAAAAAAAATAATTATGAATTCTTAGTAAAAATAACTTCATGTCAACTTTATGTTTTCATGGAGTTTTTTTTACACAATTGATATTTTTAGATATAATTAGATATATATCTATATATTTTTTTGGAGGGGATAATATGTTAAAAAATAAAAAAATAGGATTAATACTAATTACCCTAATAATATTTAGTTTTTCAATAGGATGTAACAAAGAAAATAAAACTCCAGTTGAAAAGACTAAACAACAAGAACAAAAAGTAGAGTCTAATAATAATGATAATAGTAACAAAGAAGAAAAAGATAAAAGTGATAATACTGAAACTAAAGATGAAGAAAAAAAGAATGAAGATAAAGTTGAAGAAAAAACAAATTTTTCTAAAATGGAAAAGGAAGAAACTTCAGAGAAAAATTTAAAAACAGGATTTATTACTCCATGGAAGAAAAGTAATAATAATAAATATTCTTCTACAATAGAAGGTAAAGGAGAAAATGCTAAAGAAGAAGGTATAGGTAAAGTTTATTTGAAAGAAACTCAAACTAATAAAGTATGGCTTTTAAAAATAAATGAAGTAAAGGATCAAAAGAGTCCTAAATATCTAGATTGGATAGATGATGAAAATTTATTAGTTATTATTGGTCATGGATATGGAACAGTTTCTAAAGGTGGAAATTTATATTGTATAAATGTAAAAAATGATACTATTATCCCAGTATATGAAGCAAAAGATGATAAACATGAAGTTATATCCGTAGAAAAAGTGAATGATAATTCAGGAAAAACAAGTTTAATATTAAAAGTAAATGTTTATGAAGATGATAATTTCACTAAATCACATAAAGAAAAAATAACTATTCCTAATGATAAATTAAAAGAATTTATTAAATAAGGATTATAGCTAAGCGAGGAAATTTAAATGAATAATGAAGCTAAATCTAGAAAGATATATACTAAAGCTTTAGATAATTTTAATAGTGGAAACATTGATAAGGCACTGGATTTGTGTGAGAGAAGTATATCTTTAGATCTAAAAAATAATTCTGCTATAAATTTGAAGGGATTATTGTATTATTTAAAAGGTGATTTAATAAGTTGTAAAAATTTATGGAAAATGAATCATCATACAAATAAAGATACGGTATCTTATAAATATTTACAGGACGCAAAATTAGATGAACAATTTTTAAAAAAATATGCTAACGCTATTGCATTAATAAAAAATAATGATATAGAGGGTGCTATAGACTTATTAAAGCAATGCGAAAAAACGGACTTTAATCGTATAAATGTATGTAATAATTTAGCTATGTGTTATATTAAACTAGGTAAATATAATAATGCCTTAGAATATTATGAAAAGGCATTATCTATAGATAAGAAAGATCCTTTGTCTATAGATATAAAAAGGGAGTTATATAAAAAGAACTTAATAAAGAAGAATAAAGGTAAAAAAATAATAGTAATAATATTGATTATTAGCATTGTATTTTCATCTATTGTATATTTATTTAATAAATTTAATGTTATTAATAAACTCAAAAATAATACTGAAATAAAAAAAGAGAAAACAATATCAAAGGAAAATAAAAACAACCAAAATATATCTCAAAAAAAAGAAGTGAAAAAAGTAAAGAAACAAGAAATAAAAAAAGAAGAAAATATAGATATACAAAGTTTAAATAATCTTATAGACAAGAAAGATTATATTCAACTATATAATATATATTCAAATTATAAAAATAAAAAATTAGATATTAATAGCAAAAGTGTACTAGTAAAAGCAGAAAGGTTATTAAAAGAAGAGGGTATAGAATATTTTTATAATACTGCTATGGAAAATGCTAATAATAGAAAATATAAAGAAAGCAATGATTTCTTATTGAAAGCATATAGTTTTGGTAATGTGAATTATTTATATGAGCACATAATATATTTATTGGCTACAAATTATGAAGCATTAAATAATATAAGTGAATCTATAAGATATTATGAGATATATGTTAATGGGTTTATTAAAAACAATTATGGAGATATAGCATTATATAAGCTTGCTATATTAAATGAAAAAATAGATGATGTGAAATCTAAAAACTATGCTAAAAAATTATCACAAATGTACCCTAATTCCATGTATAACAATTCTAATATAAAAAGAATTATAAATAACAATTAATATTTTAGAATATTTTATTTATAATGTAAAACAATATTACTATATTAATGTTATTTTACAGGAGAGAGTAAGAATGATAACAATTATAAAAAATGGATATGTATATTCTCCTAAATTTTTAGGGAAGAAAGATATTTTAATAGCTTCTAATACCATAGAGGGTATAAACAATAGTTTAGATATACCAAAGGGATTTGGTGAAATAAAAGTTATAGATGCTAAAGAAAATATAGTTATACCAGGATTTATAGATTCCCATGTTCATTTAATAGGTGGTGGTGGTGAAGGTGGATTTAGTACTAGAACACCTGAAATACAATTGTCAGATATAATAAGTTCTGGTATAACTACTGTGGTAGGTTGTTTAGGAACAGATGGTATATGTAGGAGTATGGAAGCTTTATTAGCTAAAGCTAAGGGATTAGAAGAAGAAGGTATAACTACCTACATATACACGGGCTCATATAGCATACCAGTTAATAACATTACAGGATGCTCAAAGTCTGATATTATGCTAATAGATAAAGTTATAGGTATAGGAGAAATAGCTTTGTCAGATCATAGATCTTCACAACCCAGTTATGAGGATTTTGTAAAAATCTGTGCAGAAGGAAGAGTAGGAGGGCTACTAGCTAATAAGGCAGGGATTATTCATGTGCATATTGGTGGTGGAAAAAGAGGAATAGATTATTTATTTAAAGTTATAAAGGATACAGAAATACCTGCCTCTCAAATTATACCTACTCATATGGGAAGAAATGAAGATTTATTTAGGCAAGGACTGGAGTATATGAAAAAAGGTGGGGTCATTGATTTAACAACAAGTTCTGATCCTACATTTTTAGAAGAGGGAGAAATAAAAGCTAGTTCAGGACTTAAAAGAATATTGGATAGTGGATTAGATATAGAAAGAGTTCATTTTTCTTCAGATGGACAGGGAAGTTTACCTATATTTAATGAAAAAAGGGAATATGTAGGTTTAGGTATAGGCTCAGTACGATCATTATATGCAGAATTTAAAGATTGTGTTATAAAGGAAAAAATAAAAATAGAAGATGCTTTGAAGGTGGTTACATCGAATGTAGCAGATTACTTGAAATTAAGTAATAAGGGACATATAGAAAAAGAAAAAGATGCGGATATAGTAATATTAGATAAGGAAAATTTAGAGATATTACATGTTATCTGCAAAGGAAAACATCTAGTTAAGGACGGTAAAGTATTAAAGAAAGGTACATTTGAAGGATAAATAATAATTTTTTATAATACATTTTAAAAGTATTGACTAATATAAGCGTATATATTAGAATATAATTAAAGACATACCCCACAAGGGTATATGGAGGGTGATTAATTATGGTTAAAGAAGTAAATGAAAGCATATTTGGTGAAGAAGTATTAAATTCAGAAATTCCTGTAGTAGTAGATTTTTGGGCAACATGGTGCGGCCCTTGTAAAATGCTTGCCCCTGTAGTAGAAGAGATATCTGAAGAACTAGGACAAAAAGTAAAATTTGTTAAAGTTAATGTGGATGAAAATCCAGTTATATCAACACAATATAAAATAGCTAGTATACCAACACTTATGACATTTAAGGCAGGAGAAGCAGTAGAAACATTAGTTGGGTTTAGACCAAAAGAAGCTATAAAATCAGCAGTAGAAAAACATATTTAATATAGAATAAATTGAGAATAACATTAATGTTATTCTCAATTTTACATTTTTTAGGAGGAGATATTATGGGGAAAAGATATGACATAGCTATAATAGGTAGTGGGCCTGCAGGTTTAGAAGCAGCTATAAATGCTAAAATAAGAAATAAAGATATAATAGTATTTGGTAATAGGGAGTTAAGTTCAAAGCTTGTAAAAGCCCCTAAAATAAATAATTATCTTGGTTTTTATGATATTTCAGGAAATGAATTAAAGGATAAATTTATAGATCATATAAATAAAATAGGAATAGAAATAACTTTTGAGAGAATAAATAATGTTTATGCTATGGGAGAATATTTTGCTCTAATGGTTAATGAAAAAATGTATGAAGCTAAAACAGTCATATTAGCTACTGGGGTAGAATATGGTAAAGCATTAAAAGGTGAAGAAGAGTTTTTGGGTAAAGGTGTAGGATATTGTGCTACTTGTGATGCCCCACTTTATAAAAATAAGCCCGTTGCTATAATAGGATACAACAAAGAAGCTGAAGAAGAAGCCAATTTTGTAAGCGAATTAGCATCAAAACTGTATTATATTCCTATGTATAGATCGGATTATGAATTAAGTGAAAAAATAGAAGTTATTAATGATAAACCTGTGGAAATAGTAGGAGAAGATCATGTAAAAAAATTAATTCTTAAAGATTCAGAAGTAGAAGCAGATGGTATTTTTGTTCTAAAGGATAGTGTGTCTCCTTCACAATTAGTACCAGGATTAGAAATGGAAGATGAACATATAAAAGTTGATAGAAAAATGCAAACTAATATATCAGGATGTTTTGCTGCTGGAGATTGTACTGGTAAGCCATACCAGTATATAAAATCTGCAGGAGAAGGCCAAATTGCAGCATTAAGTGCAGTTTCTTATTTAGATAAACAGAGTTCTTAGATTTAGGGGGAGTTTTTACTCCTACTAGAGCTTAGAAATCGTTATCCAGGGACGTAGTCGCTCTTTACTCCCACTTTGAAGAAGATGGGAGTATTAGAGCGGGTAGTCATGGGATAAAATTAATTCATAGAAAAAAATAATAAATTCTCATTTATTATTTTCAAAATAAAATCTTAACATAATTCAATCATAAGTATAGATACAAGTGAATAAAGAAAGGGTTTAGTCTACAATTCAAATTATAGATTAAATCCTTTTTTATAGTATATAAAGTATTTAATTTTTAATTAGTTTTAAAAAATACATGATTACCTATTATTTTTCTATTATTTTTAGATACATTGTTCATCCAATTACAAGTAGATATTTTAGGATTATAAAAATAAAGAGCATTATTTGTAGGATCTTTTCCTTTTAAAGCTTCATTTACTGCTCTAAAGCTAGTTTCATCTGGTACTTTAGAGATTGATCCATTTTTATCTAAGCAGGAAAATGCATTTTTTTGTTTTATAACACTATTTATAGTTTTAGGAAATTCAGGTGCTACAGTTCTGTTTAGAATTACAGAGGCTACTGCTACTTTTCCCTCAAAAGGTTCAGATTCACTTTCAGCTTGAACTATTTGAGCCATTAAATATATATCATCCTTTGTAAGATATATTCTTTTGTTTGTATAGTTTATAACTTGAACATCTTCAGAATCATGAATATTATAATTATCCATACAAGAAAAAGCAGCTATAGATTTATTCCAGGATGAACTAAAAATAATTATAGTTAAAACTATAATTATATTCAATAAAAAATACTTTTTCATTTTCTCACTCCTTTTGCCTACGAGGTTAGCTGACGGGTTCGGAAAAGGTATAACCTACGTAATAATATTACGATTCACCCCAAAATTTGGTTTCCCCGTGTTTTAATAAACTTAGGCTAATAATAGTATAACCGCAAATTATTTTTTAATACTTAAAAAAATATAAAAAAAATAATAAAATTATTTTAACTATGATATAAAAATAATTAAATAGTGTATAATTGAGATAGATAGTTGTTTTAAGGGGTGACTTGTAATTGGAATTTTTAGATATAATAGTAAATTCTATAAAAAATATTAGTATATATTCTATATTAGATATATTAGTAGTATCATATATTTTTTATAAAAGTTATATGTTGATAAAAGAAACTAGAGCAGAGCAATTGTTAAAAGGTATAATACTTATAATAATATTAATACCTATAAGTAGTTTATTACATCTAACTATGTTAAGTTGGATACTAACAAAGACATTAACTATAGGGGTATTATCTTTTGTTATAATTTTTCAGCCGGAAATAAGAAGAGCGCTTGAACATATAGGAAGAAGCGCATTTACGGACAAACATTTGTTACAGGATGAAGAAATAATGGGAAAAGTTATAGATAGTATTATAGTGGCAGTAGATAATCTTTCTAAAAGTAGAACAGGAGCTTTAATAGTTATTGAACAATTCACTGGGCTAGGAGAAATAATAAATACAGGAACTAAATTAGATGCTATGGTATCATCAGCACTATTAGAAAATATATTCGTAGTAAATACTCCATTACATGATGGAGCTACAATTGTAAGAAATGATAGAATAATATCTGCAGGATGTTTTCTACCGCTAACTCAAAATACAGATATAAATAAAAAGTTAGGAACTAGACATAGAGCTGCTATAGGTATATCAGAAAACTCAGATTCTATAACTATAGTAGTATCTGAAGAAACAGGGATGATTTCTTTGGCTGTTAATGGCCAGTTAACAAGAGGATATGACAAAGAAAGATTAAGAAATACTATGATAAAAATAATAAAAAAAGGTTTTGATGAAGACAGCACTTTTAGGGGGCAGGTGGTAGAATGGGCAAAAAAAGTAAAACAGAAAATATAATAGTTAAAATTTGTTGTATAATAGCTTCTTTTGCTTTATGGTTATATATTTTTAATGTAGAGAATCCCATAAAAGAACAAAAAATAACGGTTCCAGTCAATATAGTAAACAAGGAAAGTATGAATGAGCGCGAATTAGCTTTAGTACCAAAAGAAGCTAATAATGTCACATTAATAGTAAAAGGAAATGTAAATGACATCTATTCTGTAAAAGCAGAAGATTTTAAAGTAGAGGCAGATTTAAACTCCTTTGCTTTAAAGAAAGGTGAAAATAAAATACCTGTTAAGATAAAGAAAAGTCCTAGTAATATTAAAATAGTAAATGAAGAAAATTTATGGATTAATATTACATTAGATAAGCTAAAGTCTAAGACTGTGCCAATAAGAATAAAAGTAACAGGTACTCCTAAAGATGGATATGCAGCTTTAAGTCCAGTTTTAAAAGAAGAAACGGCTACTATTTATGGAACAGAAACTTATATTAATAAAGTAAAAGAGGTAGTAGGTAAATATAACATAAATGGAAAGTATTCAGATGTAAAAACCAACATATATCTTAAACCACAAACATATGACGGAAATGTAGTAAATGAGGTTTCAGTGGAACCATCTAAAATATATGTAGAGATACCTTTAACAAAAATAAAAAGGGTTCCAGTAAATATAAGGCTTAGTGAAGATATATCAAATAATAAAAATATAGAATCAATAACGTCACTACAAAGTGAGATAGAGATTTCTGGAGAAGAAGAAGTTATACAAAATATAAAATATATAGATACAGAGGTAATAAATATTAACTCTATAAAAATAGGACAAGAAAATATAGAGAGTAATTTAGTATTACCGAAAGGTATTATATTATTAAATGAAAATAAAAGTATAAAACTTAAAGTTAAATTTAAAGTTATAGAAGATAAAAAAGAAGATGAAAATAATAAAGATAAGGAAGAAAATAATAAAGATAAAATCATTGAGAAGAAAATAACAAAGGATATTAGTATTGTAAATGAACCTAAAGATAAAGAAGTTACTTTAAGTCAATCTAATGTAAATGTAAATATGAAGGGTAAAAAAGATGATTTAGATAAAGTGAATATAGATAATATAAAATGTTATGTAGATTTAAAAAATGTTAATTTAGGAGAAAATGTAGTAAAAGTTGTTGTAGATATGGGAGATAATAAAATAGATTACAGTGTTAATCTAGATAGTATAAAAGTAACAGTAAAGGAAAAGCAGGAGGAGTAACATGCCATTAAGAATTAATAATTTGACGTTAGAGATAGAGGAAGATTTAAGCTTGCTTAAAAATAAAGTTTGTAAAAAGCTAGATATATCTTCAAATTATATAAAGGATTTTAAAATATTAAGAGAATCAATAGATGCTAGAAGAAATTCTATAAAGTTTAACTATTCCGTTGAAATATCTTGTGAAGGTGAGAAAAAATTAATTAAAAAGTTAAAAGATAGAAATATAATCTACCAAGAAGTTGAATATGATGAAAAACTAATATTCGGATCTAAAAGAATGAAAGAACGACCAGTTATAGTAGGTATGGGACCAGCAGGAATGTTTGCCGGCTTTATGTTAGCTAAGAATGGATATAGGCCTATAATTATAGAACGAGGAGAGGCTATAGAAGAAAGAAATAAAACTGTAGAAAAGTTTTGGAAAACAGGAGTTTTAAATACGGAATCTAATGTCCAATTTGGAGAAGGAGGAGCAGGTACCTTTTCTGATGGAAAATTAACTACTCGAATAAAAGATAAAAAATGTTCCTTTATATTAGAAGAGATGGTTAAGGCAGGAGCTCCTAAGGAAATAATATATTCTGGGAAACCACATATTGGAACAGATATATTAAAAGATGTAGTTAAAAATATAAGGAATACTATAAATTCTCTAGGAGGAGAAATAAGATTTAATAGTAAATTAGAAAATATAATAATTAAAGATGGAAAAGTAAATGCTATTATAGTAAATAAAGAAGAAATTCCTTGTGAAAATTTAATATTATCTATAGGTCATAGTTCAAGAGATACTTATGAAATGCTTTATAAAAATAATATTTTCATGGAAAGTAAAGCTTTTGCTATAGGAGTTAGAGTGGAACATTTAAGAGAAATGATTGATAAAAATCAATATGGAAAATATGCAGGGCATCCTAGACTTAAAGCTGCAGACTATAGATTGACTTATAAAACTAAGAACAGTAATAGAGCGGTGTATAGCTTTTGTATGTGTCCTGGGGGAGAGGTAGTTGCAGCAGCTTCTGAAGAAGGGCTGCTAGTTACCAATGGTATGAGTTATTATTCAAGGAACAAAGATAATTCCAATTCCGCTATAGTTGTATCCGTAACACCTGAAGATTTTGAAGGAAACACACCTTTAAAAGGAATGGAATTTCAAAGATACTACGAAAAATTAGCTTATAAATTAGGCGGAGAAAGTTATAATGCTCCAGTTCAGTTAGTAGAAGATTTTTTAAAGGATAGAAAATCTTCTAAATTAGGAGCAGTAAAGCCATCTTATAAACCAGGGTATGAATTTAGGAATATATCAGAATGTCTACCAAATTATGTTACGGATTCGTTGAAGGAAGGATTCTCTAGATTTGACAAAAAAATTCAAGGATTTGCTAGTAATGATACTATTTTAACAGGCATAGAAACTAGAACGTCCGCTCCTGTGAGAATTACTAGAAATGAAAATTTAGAGAGTATATCTTTAAAAGGATTATATCCAGCAGGAGAAGGAGCTGGATATGCAGGAGGCATAATTTCAGCAGCGGTAGATGGAGTAAAGGTAGCTGAAAACATAATGAAAACATATAGTTCGTTAAAATAAAAACTTTTAAAAAAATATTGCGTTGTTCATGAATTTTGATAAAATATAAGTTAAAGAATAGTATAAGCTAAAGAATAATAAGAATATAGGAGATTAAAAATGAGTGGTAATGATCTTATATTAGTAATTAATCCAGGATCTACATCTACTAAAATTGCTTTATTTAATAAAGAAACCCCTATAATTACAGATAATTTATTTCATTCTTTAGAGGAAATAAATAAATATGACGCAATATATGAACAAAAAAATATGAGAGAAAAGATAATAATGGACTGGCTTAAGGAGAGAGGCGTAGATTTAAGCAGGCTCGATGCTATAGTAGGTAGAGGCGGACTCCTACGCCCTATGCCAGGTGGTACTTATAATGTAACAGAAAAAATGCTAGAAGATTTAAAGATAGGTTATCAAGGACAGCATGCATCTAATCTTGGAGGAGTTATAGCCTATGACATTTCTAAAAAATTAAATATACCTTCCTTTATAGTTGACCCAGTAGCAGTAGATGAAATATTAGATGAAGCCAGAATATCTGGAATGCCAGAAATAAAAAGAAAATCTCTAGTTCATGCTTTAAACATAAAAGCTGTAACCAGAAAAGTTTGTAAGAAGATTAATAAAGATTTTTATAATAGCTCCTTTGTAGTAGCACATTTGGGTGGAGGTATATCAGTATGCCCAATTAAAAATGGGAAAATATTAGATGTAAATAATGCTAATGAAGAAGGCCCATTTTCACCAGAAAGGACAGGAAGTTTACCCGTAGGAGATTTGATAAAAATAGCTTATAGTAGCAAGTACACTTATAAAGAATTAAAGAAAAAGCTTATGGGTAAAGGTGGACTAATATCATATTTAGATACAAATGATGGAAGAATTGTGGACAAAATGATTCAGGAAGGTAATAAACAAGCAGAGTTTATTTTAGAAACTATGGCTTATCAAATTGCAAAAGAAATAGGCTCTATGGCAACAGTACTAAAAGGTGACGTAGATGCTATAATTCTTACAGGAGGATTAGCTTATAATAAAAGACTAACTACATGGATAAAAGAGAGAGTTGAGTTTATCTCGACAATCGAGTTAGTACCAGGAGAAGAAGAGATGTTAGCTTTAGTTGAAGGGGCAATAAGAATTCTAAATAAAGAAGAAAATGCTAAAATTTATGAAGAAGAGGTGTATTTTAATGATTAAAAGTTTTGATGAAATACTACAAAAGGCTAAAAGCCAAGAAAAAAGAACTATATCTGTGGCAGTTGCTCAAGATAAGCATGTATTAGAAGCCATAAAAGATGCTAAAGAACAAGGACTTGTTAATGCAATACTTGTAGGAAATTCAGAAAAAATTGAAGAAATTGCAAAACAAATAGGCATGAAATTAGAAGATTATGAAATAATATCCGAAAACGATAACAGAAAAGCTGCTTTAAAAGCTGTTGAAATAGTTTCATCAGGAAAAGCAGACATGGTTATGAAAGGATTAATAGATACAGCAAATTTTTTAAGAGCTGTTTTAAACAAAGAAATAGGATTAAGAACAGGAAAAATAATGTCTCATATTGCAGTATTTGAAGTAAAAAAACTAGAAAAATTAATAATGATTACAGATTCAGCCTTTAATATGTATCCAGGTTTAGAAGAAAAAATTGATATAGTTAAAAATGCAGTCACAGTGGCACATTCAATTGGTATTGAAACCCCAAAAGTTGCTCCTATTTGCGCAGTAGAGGTAGTTAATCCTAAAATGCCAGCTACACTAGATGCTGCCACACTTTCTAAAATGAATGATAGAGGACAAATAAAAGGATGCATAATTGATGGACCATTAGCTTTAGATAATGCTATATCAGAAGAAGCAGCAGCACATAAAGGTATAAATAGTCCAGTGGCAGGTAATGCTAATATATTCTTAATGCCAAATATAGAAGCAGGAAATGTAATGTATAAGACATTAACTTATGCAGCAGATTGTAAAAATGCTGGATTATTAGTGGGAACATCAGCACCAGTTGTATTAACTTCAAGAAGTGATAGTCATGAATCAAAATTAAATGCAATAGCTTTAGCAGCATTAGTTGCTAGCCAATTAAAAAAATAAACTTTTTTAAATTAGGGAGGAATTGAAAATGGGTTATAAATTGCTAATAATTAATCCTGGGTCAACATCAACTAAGATAGGAGTATATGAAGATGAAAGCCAAATACTAGAAGAAACATTAAGACATTCTTCACAAGAAATTGAAAGCTATAAAACTATATTTGATCAATTTGAATTTAGAAAAGAAGTTATATTAAATGTTTTAAAAGAAAAAGAATTTGATGTAAATGAATTAGATGCTATTGTAGGTAGAGGTGGACTTTTAAAACCTATTGAAGGTGGAACTTATAAAGTAAATGATACTATGATTGAAGATTTAAAAATAGGAGTCCAAGGTCAACATGCATCTAACCTTGGTGGAATAATAGCTAACGAAATAGCTAAAGGACTTAATATACCTGCATTTATAGTAGATCCTGTAGTTGTTGATGAAATGAAAGATATAGCAAGAATCTCAGGTATGCCTGAAATAGAAAGAAAAAGTATATTTCATGCATTAAATCAAAAGGCAGTTGCTAAAAGATATGCGAAAGAGAATAACAAAAGATATGATGAACTTAATTTAATAGTTTCTCATATGGGTGGAGGAGCTTCTGTAGGAACTCACCAAAAAGGAAAAGTAGTAGATGTAAATAATGCTTTAGATGGAGAAGGCCCATTTTCACCAGAAAGAACAGGCGGACTACCAGTAGGAGATTTAGTAAAATTATGTTACAGTGGTAAATACACTTATGAAGAAATGAAAAAGAAGATAAGTGGTAAAGGCGGAGTAGTAGCATATTTAAATACAAATGATTTTAGAGAAGTTGAAGAAAACGCTGAAAAAGGAGATAAGGATGCAAAACTAATTGTAGATGCATTTGTATTTCAAATAGCAAAAGAAATAGGGAAAAATGCAGCAGTTTTATGTGGAAAAGTAGATGCTATATTATTAACAGGTGGAATAGCTTATAGTAAGGCTATATGTGAAGGTATAAAAGAGATGGTATCCTTTATAGCACCAGTAATTAGATTCCCAGGAGAAGATGAGTTATTAGCATTAGCTCAAGGTGGATTAAGAGTATTACAAGGTGAAGAAGAGGCTAAAGAATATAAATAATAGTAAGTTATGTAGATATAAATAGAATAATTAGAAAAATAAAGAAAAATTTTAATGATAAAATTATAACAATTAAAAAAAAGATAAAATTACTTTACAACTATAAGGATTTTTGTGATATAATGAAGTTACAAATTCATCTATAAATTTACTTAATGATGAAAAATGAAAGAGCTATTTCATTAAGTGTGAAAATTTTTTTACAGCATATGAAAAGGGTTTCATTCTATGAAAATGCTCTGTTTTGGAGTGATTAAAATGAGTAGAATAAATATTTTCACAGGTCATTTTGGAAGTGGGAAAACAGAAATTGCTATAAATTATGCTATGAAATTAGCTAAGGAAGGTAAAAAAGTAGCTTTAGTAGATATAGATATTGTAAATCCATATTTTTGTTCAAGAAGTCTAAAAGAAGAGTTTGATAAATTAGGAATAAGAGTAATAGCTTCTGATCCTAAACTTATGAATGCAGAATTAATGGTTGTTCCTGGTGAAGTTATGGCAGTTTTCAATGATAAAAGTTATGAAGTTGTTATGGATATAGGTGGTGATGATCAAGGAGCAACAGTACTTGGTCAGTATAATAAATATTTTAATGAAGAAGAATATGATATGTATTTTGTAGTTAACAATAATAGACCACTTACATCTAACAAAAAGGAAACAGAAGAATATATAAAATCTATAGAAATTGCTTCTAGATTAAAAGTTAAATATCTTATATCAAATACGAACCTTTCATATGAAACTACAGTAGAACATATATTAAAGGGAGATGAAATAGTACTAGAACTTTCTAAAAAAACTAATCTTCCTTATAAATATATTGTGTGTAAACAAGATTTTGTAAGCGATATAAAAGACAAGGTTCATGCAGAAATATTTCCAATAGATATATACATGAGCCCACCTTGGAGGTAATTTGTGTTCAAAATTGTCAAAATCTTAAAATTTATCAATAAATAAAAACTAAATATAGACATGTAAGGCATTCTTATTAAAAACTTAAGGAGGGGTTATAATGCCAAAAGTAATATTTAGGGAAGAAAGATGTAAGGGCTGTGGTCACTGCATTCAAGTGTGCCCTAAGAAAATAATTAGCTTTTCAGAAAAACTAAATGTAAAAGGTTATAATGCAGCTACAATAGTTGATGAAAAGAAAGATGATTGTATAGCTTGTGCATCATGTGCAAGAATATGCCCAGATTGTGTAATAACAGTAGAAAAGTAAAAAGGAGGGGTTATAATGGGTGAAAAAGTTTTAATGAAGGGTAATGAGGCTATAGGAGAAGCTGCAATCCAAGCAGGATGTGAATGTTTCTTTGGATATCCAATTACTCCACAAACAGAAGTAGCAGCTTATATGTCAAAGAAAATGCCTAAAATAGGAAAGACATTCGTTCAAGCTGAAAGTGAAATATCAGCTGTAAATATGGTATATGGTGCAGCAGGAACAGGAATTAGATGTATGACTTCTTCAAGTTCACCAGGAATAAGCTTAAAATCAGAAGGACTTTCATATATAGCAGCAGCAGAATTACCATGTGTTATAATCAACATAGTTAGAGGAGGCCCAGGACTAGGAAGTATTCAACCAGCACAATCAGATTATTTCCAAGCAACAAAAGCAAGTGGTCATGGTGATTTTAATATGCCAGTATTTGCACCAGCTTCTATACAAGAAATGGTTGATTTAATACAAAATGCATTTGATATAGCTGATACATACAGAACACCTTGTATGATTATGGGCGATGGAATGCTTGGACAAATGATGGAACCTGTTGAATTTAAAGAAAGATCATCTAAAGAACTTCCAGCAAAAGATTGGGCAGCTAATGGATTACATGGAAGAAAAGAGCATAATATAATAAACTCCTTGTATTTACAACCAGAAATATTAGAACAACATAACATTCATTTACAAGAAAAGTATACTAAGATAAAAGAAAATGAAGTTAAATATGAATTATATAATTGTGATAAAGAATGTGATTTAATATTGGTTGCATATGGAACAACTTCAAGAATATGCAAAAATGTTGTAAAAATGGCTAAAGAAGAAGGTTTAAATTTAGGATTAATAAGACCTATAACAATATGGCCTTTCCCATTTGAAGCATTTGAAAAAACTGTAGACCTTACTAAACATGGATATCTATCTGTAGAAATGAGCTGTGGACAAATGGTTTATGATGTTAAATTAGCATCTAATGGAAGAAAACCAGTAGATTTTTATGGAAGAGCAGGTGGAATGGTTCCAGATCCATCAGATATCCTAGAAAAAGTTAAATCTATAGTAGGAGGTGCTAAATAATGGCTATAGTATATCAACCACCTAAAGCATTAATGGACGTTCCTACACATTATTGTCCAGGATGTACTCATGGTGTAATTCATAAATTAGTTGGAGAAGTAATTGATGAACTTGGAGTATTAGATAAAACAATAGGTGTTGCTCCAGTTGGATGTTCAGTTTTAGCATATAATTATTTTGCCTGTGATATGTTTGAGGCTGCTCATGGTAGAGCGCCAGCAGTTGCAACAGGTATAAAAAGAGCAAATCCAGATGCAGTAGTGTTTACTTATCAAGGAGATGGAGATTTAGCTGCAATAGGTACAGCTGAAATAGTTCATATTGCAACTAGAGGAGAAAATATTACAACAATATTCGTAAATAACTGTATATATGGAATGACAGGTGGACAAATGGCACCTACTACATTACCAGGCCAAGTAACAGAAACAACACCTTATGGAAGAGACACAAGTTACGCAGGATTCCCAATAAGAGTAGCAGAGATGATATCTACTTTAACTGGAGCTTGTTATGTAGAAAGAGTAGCTGTAAATACAGTTCCAAATATATTGAAGGCTAAAAAAGCTATAAAGAAAGCTTTCCAAAATCAAATAGATAAAAAAGGATTCTCTTTAGTAGAAGTATTATCAATATGTCCAACTAATTGGGGATTAACTCCTCAAGAATCTATGGAATGGTTAAAAGACAACATGATACCATACTATCCTCTTGGCGTTAAGAAGGATACAACTGAGGAGGTGAAATAATATGGCATCACAACAAATTATATTTGCAGGTTTTGGAGGCCAAGGTATATTATCAATGGGTAAATTTTTAGCTTATGCAGGAATGGACGCAAATATGGAAGTTTCATGGTTACCATCTTATGGACCAGAAATGAGAGGAGGTACAGCTAACTGTTCTGTAGTTCTATCTGATACTCCAGTTGGATCACCAATAGTAACTAAACCAGATACAGTAGTTGTAATGAATAGACCTTCTCTAGATAAATTTGAGGACATGGTGGTTCCAGGTGGACTAATAATATTGGATTCTGATCTAGTTGATAGAATGCCAAAGAGAGATGATATAAAGGTTATAGCTATACCAGCTCAAAGTGAAGCTGACAAAGTAAGCAGTAAGAAAATAGCTAATATGATTCTTTTAGGAGCTCTTGTAAAAGAAACAGGAATAGTTACTATGGATGAAATAATAGCATCATTAAAAGACCATGGTAAAGAAAAATTCTTTGAATCAAACAAGGCAGCCCTTAAAGTTGGAGAAGAATACGTAAAATAATAAGTTAAATATTGCCAGTGAAGGAAATATCCTCACTGGCTTTTTATATTTTTCAATTATGTTTACTATTGTTAGAATTAGTAAACTATAATATAATATCTATGTGTATTTAAAAAATAGGAGTGATGAATTACATGGGTAGAATTTTCGGAACAGATGGAGTCAGAGGAATAGCTAATAAAGAACTAACATCAGATTTAGCATATAAATTAGGCAAAGCAGGAGCTTTTATATTAACAGAAGGAGCACATAGACCTAAGATAGTTGTGGGTATGGATACAAGAATATCAGGAGACATGCTAGAGAGTGCTTTAGTGGCAGGTATATTATCTGTAGGGGCAGAAGCTATTTGTGTAGGTGTAATACCAACACCGGCAATAGCTTATTTAACTAGAAAATATAAAGCAGATGCAGGGGTTGTTATTTCAGCATCACATAATCCAGTAGAATATAATGGTATAAAATTTTTTAATAGAAACGGATATAAATTATCTGATGAATTAGAAGATAATATACAAGCATTAATAGAAAGTAACTTTAAAGACGTTCCAGTATTAATTGGAGAAAATATAGGAAGAAAAATTGAAGAAGATGGAGAAGCTATAAAAGATTACATAGATTTTGCTAAATCAACTATAAAAGGTGATTTAAAAGGATTAAAAGTAGCTTTAGATTGTGCTAATGGAGCGTCATATGTTACATCTGTAGAAGCCTTTAAAGAATTGGGAGCAGAAGTTCATGTTATAAATAATAAACCAGATGGTATCAATATAAATAGAAAGTGTGGTTCTACACATCCAGAGGAACTTATGGAGTATGTAGTTAAAAATAATTGCCATATGGGACTAGCTTTTGATGGAGATGCTGATAGATGTTTAGCAATAGATGAAAAAGGTAATTTGATAAATGGAGATTTCCTATTAGCCATTTGTGGAAAAGAATTAAAAAAACAAGGTAAATTGAAAAAAAATACGATAGTAGTTACTGTAATGAGTAATCTTGGATTAGATATAGCTATGAAAAAAGAAGAAATAAATACTGTAAAAACAAAAGTTGGAGATAGATATGTTTTAGAAGAAATGCTTAAAAATGATTATGTAATAGGTGGAGAACAATCAGGACATATAATATTCTCAGATTATAATACTACAGGAGATGGTCTTGTAACTGCCCTGCAATTAGCTCATATTGTAAAGGAAAGCGGTAAATCTTTTTCCGAATTATGTTCTATAATGAGAGAATTACCACAGGTTTTAGTTAATGCTAAAGTTCCTAATGATAAAAAAGATATTTATTTAAAAGATGAAGAAATAAAAACTGAAATAGATAAAATTACAAAAAATTTAGATGATTCAGGAAGAGTTCTAATAAGACCTTCTGGTACAGAACCTTTAGTAAGAGTAATGCTTGAAGGAGAAAATCAAGAAGAAATCGATAAGTTGGCACATGACTTAGCTAAACTAATAGAAGATAAAGTAAAATAATAAAATTGATTATATTTTTAAAACATAAGGGTAATTTATAATTATGAAGTTAATTATAAATTACCCTTATGTTTTTTATAAATAAATCTAAAATAATGAAATATTCAAAAAATAATGAAATAATACAAAATAATTAAAAAATAAAAGAAAAATGAAACAAATATAGTATTATTCAAAAAAACAGAGATTATATATTGTTGAAAAAACCATAAATTTGTTATATCATAAATACAACAATAAAACAAAATTTCACCCACTGCACAAATGTGCAAAGTTTGTGGATAAAATAACAAAAGAAATTTCATAGATAAACTTCAAATAAAACATAGAAAGGTTGAAAATGCCTTATGAAATATGATGATAGAATTTTATATAAAGTTGCACAAATGTACTACATTGATAATATGACACAATCTGAAATTGCAAAACGATTAGGACAATATAGAACAACTATAAGTAGAATGTTAAAGAAAGCTAGAGAAGAAGGCATTGTTACTATAAATATAAAAAGCAATTTTGATGGATGTTTTCAATTAGAAGATACTTTAGAAAAGATTTTTAATTTAAAAGAAGCTATAGTTATACCAACAGATGAAGATGAAGTTGAAAGTGTTAGGCTTAAAAAATTGGGCCAAGCAGGAAGTGAATTTTTAAAAAGGATAGTAAGAGATGGAGATATACTAGGATTTGCTTGGGGAAAATCTGTTGGAGAAGTAGCAAATACATTAAAAGATTGTAAAAATGTATCAGCTAATATAGTACCTCTAGTAGGGGGCCCACCTAGTGATATGGATAATAAATATCATGTTAATACTATAGTTTCCAAGGTCAGCGATGAATTTAAGGCAAAAGGACATTATTTTTATGCACCAGCAATAACTGCAGAAAAAGCCACAAAAGAAGCCATTATGAATGATAGCAATTTTAAAGGAATATTAGAATTATGGGATAAGGTTAATAAGGCAGTTGTAGGAATTGGAGCTCCACTTAAAGGCAACAATTTAATTTGGAGTGGATACTTTGGAGACGAAGATATACGCTTGCTAAGAGATGTTGATGCTGTAGGAGATATATGTTCAAGATTTTTTGATATAAGTGGAAATATAGTTGATAAGAAACTAAAAGATAGAATAATAAGTGTAGAATTAGAGAAATTAAAAAAAATGGAATATTCCATAGGCATAGCAGAATCTGCAGAAAAAGCTTGGTCTATTTTAGGGGCTTTAAATGGCGGTTTTGTAAATGTTTTAATAACTAATAATGAAACAGCAGAAACAGTATTAAAGTTATATGAGCAATTTACTAAAAATAAAAAATAAATATAATTTAAAACTTTGAAGGGAGTCTTATAAAATGGAAGGAAAAATGAAAGCAGTAGCTTTACATGGAATTAAAGATCTAAGATACGAGGATGTAAATATACCTACTATAGGTGCAGATGATGTATTAGTAAAGGTTAAATATGTTGGTATATGTGGTTCAGATATGCCAAGAGCTATGGTAAGTGGAGCATATCATTATCCAACAATAACAGGACATGAATTTTCAGGACAAGTAGTTGAAATTGGAAATAATGTAGATGATATAAAAGTAGGAGAAAGAGTAACAGTAGCACCATTAATTCCCTGCGGTGAATGTGAATTTTGTAAAAAAGGTAATTTCGCATTATGTGAAACTTATGAATTTTTAGGTTCTAGAAATGATGGAGGATTCGCAGAGTATGTTAGAGTTCCAAAAGAAAACATATTAATACTTCCAAAAGATTTGGACTATGAAACAGCAGCAGGAATAGAACCAGCATCTATATCATATCAAGCAATGACCAAGGCAGGAATAAAAGTTGGTGATACAGTAGCAGTAGTCGGTTGTGGACCTATAGGACAATTTGCTATTCAATGGGCAAAAATATTTGGAGCTTCTAAGGTAATAGCTGTAGATGTTTTAGAAGATAAACTTAAATTAGCTAAAGAATTAGGTGCAGATATTGTAGTAAATAGTAAAGAATGCAATGCAGCTGAAAAAGTATTAGAAATTACTAATGGTGGAGTAGAAGCCGTAGTAGAAACTGCAGGAATAAAAATTACACAAGAACAAGCAGTACTTATGTGTAGAAAACGTGGAAAGGTTGTTTTCTTAGGAATATCACATGATGAATTAAAATTCAGTGAAAAGACTTTTGATAAAATAATGCGTGGAGAGCTTACATTACAAGGTTCATGGAATTCATATGCAGCTCCTTTTCCAGGAATAGCTTGGAGATCTACATTAGATTTTATGGAAAAAGGACAAATAGTGTTTAAACCAATGATATCTCATAAAATTAAACTTGAGGAGTTACCAGGATATTTCCATAAGATGTTTAACAAAGAAATTAATTATAATAAGGTTCTAGTTGAAATATAGTAGAGGTGAATTTATGTTTGTAAAAATAGTAATTGTTATTGGACTTGCATGGCTTCTACAAACTGCATTAGGTTTTTTGCAATTTAAAGATTTTAATAAAAACTTTAAAGAACTTAGAGAAAAAGGAAGAGTAGTAATAGGTAAAAATAGAGGACGTGTAAAAAGAGGATCAGTAATACTAATTGCTATTGATGATAATTGCTCTATAATTGAGAGCAGGATTATGAAAGGAATTACTATTTTAGCTAGATTTAAGACTATGGAGATTTTGAATAATCAAAATCTCCATAGCATAAATCCTAATATATTGAAAAATTTAGACCAACAGACAACTTTGGCCATACAAGATGGGATAAAAAATTATAATGAATATTATAAAGCAAAGGAGGAGATTGATTCTAATTAATAATTGGATCAATAAAAAAACTTTATTTAAAAAGGAGATGAATATATGGATTTTTTAACTAATTTAGCAAAAGGTTTTATAGGTTTATTTCAAGAAGGCGGAAATACTTTTATGGGTATGGCAAAAGATATAATACCTACATTAATTATGCTTCTAGTTGCCATGAATGCTTTAATAAGAATAGTTGGAGAAGAAAGAATAGAAAAGTTAGCTAAAAAAAGTTCAGCTAATCCAATAACTAGATATTTAATATTACCAGTAATGGGAACATTTTTTTTCTGTAACCCAATGACATTATCCTTAGGTAAGTTTTTGCCAGAAAAATACAAACCAAGTTATTATGCAGCGGCATCATATTCTTGTCATACAATGAATGGTTTATTCCCACATATAAATCCAGCAGAACTATTTGTATTTTTAGGTATAGCAAATGGTATAACACAATTAGGATTATCAACAACAGATTTAGCAGTTAGGTATTTCTTAGTTGGTATAGTTACAAATTTCCTTAGAGGTTGGATTACAGATTTCACAACTTCTTATGTAGAAAAACAACAAAATGTTAAGTTATCTACAAAAATTTCACTTTAGGAGGTGTAATTATGGCAAAGTATAATGCAATAAAAGTTAGTGCAGGAAACGGTGGATTTGGAGGTCCTCTAACAATAGTTCCAACAGAAAAAAGAAATAAAATAGTTAATATAACTGGAGGAGTTATTTCAGAGGTAGCAACAAAATTAGAAGAACTTACAGGCTGTGAACTAGTAGACGGATTTAAAACAAAGGTACCAGATGATGAAATCGCTTGTGTAATAATAGATTGTGGTGGAACATTAAGATGTGGATTATATCCTAAAAAAGGTATACCAACTATAAACTTAATGCCAGCAGGACCAAGTGGCCCATTAGCTGAATATATAAAAGCAGATATATATGTATCTTCTGTAAAGGTTAAGAATATCGAATTAGCGGATTCTTGTGAAAGTAGTGAAAACGTTTATGAAAAAAATGAACAAAAAGAAGAAGTTAAGAAACCAAAATATGACACAACTAAAAAGATTACTCAACAATCTGACAGAGGTATAATGACTAAAATAGGTATGGCTCTTGGTAATTTCGTAGGAATGTTATACCAAGCTGGTCGTGATACTATAGATACTGTTATAAAAACTATATTACCATTCATGGCATTTGTATGTATGCTAATAGGTATAATATTAAAATCAGGTATAGGGGATGCATTTGCATCAGTATTATCTCCATTAGCAGGTAGCTTACCAGGATTAGTATTACTATCAGCTATATGCTCATTCCCATTATTGTCACCATTCTTAGGACCTGGTGCAGTTATAGCGCAAGTTATAGGTGTTTTAATAGGTGTTGAAATTGGCAAAGGTAATATACCACCACATTTAGCATTACCAGCATTGTTTGCAATAAACTCTCAAGCAGCATGTGATTTTATACCAGTAGGTCTTGGTCTTGCAGAAGCGGAACCAGAAACAGTAGAAGTTGGGGTTCCATCCGTTTTATATTCAAGATTTTTAACAGGTCCAACATCAGTGTTTATTGCATGGCTTGCTAGCTTTGGATTATATGCTAAATAAATTAGATTAAAAATATAATATAAGGATAAAAGGATTACAGCCTTTTATTCTTATATTTAAATAATGTAAATTAATTTTTACTTTGTATAATAGTTTAATATATTTAAATTATTTAAATAAATATATAATTGAATATATATTATTTGTTTTATATGTAATTAAAATAATATAAAAGGTTAAATTAATAAGAGTAGTTTAAAAATAGGAGGAGATATTATGAAAACAATATATAATACAGAGGTAAATAAATTAGGAATTATGGTAGAAGAATTTTATGGTGAAAAAATGGTAATATTATTTAAAGATAATGCTCCAGAAGAATTAGCAGATTATTGCGTACTTCATGGTAAAAATGAATTAAATGATGAAATACAAGTAGGAGATGTTTTTAAAATTGATGGAGATGAATATAAAATAACTGCTGTAGGAGATGAAGTTCACAAAAATCTACGTGATTTAGGACATATTTGTGTAAGATTTGATGGAAGTATAAATGCAGAATTACCAGGAAGTTTATATTTAGAAGATAAAGAAATAAAAGAAATAAAAGAAGGAACTGTATTAGAAATTGAAAGACCTTAGTTAACAAAGGAGGTATACTGTGAATTTAAACGAAAAAACTGTTATAATAACAGGAGGAGCTCAAAGCTTAGGAGAACATATTGCTTATAGCTTTGCTAAAAAAGGTGCTAATATAGTAATTGCAGATATAAACTATGAACAGGCTAACAAAGTATCTCAAAACATAATAGATAAATATAAAGTAAAATCCATAGCAGTTAAAGTTGACGTGTGTAAAGAAGCAGAAGTTAAAAATCTTATAAAAAATACATTGGATAATTTTAGAAAAATAGATATTTTAGTTTGCAATGCTGGAGTAGTTTATAGTACAAAAATTACTGAGATGTCTAAAGAAAAGTGGCATAATATATTAAATGTAAATTTAACAGGATATTTTTTATGTGCAAAAGAGGCTGCAAAGGAGATGATAAAGAGAAAACAAGGTGTTATTATAGAGATAAATTCTAAGTCAGGTAAAAAAGGAAGCTTGCATAATTGTGCTTATTCTGCATCAAAATTTGGAGCTATAGGATTAACTCAAAGTTTAGCATTAGATTTAGCAGAGGATGGAATAAGAGTTAATGCAGTCTGTCCAGGTAATTTCTTGGACTCACCTATGTGGAAAAATGGTTTATACGAACAGTATGCCCAAAAATTAAATATACCTAAAGAAAAAGTTAGACAAGCCTATATAGATAAAGTACCTTTAAAAAGAGGATGCATTTATGAAGATGTAAGCAATTTAGTATTGTTTTTAAGTTCAGAAGAAGCTTCATATATGACTGGACAGGCTATAAATGTTACGGGTGGGCAAGAAATGAGATAAAATATGATTTTAGGAGATTAGATTATGTTAAATACAATAGTTTTTGATATGGATGGAGTAATAATAGACACAGAACCTTTATCCTTTGAGACTAGCAAAATTTTATTAAAAAAGTATGATAAAGATTATACTGAAGATTTTCATAACTCTTGCATGGGTCTGAGTATGATTGAAGTAATAAGAAGGACAATCAGTAATTATGAATTAGAAGAAGATGAAAATGAATTGCTAGAAAAGAGAAATAAACTATACACAAAAATAGCTTTAGAAAAGTTAGAACCTATAAATGGTGTATATGAATTATTGGATTATATAAAAAGATTAAACATTAAATGTGCAATAGCAACAGGTAGTAATAGAGAAATAGCAGAAACTTTACTAAAAAAATTAGGTATAATAGAGTATTTCAAGTTTATTTTACCAGGAGATGAAATGGAAAAATCAAAACCAGATCCTTGGCCTTATTTAGAAGCCATGAAAAGATTAGGGTCATCCAGTGAAGAAACAATTATTATGGAAGATTCTATAAATGGGATAAAATCAGCTATAGCTGCAGGATGTAAGGTTATTGCAATAAACAGTATATGGGAAGATAAAAGTACAAAAGAAATAATATCTTTTGAAAAGGATTTAAAAGGAGCTAAAAATGTAATAGAAAATTTAATAAAATAAAAAAGGAGGATATTTATATGTTAATGCTTTTAGATACAGCTAATATAGATTCTATAAAACATATAAATGATATTTATCCATTAGATGGGGTGACAACTAATCCTACTATAATATCAAAAGAAAAAACAGATTTTCTAGGTATACTAAAAGAAATAAGAAGTGTTATAGGTAAAGAAAAAATGCTTCATGTTCAAGTAGTAGGCTCTAAGGCAGAGGATATGGTGGATGAGGCTATATATTTGAATGAAAAAATAGGTGGTAATCTATATATTAAAGTGCCAGTAACTGAGCAAGGAATAAAAGCTATGAAAGAACTTAGTAAAAAAGGATATAAAATTACAGCTACTGCAATATTTACAGCTCAACAAGCCTTAATGGCAGCAAAGGCAGGAGCACAATTTGTTGCACCTTATGTAAATAGAATAGATAATTTAATGGCAGATGGTATTAAAGTTGTTTCTGATATAGTAACCATATTTAAAATTTACAATATTAATACCAAGGTTTTGGCTGCTAGTTTTAAAAACACAGAGCAAATTCATAATTCTTGTTTAAAAGGAGCTCATAGTGTAACTGTAAATGAAAGTTTGATTAAGCAATTAATATATCATCCATCAACAGATTTAAGTGTGGAGAATTTTATAAATGATTGGCAAATGCAATATGGTAAAGATGTAAAAACTAATGAGGTCTAATGTAAAATAAGATTTTAATAATATATAGAACTGATTATATAGCTACAATATTATATATTTAAGTGTTAAATTTATATATATTTATAATTATTATGGAAAACCACTTTTAAAGTTAGATATTGATTTTTCATAAGAAATCAAGCTTAACTGTAAAATGAATAAAAACATAATATAATATTCATAAAAAATTAAGTTAACAAATAAAAATGAAAATGCTATAATGTATTAGGAAGAAAGTTAAAAAGTTATAAAAGCGCCAGAACTTAAGTAAAAGCTTCAGATTAATGTCTAATTTATATACTTTAATTATATTCAATGCTCAAGATTAAAAATGAAAGTTAAAGTTTGTATTTAATTAATTTTATTAGGGAAATTGAATTTTGATAATAAAAAAGTAAGGTTAGATTAGTATTTGAACAAGCTTAACTGACTAATTTTTAAATTTGGATTGTATAGGTAAAACTCAGATTGACACCTGAGTAAGTTCCACTAACCAAATTGAAAATTTAGATTGTCACTTAAGTTGACGAGGATATAGGAGTATCGAAAATTCGGCGGATTTCCTATGGGAGCTCACATCCCTAAAAGCTATAATAAAAATTGGAAGTGATTCTGATTACAAAAGAGCTTTAGTGAGGACTTTCTTCTTAAATTATTAAATATAATCTAAGGAGGATTTTTTATGTGCGGAATAGTAGGTTACGTAGGATTTAGAAAGGCAAGCGATGTAATTGTAGAGGGATTATCAAAATTAGAATATAGAGGATATGACTCTGCAGGAATTGCTGTTAATGATGGAAAAGAAATAGAATGCCAAAAGTATAAGGGCAGATTAAAAGTATTAAGTGATCACTTACAAACTAAACCTATGGATGGAGTTATAGGAATAGGGCATACAAGATGGGCTACTCACGGTGTACCATCTGATGTGAATTCACATCCACATTTAAATATGGATGAAACAATTGCAGTAGTTCATAATGGTATAATTGAAAATTATATGGAAATAAAAGAATGGTTAGTTTCTGAAGGTGTAAAATTTAAATCAGAAACAGATACCGAAGTAATAGCTCATTTAGTTGACCATTACTATGAAGGTGATTTATTACAAGCAGTATTTAAAGCTATAAAAAAATTAAGAGGAGCTTATGCATTAGGAGTAGTTTGCAAAGATAATCCAGAACAATTAATAGCTGTAAGAAAAGATAGTCCACTAATAGTAGGAATTGGAGAAAATGAAAACTTTATTGCGTCAGATGTACCAGCAATTTTAAAATATACTAGAGATGTATACTTCTTAGATAATGGAGAAGTAGTTACTTTAGAAAAAAACAAAGTAACAATTTACAATGAAAAAGAAGAAGAGGTTACAAAGGAACCTTTCCATGTAATGTGGGATGTTGAAGCAGCATCAAAAGGCGGATATGATCACTTCATGATAAAAGAAATAAATGAACAGCCAAATGGTATAAAAGAAACTCTAGTTAGAAGATTAGATGAAAGTGGTAAAATAAAATTAGATGATATAAAACTAACAAAAGAAGATTTAGATGAAATAAATAAAATTTATGTAGTTGCTTGTGGAACTGCATACAATGCAGGAATAACAGGAAGATATGCCATTGAAAGATTTGCAAAAATAGCTGTAGAAACTGATGTAGCTTCAGAATTTAGATATAGAAATCCATTTATAGATGACAAGACATTAATTATTGTTGTAAGTCAGTCTGGAGAAACAGCAGATACTTTAGCGGTTGTAAGAGAAGGAAAAGAAAAAGGAGCTAGAGTTTTAGCTATCACTAATGTTGTAGGATCTTCTATAGCTAGAGAAGCAGATGATGTATTTTACACTTGGGCAGGACCAGAAGTAGCAGTTGCATCAACTAAAGCATACACAACTCAACTTGTAGCATTATATATGATTGCACTAGATATGGGTATAAAAAGAGGAACAATAACTGAAGAATTTTATAATGAAATAATAAATGAATTAAAACTTATACCTGAGAAAGTACAAAAAATACTTGATCAACATGATGAAATAAAAGAAATAGCAAATGAAATAAAAGACAATGAACATGCATTTTATATAGGAAGAGGATTAGATTATAATCTTTCATTAGAGGGTTCATTAAAGATAAAAGAAATATCTTATATGCATGCAGAAGCTTTTGCTGCTGGTGAATTAAAACATGGTACCATAGCTCTTATTGAAGAAAATACACCAGTAGTAGCTACAATGACTCAAACAGAGTTATTTGAGAAAAGTATCTCTAATATAAAAGAAGTTAAGTCAAGAGGAGCACATGTTATTGCTATAACTCAAGAAGGAAATAAAGAAGCAGAGCAAGTAGCAGATAAAATAATTTATATACCAAGAACAAATGATATATTACAAAGTATTATTGCAGTAGTGCCTCTTCAATTATTAGCTTATTATGTAGCAGTACTAAAAGGACGCGATGTAGATAAGCCAAGAAATTTAGCTAAATCAGTTACAGTTGAATAAAAAATAGTTTTTGTAAAGTTATTTATAATTTTTTAAAAGGTTTGATAATTTGAAATCACAGATTTAATATAAAAATTCCAGTAAAAATAAAATTTTTACTGGAATTTTATTTTTTATATTTATTTAAATTATTAAAATGTAAAATAAATATATATTTTACTATCACGAGAAGTCTTAATAAATAATTTCAAGTTTTATTTTAACACTCCAAGTTTATATAACATAATATAATATGTAACATATTAGTTTCAGGAGTGGAGTGAATTATATGAGAAATCAATATATATGTAAGAATGCTATTTCTTACATAAAAGGCGGTCCTTTATACCCTAAAATTGAAGGATATGTATTATTTCAAGATGTACCTGGTGGTACTGCAGTATATGTGAACATTACAGGACTTCCAGATTATCAGCCTGCAAAAGGGGAAAAGGCGCCTATTGGACCACATGGCTTTCATATTCATGAATTTGGGAATTGTAATGTAGGATCACCTGAAGACCCATTTAAAGATGCAGGTGGACACTGGAATCCTACCAATCAACCACATGGAAATCATGCAGGAGATTTTCCGGTTTTGTTTTCAAATAATGGGAAATCAATTATGTGGTTTTTTACTAATAAGTTTAAGGTACAAGATATTATCGGAAAATCTATAATTATTCATGAGAATCCAGATGACTATAGATCACAACCATCTGGAAATTCTGGCAAAAAGATTGCATGTGGAATAATAAGTCCTTATAATTGGTGCATGCCATATTTATGGTAATATAAGTACAGATTTATATTACAAAAAAGATTATTCAAGGGAAATAAGATTGTTGAAGTATAAAAGAATTGTTTAAAAATAAGGAGAGAAAATCAGAAAATTACTTCTGGTTTTCTTTTTTATGAAATAAATCCCATAAATGCCTTGACCTCCACGTAACGTAAAACAATAATATTATATTTATTAAGGAGATGATTAAATGTCAATATTTAATATGGAAAAAGTAACATGGAAAGATATTCATAATCTTGACAAAAATAAGTCAACTGTTTTTATTGCATTAAGCCCAATTGAAGAGCATGGACCACATTTACCATTAGGCACGGATTATATTGCAGCAAAGGATTTATTAAAAGCTGTAATAGATAATCTTGAGAAACAAAATAATGCATATAATTATATTATCCATCCACCTTTCCCCATAGGTTATAATGAATGTGTAATGAATTATCCAGGTACTATATCATTTAAATCAACAACTATAGAAAATATAGTCGTTGATTTGGGTGAGTCAATTAGTAGAGCAGGATTTAAAAAAATGGTAATAGTTAATCATCATTTAGATTTGGGGCATATAAAGGTTATTGAAAATGCGAAAGATATACTTAATAAAGAGTGTTCTCTTAAGGTTTTAGAGGTGGCAAGCAGTATAATATATTCACAAAGTGCTAAAGAGAAGGTTAAAATTGTAAAGAATGATTTAGACATGAAAAGAGAAATACATGCAGATGTTAGAGAAACCTCATTTATGTTATTTAAACATCCAGAATTAGTGAAAGAATGTTATGGTAATTTAGAGCCTGTCTATATGGATATGAAAGAATTTATAAAAAGCAGTGAAAGATATTGGAGAGAATATGGAATAGAAGAAGGTTATATAGGTTCTCCAGCAAAAGGAAGTAAAGAAAAAGGTGAAGTATAATTTGAGGATATGATAAAAAAGACAGTGGAATTAATATTTGAATTTATACAATATGGATATGTGCAAGAGCTTTCAAAGGAAATAAAGACTGCTATGAATTATATGATTTTGAGGTGATAAGTATATGTACACAATTGGACAGTTAGCTTTAATATTAAAAGTTTCAACAAGAACACTTAGACATTATGATGATATTAGTTTATTAAAGCCGTATTCTATTAATAAACAGAATGGTTATAGATATTATGAGCAAGAACAATTAGGATTAGCTAAAAACATAATAAAACTTAAAGAGTATGGATTGTCTCTTGAGGAAATAAAAGAAATAATAGCTAATAGTGATATAAATAATTATGAAATCATAAAAAAGAGACTAAATATTATAGAAAACGAAATAAGTAAATTAACAGAGATGAGAAATAATTTATGTAATATATTAAAAGAAAATAAAGTAATTAAAAGGGACGAATTTAATTATAAAATACATGAAGTTGAAGCTGTTAAATTGGATGACATAAATGTAATAAGTAAAAAATGTACAATTAATATTAAAGATATAGGGAAGGTTGTAGGTTCCCTTTATGAATTAATAAATAAGAATGGATTAAGAATAAAAGGATCACATATAGTAAAATATTTTGAAAAAGAATATGATCCTGAAAATGCAGAAGTTGAGATATGTATTCCAATAGAAAGTAGAAAAGAAGGAAAACTTAAAGTTCATATTATACCAAAAGGAAGATATGTAACCACAACAGCTAATTCTATGAGTGAAAAAGGAGATGCTTACGAAAGTATAATAAATTGGATTCAAGTTAATAATTATAAAATTAATGGCAATCCTTTTGAAGAATATAATGTTAATTATAAATCGGGATTATTTAATATAAATATATACTATCCAATTCAGTAGTATTGGGAAAAACAGGTATAAAAACAAGAATTTATAAAAGTAAATTTCCCAAAGATTGTTTTACACATAGAATAGATAAGGGGTCAGTAATCGTGTGTGAAGAATGTTATAGCAATAATTCAAGAGTTACTCCTTTGATTAATCCAAAACATTGTTTAAAAAATCATACTCAATATATATGTTAAATTTGTGATAGATGCATATGTATTGAAAAGGATAATAAAAAAGGAGTATATATGGAACTTTTCTTTTAAAACATTAGAGAAATAACTAAATTATATCTAAAGACAGCAGAAATAGTTTGTGAGGATGTATGTGGAATATATGAAATTAAGAATCAAAATGGTAAAATACCACATAAAATTTTTAAAAATGAAAAGGAATTAATGAAATGCTTGAAAAAATCCAAATAAAACTTGCTACAGTATGAAATCAGTATATATATATAAAGAATACATACCTATAGATAGTAGAAATATAAGGAAATTGAATTATATTTAAAAGACCAATAAAAATTAAAAATAGAGGTTAAAATAAAATTCTGTTAAAAATATGATTATTTTTAACAGAATTTTATTTGTTTGATTTCATTCATATAAGTATATAACTTAATTATTGAGGATTATACATACCTTTGCTCTCCATATATTTAAATAGAGATTCACCATGTTGTTGCTCTTCCTTTTGAATATGGTTTAAAACATTTCTCATATTTGGATCACAAAATTCAAATATAGCAGTATCATAAGTTGAAGAAACGTATTTTTCAGTAGCTAAAAGATCAGTACATAAATCAGCATCATTTTTAGTATCTAAACCAGTTCCAGTATTAGATTGCATTTGAGAATTTTGTTGTTGATTGTTTTGTTGTTGCTGGTTGTTTTGTTGCCCACTAACATTTGGAATTTGTCCTTTTAAAAGTTCATTAATGCTGTTTAAATGTTGTTGTTCTTGCTGTGCAATATTTAAGCATAATTGTTTTAATTCAGGATCCTTAGTTTGGTTTGCATAATTCGTATATTTTTTGATACATAATTCTTCATGGCTCTTCTGATCTTCTAGAAGAAATGTTTCTTTTTGAGTTAAATTTGCCATAATAAACACCTCCTACATGTATCATTTATTTTTAAGGTTAAAATTATTCATGTTTTTACAAAATAATTATATTTAATTATTAAATTTTAAATATAAGATATATTCTAAATAAAAATATAGTTTTATTTATGAAGAATAAGGAGCTATATTTAAAATAGTAGATGTATTAAACAAAGCATTTAAGTTTATGGGAATTTCATATTAATGTATGAGACTCTTTTATTGTCTATAGGTGATGATATCCCATGAAGGGGATATGCATAAGATTAGGCTAGAAAAAACATAGAGTATATGTATCAAATAAAAAAGGTGCATAAAGTTTTCTAATTTTATGCACCTTAGATTGTTTATAAATATATTTTGTTAACAATTGTTATTTTATTGAATTAATTAATTATTATCGGTTTTATGTTTTTTATCAGATCTTTTTTGTATAGCATCAACAATCATTGCCACAGCCTGATCACCGGATACATTACAGGCAGTACCAAAGCTATCTTGAGCAATATATAAAGCGATCATTAAGCCAAGTAAAGCTTCATTAAATCCTAATATTGATTGAAGTATGCCAAGGGCTGCCATTACTGCACCTCCAGGAACACCAGGAGCAGCTACCATAGTTACTCCTAGCATAGCTATAAATCCAGCCATTTGAGACATGTTTATAGGCATGCCATTCAACATCATAACAGCTAATGCACATATAGTTAAAGTAATAGTACTTCCTGATAAATGAACAGTTGCACATAGAGGAATAACAAAGTCTCTTATGCCTTTGCTAATTCCTATTTGTTCTGAACATTGAACATTGATAGGAATAGTTGCAGCAGAAGATTGAGTTCCTAAAGCAGTAAGATATCCTTTAATTTGTATTTTTAATGATTTGAAAGGATTTTTACCAGCAATAGAGCCACCTATTAAAAATTGGAAAATGAGAATAACCCAATGTAAAATAAGTATAATTATAAATACTTTCCAGAATACTTTTAATACTGTAGATACTTCACCAGTATAGGCTAAATTAGCGAATATGCCTAATATGTGAAGTGGAAGTAATGGTATAACTACATTTTCAATAACTTTTGTTATTATTTCTTGAAATCCTATAGCTACATCTTTTAAAGTCTTGTTTTGTGTTTTTGCAATACCTAATCCTAATATAAAAGCAAATATAAGTGCAGTCATAACATCCATCATTGGTGGAATTTTCATTTCAAAGAAAGGATCCAAAGCTTTTTTAGCTTTTTCCACATGAGTAGCACCAGTAATAATTGATGGTAGTAAGGTTCGACCAACTAATAAAGCAGAAAAACCAGATATTAGTGTGAATAAATAAGCTAAGCCAACAGTGATTCCTAAGAGCTTACCAGCCCCTTGGCCAAGTTCAGCTATACCAGCAACAATGAATCCTAAGATTATTAATGGTATAAGAAATCCTAAAAATTCTCCAAATATGGAACTAAAAGTTCTGAATATGCGTATGACAGGAATTGGTGTAAAGCTACCTATTAGAATACCTAAAATAATAGCGATGATAATTTTGGGTATTAACCCTAATTTTTTCATTAATATTTTCCTCCTTTTTATATATTTAAATTATTAATATTAAATTAATACAATTATTATATAATAATATGTAATTAATTTTTAAAATATATATGATATTGTTAAATATTAAAATACATCTTGAAATAAGGGCAATATTTTTAAATGGATGTGAATATAGATTTCAAATAATCATTGATATTGTTTGAATTTTACAAAAATTATATCACAGATATAGTGTCATTGCAATTATACTAAATTAAATTCTTTAGGGATTTCATCGGCGTATATTGTTTAAAATTAATTAAAAATTAGAGTAAATAGTAAGATTAATTAAATTATTTAAGAATGAAATTTATATTAAAAAATACAAAGAAGATATTGAAAATCATTTTCAATGTATGATATAATATAGATAGTTTTTAAAAAACTATTATCGCGGCTAAGAATACAGTATTAGGAGGAAGAAATGGCTAAGATAAGAGATCCAAGATTTAAGTTATCTAGAAGATTAGGAGTAAATATTTATGGACATCCTAAGGCTATGAAAAGAGCCACAAGAGAAAACAGTAGGGAAGGTAAAAAATTATCAAATTATGGTAAACAGCTTTTAGAAAAACAAAAGATAAGAACATACTATGGAGTTTTAGAAAAACAGTTTTTAAGATATGTTAAAAAAGCCATGAAAAGTAAAGAAAGAACTGGTGATGCTTTGCTAAGAAGTCTAGAATGTAGATTAGACAATATAGTATATAGAATAGGGTTTGCTAGCTCTATAAGACAAGCTAGACAAATGGTGAATCATGGACACGTATTAGTTAATGGCAGTAAAGTTAACATACCATCCTATGCAATAAAAATAGGAGATGTAATAACTTTAAGAGAGAAATATAGAAAGAACGATGAGTTTGCTGATAATTTCTTAAATTTAAAAAAGTTTAGTTTGCCTTATATAGAAAAGGATTATGATAAGTTTTCAGGGATATTAATTAAAGAACCTAAAAGAGATGAAATACCAGTAGATGCAAATGAAACTCTAGTAGTAGAATTATATTCTAAATAGAAAAGAATAAATAATTTAAAAACAATTTTATTATGTAATTAAAAATAACGCACAATTTAAAAACAACTTTATACACCAATTAAAAACAACACACAATTTAAAAATAACTTTATACAATTAAAAAGAATATACACCTTAAGAAATAACTTTATACAAAAATTTAAAAGCATATAAAATTTATATGTAACATAGAAATTTTTAAAAACAAACTTTATATAAAAATTTTATCCTAAAATTAAAACATTATTATAAAATGCTTAAAATTTAATATACTTTCTTAAAAATATTTAAAACAACTTTATACAAAGCAAGTATTTTATATTTAATTAGCATTAAAACATAACTTTATATAAGAGGTATGCCATATGGACAACAAATATAATAATCTTTTCTATTGGGAAAATTTACTTGCAAAGAGAGAGAACATTTGGAGTGGAAACTTTAAAAATATACCCATAAACTCAAAATCCATTTTTATTAATACTGCCATAATAGATTATGAAAAAAATATTTTTGATAATAATTGGGCTGTATATCCAGATACAGAATCTCTTTTGGGATTTATAAAATATATATTTATACCTACGGTTTTCTTTTGTTATGTAAACAATACGAGCACTGAAATAGTTACTCCTATAGCTTCTAAAGAAGAATTGCTACAGGAAATAAAAACATTGTGCAATGATAAAGATTCTATCGTTACAATAGAATACTTTATTAATAAAGTATACAATTTATGTGAATTAAGTCAATATCAACTTATAGATGAGTTAAAAAATTATTGCTTAGAATTTAATAGGCAATGGGAAACAAATACTAGAGTATTTCATATTAATGTATATTCTAGTGGTAAAGAAATAATAGAAAAGCTTTCAAGTGAAGACAATTTTTTAGAAGTTATAGAGGAAGATATAGGTATGTCTATAGATTCCTTAAAAGAAATTACAAAAGATTTACATCACAACTTATTTATGAAGAGAAACTTTATAAAAATTTTGAATAATAAAATAGGCTGTATAATTTAACAATCTCATAATAAAAGTATAAAAATAAAGGATTAGGTTTTCTAGTCCTTTATTTTTATGAGATTAATTATTTATATTTTTTTATAATTTTGTTTAATGCATCTATAGTATAAGTTATATCTTCTTTTGTGTTAAAATGCCCAAAGCTAAATCGAACAGTGCCTTGTGGAAATGTATTTAATGTTTTATGAGCAGAAGGAGCACAATGTAATCCACACCTAGTCATTATGTTATACTCATTAGATAAATCTAAAGAAACTATAGCATTATCTATTTTATTAAAATCTAAAGAAACTACAGAAGTTCTATTATTTATAGTATTTAATCCAACTAACCTTGTATCATCTAAATTTAGAGCATTTTCTATAAAAAGTTTTGTTAAAAATAACTCTTTTTCTCTAATAGAACTTAATGAGGTTTTTCTTATATATTTTAAGGACGCATTTAATCCATAAATTCCGGGTATATTTATGGTACCACTCTCATATTTATCTGGCATATAACTCGGTTGAATTTCATATTCTGAAAGACTTCCTGTACCACCTTCAATAAAGGGATGTACTTTAGGAATTAAAGAGTCTTTTATTAGAAATCCACCAATACCTTGTGGCCCTAAAAGACCTTTATGACCAGTAAAAGCTAATGCATCTGCTCCTATTTTTTCAAAATCAATATCTAAAAATCCAGCTGTTTGAGCAGCATCTATTATAAGAATCAAATTATTTTCTCTGCATAACTTACCTACTTCTTCTAAAGGTAATATAGTTCCACATACATTAGAAGCATTGGTCATAATAATAGCTCTGGTGTTAGATTTTATTTCTTTTATTACATCATTAATATTAAGTTGTCCAAATATATCGCATGAAACTTTAGAAATTTCTATACCATTTTTAGTTAAGGAAGTTAAAGGTCGCATAACTGCATTATGTTCCATAGAAGAAACAATAACGTGCTCTCCTTTTTGAAGTAAACCTTTGATTAATAAATTTAAACTTTCGGTTATATTTTTAGTAAATACAACGTTTTCAGGTTTGCTAAAATTAAATAAAGAACATATTAATTCTCTTGTTTCAAATACCATATTTTCGGCTGTTAAAGAAGAAGTATACACTCCTCTATTTATATTGCAGCCTATATTTTTTGTATAGTTTAGCATGCTTTCTCCCACATCAGGTGCTTTAGGGAAAGAAGTTGCAGCATTATCTAAATAAACATTCTTCATAATTATGTCCTCCTAGATTAAAAAATTACATAAAAGCATAATTATTAAATTTTACAATAGTTATTTTATTTATTATAAAAAAGAGTTATTTAACTAAGCATAAAATATTTGTTAAAATTAAATTGGCATATAACATTAATTTAATTTTAATATTAACAAATAAAAAGGAGGCTGTAAATGATGGATAGTAAAAAAGGTATTATATTTACGGGAGCTGTAATAGGAATTATATCAGTAATTTTAGTTTACTTTGGAAATCCTGTAAATATGGGTTTTTGTATCGCTTGTTTTATAAGAGATACAGCAGGAGCTATAGGGCTTCATAGAGCACCTATAGTTCAATATATAAGACCTGAAATTATAGGAATGGTTATAGGAGCTTTTATAATGGCTCTATCTAAAAAGGAATTTGATGCTAGAGGAGGATCATCACCTTTTATAAGATTTAGTTTAGGCTTTATAGTTATGGTAGGAGCTCTAATGTTTTTAGGGTGTCCTTTAAGAATGGTTTTAAGACTAGCAGGGGGGGACCTAAATGCTATAATGGGACTTGTAGGTTTTGCTGTAGGTATAGTTATTGGTATAGTATTCTTAAATAAAGGCTTTAGTTTAAAGAGAAATTATAAATTAAATAAGTCAGAAGGATATTTATTTCCAATAGTAAATATAGGATTATTTATATTATTAGTTGCAGCACCAGCTTTTATATTCTTTAGTAAAAAAGGTCCTGGTTCAGCACATGCCCCTATAGCCATTGCATTAATAGCAGGATTAATTGTAGGAATTTTAGCTCAAAGAACTAGACTATGTATGGTAGGTGGAATTAGAGATTTAATAATGTTTAAAGATAGTTATTTAATTTCGGGATTTATATCCATATTTATATTTGCACTTATAGGAAACTTAATTATAGGAAAGTTTAAATTAGGATTTATAGGACAACCAGTTGCTCATACAGATGCATTGTGGAACTTTTTAGGTATGGTACTTGCAGGTTGGGGATCTGTACTTTTAGGAGGATGTCCTATGAGACAACTTATACTTTCAGCAGAAGGGAATATAGATTCAGTTATAACGGTTTTAGGGATGTTAGTAGGCGCTGCATTTTGTCATAATTTTAGTTTGGCATCTAGTGCAAAGGGTGCTACAGCAAATGGTAAAGTAGCTGTAGTAATAGGTTTTATATTAGTTTGTGCCATTTCATATGTAAACATAGAGAAAAATGCAAAAGTAAAAATGAAAGGAGATGTTAGTGTTGGTTCAAATTGATGCTAGAGGAGTATCTTGTCCACAACCAGTTCTTATGACCAAAAAAGCTTTAGAAAACAATAAAGAAGGTATTGATGTAATTGTAGATAATATGACTGCTAGAGGCAATGTAGAAAGATTTATGAAAAATTCTGGGTATAAAGTTACTATAAAAGAAAAGGAAGATGATTTTATATTATCTGCAAGGAAGTAAATTTTATGGAGTATATAGGAACCTTTTTTACTCATTCTGGGGCTATAAAGTATAGTAGATTTTTGAATAAATTAAATATAAATAATCAAACTATGCCAGTGCCTAGAAAGCTAAGCTCTAATTGTGGTATAGGAGTTAAATTTAACTATGGTGATAATTTAGATACTATACTAGCAGAGGATATAGAAAAATTATTTTCTATAAAAAATGGACAATATGAGTGTATATATTGTAGTGAATAGTTAATATAATTTTCATTATCCCTATAAAAGTAAATCTTATATAAAATATATTTATAGAGAGTTATAAAATAATTAATTATGAAATACTAAAAAGGTATGAATTGATAAATATAATAATACAATTCATATCTTTTTAATTTTATAATAAAAACCTTTAGCTTTATTAGGTATTTGTGAAATAAATCTTTGATTTTTAAATATACTAAGTAATATTACTTTATATGGTATATAATTGTATTAAAAATACTAAAAGGAGTTAGTGCTTTGAATAAAAATCTTTTTAAAATTATACCTAAGGGTATAAAAGAACTAGCAAACAGATTTTTAGAGGATGAAGTATTAGCATTATCCTCACAGTTGGCCTATGCTTTAATTATATCAGTATTTCCTTTTTTAATGTTTGTAATAACATTAATAGGATACTTGCCTATACATAGTGAAGATCTATTGTTAGGATTAAAAGAAATAATACCAAGCAATACGTATTTATTGTTAAAAAACACCATAGAAGAAATTCTTTATACTCAAAATGGAAATTTACTTTCTTTCAGTATAATATTTACTATTTGGACTGCTTCTGCTGGTTTTAGAGCTGTAGTAAGGGGATTAAATAAGGCTTATGATGTGAAAGAGAGAAGATCTTTTATAAAGGTTCAACTCATGACCATTTTGTGTACACTAGGTATGGCATTAGTACTTGTCATGAGCATTTTCTTATTGGTTTTCGGAAAAACTATAGGCAGAACTTTAGTTTATAAGCTAGGCTTTTCATGGGAGTTTAATAGAATATGGAATTTAATAAGATATACAGTAATGATAGGAGTAATTATATTTATTTTAGCTGCATTATATTATTATATTCCTAGTAAAAGATTAAAGTGGAGAAATGTGTTCCCAGGTGCTATATTTGCCACAATAGCTTGGATAATTGTATCTATGGGCTTTTCTTTTTATGTAGATAATTTTAATAACTATTCTAGGCTGTACGGTAGCATAGGAGCAGTTATTGTTTTCTTAGTGTGGTTATATCTAACATCTATAATAGTTATTACAGGAGGAGAAATAAATGCATTATTAGTTTCAAACAGAGAAAAAGATTTAAAAAGTAAAAATTATCTATAAAAATATATTACCTTTTTCTATAATGAAATATCTTTACTACCCATATTTAATGGGTATATATGGATTAATAGATATAGGCTTGCCAAAATTTAAAAATGCTACAAAGATTATTGAGGAAAATGTAGTATAGTAATCAAATATATAAATCAAAATAATAACACAAAATAACTTTAATAGAAATAAAGTAAATTTGTGTTATTATTTTTTAGTAGAAGTAATAATAATTAATCCAAACAATTAAAATAGTACCAATATTAGGTTTTAATTTATACAATATAAATTAAAAATATAAATTTACTTTAAATTTCGACAATAAAGCATATTAAAAAGTCTGAAAATTCCTAAAATTGGTTATTGGAATTGCGAATAAGAACAAAATATATCATAAATAAAAATTTAAATATTATATTGTCAATTTAAATAATAAGAAAATTATAAATACGTTTCATTAAATGACATATTTTTGTGTACAACCTATGTTAGCATATTAATAAAGTTATTTGTTTGCAGGGGGATAGTATTATGGAAGTGGTATTAGAAAATCTTATTAAAGGTCAAAACTTAGAAGACAAGGAGTATGTATATTACTACAAGCTTATAAAAAGTGATTTATATATTTCTTGGCAAGAGGAAGACATAAAGGTTCAATCTTATGGAATAGAAATATTAAGAAAGGATTTTCAAAAAGAGAAACTTATAAATTCAGAAAGCAATAATATAAGACATATAAGCCCTCATAGATACAAAGTACATAATTTACTAAAAATGCTTTATGAAGAAACAGTTTCACCTATTCATCTTGTAGACATAATTGGAGAGTACACAGATGAATATGTAGTTGACTATGAAAATGTATTAAAGAATGCATCTTCTATGTGTAAATAAAATAATCTTACATATTTTATAAGGATAAGTAGTAATGAATTTTAACTATTTATCCTTTATTTTTATTATTAAAATAAAACAAGCATATAATTTATATTTTTTACTTATAAGTGCTTTATTATATAATATAAATTAAGGAAGTGATGATAATTTGATTTATGGTATAGGAACAGATATTACTGAAATTAAAAGAATAGAAAAAGCTACAACTAGAAATAAAAATTTTATAAATAAATTATTTACCAAAGATGAAGTTGAACTTTGGGAAAAGAAAAACTTTAATTTATGGTTCATAGCAGGAAGATTTGCAGCAAAGGAAGCTATATCTAAGGCATTAGGCACTGGAATAAGAGGTTTTAATTTTAAAGATATAGAAATAATAAATAATGAATTAGGAAAACCAGAGGTTGTTTTGAAACCAAAAGCTGAAGAGATAATAAAAAAAATATCAAAAAACTATAAAATACACTTAAGCATATCTCATGAAAAAGAATATGCTATAGCCTATGCTTTATTGGAGGTGTTTATATGAGAATAACTTCTTCAGAAAACTTTAGAAAAATGGATAATTACTCTATACAAAACTTAGGTATACCTAGTATTGTGTTAATGGAAAATGCAGCATTAAAGGTAGTGTCCAATATAGACTTACAATTGAATAATAGATTTGTTGTAGTTTGCGGAAAAGGCAATAATGGAGGGGACGGATTAGCTGTAGCAAGACATTTACATTGTTTAAATAAAGAAGTAGAAATATTTATAATTGGAAAGGGTAATGGTAGTACTAAGGATTTTGAAATAAATTATAATATATTAAAAAATATAAATTTAAATATTAATTACATAAGAGATTATGAAGATTTAGATTATTTAAGAGAAAGTGTAATAAAAAGTGACATAACTTTAGATGCTATTTTTGGCATAGGTCTTAGTAGAGAAATAGAAGGAATATATAAAGACACTATATCTGTAATAAATGAAAATAGTAAAAATACATTGTCTATAGATGTTCCTTCTGGATTAAATGCAAGTACAGGTGAAATAGAAGGCGTTTGTATACAAGCTGATACTACAGTTTCCTTTGAAATGTATAAAGAAGGATTTTTAACTTATGATAAAGATAAATATTTAGGAAATATTGTTATTGAAAAAATAGGAATTCCAAAGGAAGCTTTAGATTTATTTTCTAAAGATTCTTATATTGTTGATAAATATATGTTTAAAAATAATTTTAAAGAAAGAAATAAATATGCTCATAAAGGAGAATTTGGGAGATTATTAATTATAGCTGGAAGCGAAGGATTTACAGGAGCAGCTTACTTGTGTGCAGAATCATCAGTTAAAAGTGGAACAGGACTTGTAACTTTAGCTACAACTAAAGATATTCAAAGTATATTAAGTTCTAAGTTAGAGGAGTCTATGACTATAAATTATGAGGACTATAAAGAAATTGAAAATATCATGGTAAAAGCTAATTGTATAGCAATAGGTCCAGGTATGGGCAAAAATAATACAACCGAGGAACTGTTAAGAAAAATAATAAAAGATTATAATGGAAACATAGTTATAGATGCTGATGGTATAAATGTTTTGGAAAATAATTTGGATATAATAAAAAATGCGAAAGGTGAAATAATCATAACTCCACATTTAGGGGAATTTTCAAGAATAACAGGTTATGATATAGATTATATTGAAAAAAACAGATTAAAGTTAGCTAGAGAGTTTGCTAAAGAGAATAAAGTTATATTGCTTTTGAAAGGATACAATACCATAATTACAAATGGTGAAAAAGTATTTGTAAATTCTACAGGTAATAGTGCTATGGCATCTGGAGGTATGGGAGATTGCTTAACAGGAATAATAGGATCTTTTATATCACAGGGGTATAGTCCATTAGATGCTACTTATCTTGCAGCATATTTACATGGATATTGTGGTGAAAAATTATCCCTAAAAATGTTTTGTGTGAATGCTACTCATGTGTTGGACTATATACCTTTTGCTATAAAGGAATTACAACACATAGAATAAATTCAATATAGTAATTTGGATAAAAAATTATTTAATCCAGATAGCTTATAAACTTTATTTTAGAAAGCAGGGAAGAATTTGTTTAGAAATTTAAGAGCAGTATTCTATTTAGTTTATTTGGATTAAAAATCATATTATAGTGTAATTGAAATGTATGATTACATTAAAAGATATAAATAATTTCATAAGGCTTATTTTAAAGAATATATAAAGAAGTTTTTAAAGAGCTAGTAATATATGAATAAAAATAAGAATAATATTATTAATGAAATAATAAGCGAAAGTTTTAGGAGGCCTTGAATGAAAAAATTATTTATATTGTGTTCGGCTATTGCAATAATTTTAGCTACATTTTTATTTATACATTTCAACAAAAATAGTGAATATGGAGATAGCATAGATTATTTGAAAAATTTAGAAAGCTATAGTTGCGATGTAGATATAAATATAAAAAATAAAAAGCAAACAATAAAATATAGGGGAAAGCAATTTTATCATAAGGAATTAGGCTATAGATTTGAATTAAATAAAGATAGAATATTGCTATATACGAATAATAAAATATTTGTTAAGGATTTAGCTAATGGAGTAAAATACAATAAAGATAAAGAGTTTGATAAATTCTATAGATTAACATTTATAGGTGAATATATTTGTCTTTTATATACTAATGAAGAAATAAAAGTTGATCTAAGAGAAGAAGGAGACTCTAAATATGAAGTTATAACATTAACCATACCAGGGAACAACAGAAATTCAGCAAAAGCAGAATTATTTGTGGAAGATAAAAAAAATATTCCTAAAAAATTAATAATATACGATAGCAAAAATAATGAGAGTGCAGTTATAAATTATACAAATTTTATACCAAATAGTAATTTGGATAAAAAATTATTTAATCCAGATAGCTTATAAAATTTATTTTAGAAAGCAGGGAAGAGTTTGTTTAGAAATTTAAGAGCAGTATGGGCAGAAATTGATTTAGATAATTTACAATATAACGTAGAACAAGTAAAAAATATATGCAAAAATAAGGATATAATAGGGGTTATAAAAGCTAATGCATATGGACACGGAGCCATGGAAATAGCCCCTACCCTTTTAGAAAATGGAGTAACTAGGTTAGCAGTAGCAGTTTTAAGCGAGGCTATGGAACTTAGAATGAGTGGAGTAAAGAAGCCTATTATGATATTAGGTTATACACCAGGATCTTTAGGGGATATGCTTTTAGATAATGACATAGAACAATCTGTATATTCTTATAATGATGCTTTAGAATTATCTAAAGTAGCAGTATTAAAAAGAAAAATATTAAAAATACACATAGTAATAGATACGGGAATGGGCAGAATTGGTTTTTTACCTACAAAAGAAAGTGTAGAAGATGTATATAAAATAAGTAAATTGCCAAATATCAAGATAGAAGGGATATTTTCTCATTTTTCCTCTGCAGATGAGTTAAATAAAGATTATACATTATATCAGATGAATAAGTATAATGAATTTATAAATGAATTAGAAAATAAAGACCTTAGTATACCTATAAAACATATTGCTAATAGTGCAGCTATAATAGATTTAGAAAGTACTCATTTAGATGCAGTGAGGGCAGGTATTATAATGTATGGATATTATCCATCTAATGATGTATTAAAAGATAATATAAAGTTAAAGCCAGTAATGTCTTTAAAAACTAGTATAGTACACATAAAGAAAGTGCCTGCAGGGGAATATATAAGCTATGGTAGAATCTTTAAAACAGAAAAAGAAAGTATAATAGCTACCTTACCTATAGGTTATGCGGATGGATATAATAGATTGCTAAGTAATAAAGGAAAAGTTATAGTAAATGGTAAGCTTGCTCCTATTGTGGGAAGAGTTTGCATGGATCAATGCATGATAGATGTAACATCTATAGAAGATTTAAAAGTTGGAGATTTGGTTACAATTATGGGAGAAGAAAATGGAGTAAGTTATACTGCAGAAGATATAGCCTCTGAAATAGGAACTATAAGTTATGAAGTTATATGCAATGTAAATAAGAGAGTACCCAGAGTATATAAGAAAGATGGTAAAATTATTAATGTAGTAAATTACGTATAAAATTTATATAATAGCATAGTTATATTTGATTTACATAATAATACATAATTGTATTAAAATAAACTTTGACATGTGAATTCTTAAAACTCTATAATTAAATTATAATTATTACATAGCCTTATTAGGAGGTATTATTCTATGGCAGATAAAAAGAAGGTAGTTATAAATCTTCCAGATACACTTTATAATGAAATAAATGAAATAATAAAAAAAGATTCTCAAAAAAGAAGTGAATTTTTTAGGGAAGCTATAATACTATATATTGAGGAGAGAAAAAAGCAAATAAAAATGGATGAAATGAAAAAAGGTTATATAGAAATGGCAAATATAAATAGAGACTATTCAGAGCAGGGATTTGAGCAAGATATAAAAGATTTAAAAAACTATGAAGCTATGCTTTCGGAGAGTGATTTTCCAAATGATACAACAGATGGTAAAAAGAGGAGATATATTTTATGCTGATCTAAGTCCTGTAGTAGGTTCAGAGCAAGGTGGAATAAGACCAGTTATAGTTATACAAAATAATGTAGGAAATAAATATAGTCCAACAGTAATAATTGCAGCAATAACTTCACAAATAAATAAAGCAAAGTTACCAACCCATGTGGAAATATCCTCAGAGGATTATGGATTAAATAAAGATTCAGTAGTATTGCTAGAACAAATAAGGACTTTAGATAAGAGAAGATTAAAAGAAAAAATAGGTCATATGACAGATGAAGATATGAAAAAAGTTGATACTGCTATTTTAGTTAGTATGGCTTTGAATTAAATAGGATAAGGGAATTTTTGCCCTTATCTTTTTTTGAATTTATAACATGCATTTATAAGAGCAAAAAGAAAAATACTTTTAATTATAAATGCATACATAAAGGAGGATATAGTTTGTTAATATAGTTATATATAGATAAAAATACTGTTCTAATATATAGATTTTGCACCTATATATTAAAATTAATTTTTATGTTACAATAATATAGTAATAAGGGTAATTAAAAAACACTTGGAGGTAAAAATATGAAGAAGAACGTGGAAGAGCTACAAGAGATGGCTAAAGTTATTAGAAAAGATATAGTTTCAATGTTAACTGAATCTGCTTCTGGACATCCAGGAGGTTCTTTATCAGCAGTAGAAATATTGACTGCTTTATATTTTAATGAGATGAATATAGACCCTACTAATCCTAGGGATTTAAATAGGGATAGATTTGTTCTTTCCAAAGGTCATGCTGCTCCAGTATTATATAGTACTTTAGCAAGAAGAGGATTTTTTAATCCAGAAGAACTAAAAACTTTAAGAAAAATTGGATCAATGTTACAGGGGCATCCAAATATGAATGATATTCCAGGCATAGACATGTCAACAGGTTCTTTAGGTCAAGGAATATCAACAGCAGTAGGTATGGCTTTAGCAGGAAAACTTGATGAAAAAGATTACAGAGTATATGCTTTACTTGGAGATGGAGAATTAGAGGAAGGACAAGTTTGGGAAGCAACTATGGCAGCGGCTCACTATAAATTAGATAATTTGACTGCATTTGTAGATTATAATGGACTACAAATAGATGGACCTTGTAGTGAAGTTATGTCAGCAGAACCTATAGCAGATAAATTTAGAGCTTTTAATTGGAACGTTATAGAAATAGATGGTCATGATTTAGATGCTATATTAAATGCTATAAAGAGTGCAAAAAATATTAAAGGAAAACCAACTATGATAGTTTGTAAAACTATAAAAGGTAAGGGTGTTTCTTTTATGGAAAATCAAGCTGGATGGCATGGAAAAGCACCAAGTATAGAAGAATGTGAAAAAGCTATATGTGAAATTGGAGGTGACAAATAATGGGAGTTAAAATAGCTACAAGAGAAGCATATGGAAAAACATTAGCTAAATTAGCAGAAGAAAATTCAGAAGTTGTTGTTTTAGACGCAGATCTTTCAAAATCAACTAAAACTGCTGATTTTAAAAAAGTTTGCCCAGAAAGATTTATAAATGTAGGTATAGCAGAAGGTAATATGATGGGAATAGCTGCAGGATTAGCAACTTGTGGCAAGATTCCGTTTGCTAGTACTTTTGCAATGTTTGCTACAGGAAGAGCTTTTGAACAAATAAGAAACTCTATATGTTATCCGAACTTAAATGTTAAAGTTTGTGCAACACACGCAGGGGTTACAGTAGGAGAAGATGGAGCTTCACATCAATCTGTTGAAGACATATCATTAATGAGAAGTATACCAAATATGACTGTTATTTGCCCAAGTGATGCAGTAGAAACAGAATCAGCTATAAGAGCTGTAGCAGATTATAATGGTCCATGTTATGTAAGATTGGGAAGATCAGGAGTTTCAGTTATAAATGATAATGCAGAGTATAAATTTGAAATAGGAAAAGGAATAAAATTAAGAGAAGGAAAAGAAGCTACTATAATAGCTACAGGAATAATGGTAGATGCAGCATTGGAAGCATATAATATATTAGCTGAAGAAGGTATAAAGGTAAATGTTATAAACATACATACTATAAAACCTATAGATAAAGATATTATTGTAAATGCTGCTAGGGAAACTGGAGTAGTAATTACAGCAGAAGAACATAGCATAATAGGTGGATTAGGTTCAGCTGTATGTGAAGTTTTAAGTGAAAATCATCCAGTATCAGTTTTAAGAGTAGGAATAAAGGATACATTTGGTGAAAGTGGTAAACCAGCAGAATTATTAAAAAAATATGAATTAACATCAGAAGATATAGTAAAGGCTGTAAAAAAAGGATTAAAATTAAAATAGTTACTTTATTAAAAAGGGGTGGTATTTTACCTTCCCTTTTGTATTATTATAATTAAAGGAAGGATATTATATGAAATATTATTTACAGGATATATTGTATGTTTTTAGATTATCCTTTTATTTGTTTTTTATAAGTTTTGTAATAGGTTGCCTTATTGGGGCTGTATTGCCAAGCAGATCCTTTTATGTTATATTTTTATGGGGGTGTAGAATGTCTCAATATATAGCTGTTTTTGGTATGGCTGTGGCGGGTATATCTTTTACTAAAGAAGAGCTTTTAAGACCATTAAATCGTGAAAAACAATGGAAAAATTATTTCAAAAAATTAAATCTATCCTTCGTAATATTATTTATGAGTATATTATCATTGATGATATCGTATACAATACAAAGCTTATTTTTTAGGATTATAATTAAATGATTATTACATTAATGTATAAAATTTAAAATAATAATTATTTATACATAAATTTAGTTTGTTACACCTTTTCACAAAAGGTGTAATTTTATCTGGAATTTATATAAAATAAAAACAGGGGGGGTTTCTATGAAAAATAAAATATTTAAAGAATATTTACTTATAACTATTGGAGTTTTCTTAGTAGCTACATCAGTAGTTTTCTTCTTTCAACCTAATAACATAGCAGCAGGGGGAACTACAGGAATTGCTATAATTATAAACAGCTTTTTTCCTTCATTACCAGTAGGTTTACTTATGTTAATAATGGAAGTTTTTTTGTATACAATAGCATTTATAGTTATAGGAAATAAATTTGGTGCAAAAACAATTTATTCTGGATGCACATTAGCAGCTATTATATGGATATTAGAAAAATTAAATCTTATGGGTGGAAAAGCTGTTACAAATGATTTACTTTTAGCTTCATTATTTGGCATATTTATATCAGCTATTGGAATGGGCATAGTATTTAATCAAAATGCTTCCACTGGTGGTACAGATATATTAGCAAAAATTATAAATAAATTTTTTCATATAGAAATAGGAAAAGCTTTATTAATGGTAGATTTTTTAGTAACTCTTTTTGCAGCAGCATCTTTTGGAGTAGAAAAAGGTATGTATGCTCTTTTATGTGTAATTTTAAATGGATTTACCATAGATGCAGTTATAGAAGGACTTAATATGTCAAAACAAATAATGATAATAAGTAAGAGAAATAAAGAAATAAGTGAGTTTATAATACAAAAACTTGAGAGAGGCTGTACATTATTCCATGGTAAGGGTGTGTATAGTGATGAATCTACGTATATTCTTTATACAGTTTTAAGTAGAAAAGAGTTTATAAAATTAAAAAAACATATAAAAGAAGTAGATAGTAGAGCATTTATAACTGTAAGTGATGCTCATGAAGTTTTAGGAGAAGGCTTTAAGGATATAATTGAAGATGTATAAAAAGTAGTAGGAAGATGTTTGTATTATTTACAGACATCTTTTTGCATTTTACAGTAATTTAGTTTTTAATTTTTACTTTTATTGTGATATAATGTTGATAGTTAGAATTATTTAAAGTAAAATGAAGCAAAAACCCAAAATAAGGAGAGGTATTCATGATTGAATTTAGGAATATAAGTAAGATATATAACGGAAATAAATATGCTCTATCAGATATAAATTTAGATATTGAAAAAGGAGAATTTGTATTTTTAGTTGGACCTAGTGGTGCTGGTAAATCAACATTCATAAAGCTTTTATTAAGAGAAATAGAGCCTACTTCAGGTAAGTTGATTGTAGATGGTACAGATATAACATCACTTTCAAGAAAACAAATACCACATTATAGAAGAAAAATTGGGGTAGTTTTTCAAGATTTTAGATTAATTCCTTCATTAAATGTATATGAAAATGTAGCCTTTGCCATGAGAGCAATTGAAGCTAATCATAGAGATATTAGAAAAAAAGTTCCAATGGTTTTATCATTAGTAGGTCTTTCAAATAAATATAAAGCTTTCCCACATCAGCTTTCAGGTGGAGAACAACAAAGAATATCATTAGCTAGAGCTATAGTAAACAATCCATCATTATTAATAGCTGATGAACCTACAGGAAATTTAGATCCAGAAACATCTCTTGGTATAATGGATATATTAAATGATATAAATCATGCTGGGACAACCATAGTTATGGCAACTCATGCAAAGGATATAGTTGATAAAATGAGAAAAAGAGTTATAGCCATAGAAAAAGGAACAGTGGTTAGAGATGCAGAAAGAGGTGTATACGGATATGAAGATTAGTACATTAAAATATTTTGTTGTAGATTCTATAAGAGGATTAAGAAGACATAAAACTTTAAGTACAGCTTCTATAGCTACCGTAGCAGCCACATTATTTCTATTAGGAGTATTTATTCTTTCTATAATGAATGTAAAACAAGCTGTTACAGAAGTAGAGTCGAAAGTAGAAGCAACAATAGTATTAAAGGATGGCATAAAAACAGAACAAGAAAAGGCTATAAAAAATAAAATAAATTCTGTATCTGGAGTAGAAAAGGTAACCTATGAAAGTAAAAAAGATGCATTAGAAAAATTTAAGAAACAATTAGGAGAACAGAATAAATCTTTAGCAGAAGGTTTGGAAAAAGAGAATCCATTACCAAATTCAATTATAGTTAGAGTAGAAAAACCAGAATTAGTTTCAAAAGTGGTAGATTCTATAAAGGGAATGGAAGGTATAGATCAAATAAAAGATGGAAAAGAAATAGTAGATAAAATAACTAAGATAACAAATACATTAAAATGGATGGGTGTAGTATTATTTTTAATCCTTATAGGAGTATCTTTATTCTTAATAGGAAATACTATAAAAATCACAGTATATTCAAGAAAAAGAGAAATAGGAATAATGAAATATATAGGAGCTACTGATTGGTTTATTAGATGGCCTTTTGTATTTGAAGGAATTATCATAGGTATCTTAGGGGCTATTATTGCTATAATAATTTTATATTATGGATATAAAGCAATATATGCTAAACTATCAGTTGGATTAATATTTGTGAGTGTGTTAAATCCAAGTGTTGTTTTATCAAATGTATCATGGGTATTTGTTATAGTTGGAATAGTAATAGGTGCTATAGGAAGTATACTGTCTATAAGAAAATTCTTATCAGTATAATTATTATATATTAGTAAACATTAAAATAAGAGAGCATGCACAATATAAGAAATATATTAAATATTTTCTTATGAATAGTGCATGCTAGTTTTATAAATAAAAAAATTAATTTAAAATTAATTTTTTTATTTTATGTAATAATGTATTATTTAATATATAATACTTATATATTACTAATATATATTAAGGCTAAATGAAGAGGTGGGTAATTTGAAAAAAAACAAAAAATGGATTATGTGGACAGTAGTTATAGTATTAGTAACAAATATTTTTACATTTTTAGGTACAAATTTGGTTTCTTTGTATTTGCCCAATGGCAAGGTTATAATTGGAGCAGAGCAATATAAAGATATATTAAAATATCAAAAGATGTTTTTGATAAGAAATCAAATATATAAATATTATGATGGTAAAATAGATGAAAATAAAATGGTAGAAGGGGCAGTAAAAGGAATGACAGAATCTTTAAATGACCCTTATACAGTATTTATGAATTCTAAAGAATACAAAGACTTTAATGCTCAAACAGAAGGTAATTATAGTGGAGTAGGAATACAAATACAATCTAAAGATGATAAAATAATTGTAGCTTCTACTTTTGAGGGATCTCCAGCTAAAGAGGCAGGAATACTACCAAATGATGAGATTCAAAAGGTTAATAATACAGAAGTATCAGGAAAAGAATTAGATAAAGCTGTTTCTATAATGAAAGGAAAAGAAGGCACAGATGTTAAATTACAATTATATAGAAAAGAAAAAGGAAGTTTTGAAGTAACATTAAAGAGAAAAAAGATAGATATACCTACTATAAAATCAGAAATGATTGATAATAATATAGGATATATACAGGTAAGTATGTTTGATGAACATACTTCAAAAAACTTTAAAAATGCTTTAGATAATTTAAAAGGTAAGGGGATGAAATCCTTAGTATTAGATTTAAGAGGAAATCCAGGTGGTCTATTAGATGAGTGTATTGATATGGCTTCTAATTTTATAGAAAAGGGAAAAGTTGTAGTATCAACTATGGATAAATATAAAAATAAGAAAGAATATAAGTCTAAAGGTGGAGATTTTATAGGTCTTCCAGTAACTATATTAGTAGATGAAGGATCTGCAAGTGCTTCAGAGGTATTTTTAGGAGCAATGAAAGATTATAATGCAGCAACTTCTATAGGAAAGAAGACTTTTGGAAAAGGTGTAGTTCAAACTATAATAGAGACTGGTGATGATACAGCACTTAAAGTTACAATTTCAAAATATTATTCACCTAAAGGCATAAACATAGATCATAAAGGGATAACTCCAGATATGCTAATAGATTATCCAGATGAACTAAGAAAGAAAGAGTATGATAGAAAATTAGATCCTCAATTTAATAAAGCATTAAATATTGCAAAGTCAAAGATAAAATAATATTGTAGTTGATTTTTTATATTTTTATATAGATGGTTTAGTTAGATTTTCTAACTAAACCATAGTCATGGAGAGGGGAATTATTTTAATGGACATATTACTAATTACATTAAAGTCAGTAGCATATCTTTTGACAGATCCTTTTTCAGTAATAGTTTTATTATTGTTATCATTGATTTTATATAGGAAAAATAGAAAAACTATTATAATGCAAAAAATGATAATAGGCCAAAGGGTAAGTACAGCCTTCGAATTAACAATATCTGAAGTGGTATTAGGAATATTTGCAGGAACTGTGGCTAGTTTAATTATGTCCTATTTAGGAATATTTTTTAATGAAGACTCAGCTATTTATCTAATGTTTTTAATATCTATGTTCTTTATGTTATTTAATCCTAGATTTATATGCTTTTCCTATTCTGGAGCTGCATTGGGCATTATGAGTTTAATATTTATAAATATGGCTACATTATTAAATATGCCACAATTAAATTTTATAAAGATAGATATACCAGCCTTAATGTCAATGGTTGCTATATTGCACTTGGTTGAGGGTATATTAGTTATGATAGATGGAGATAGAGGTCATGTTCCTGTTTTTACAAATAGAGAGGATAAGATAATAGGAGGATTTGTACTTCAAAGATATTGGATATTACCAATAGCTTTTATGCTTATGCTTAACAATCAAAGTATTTCAAATATTAGTCAAAGTGGATCGCCAATGCCTAACTGGTGGCCTTTATTAAAATCAGATATACCATCAAATGTACTTAAAGTAGCAGTTATGAGCTTAACATGTTTCTATGGAGTAATTGGATATAATTCTGTTACTTTTACTAAAACTAGAAAAGAAAAAAAAATCATATCAGGATTATATATAATTATATATAGTTTATTACTTTTTATGCTTTCAAGATTAGCTCTTATGAACACATTACTTAAAGTAGTTGTATTAATTTTTGCTCCAGCAGGTCATGAAGCTATGATATATATACAAAAATATTTTGAATTAAGGGGAAAGCCTAGATATGTGAGTACAGAAGAAGGAATTATGGTTTTAGATGTAGCAAAAGATTCTATAGCAAATAAAATGGGCATAAAAAGTGGAGATTTATTATTACAGGTAAATGATAAAGAGATAGACAGTGAAGAAGATATAGTAAAATCTATAGGGCAAATGTATGGACATATATCTTTTAAGATAAGAAATGATGTGGGAAGGTTAAAGACTGTAAAATATCCTGTGTTAACTTCTTATGAAAAATTAGGTATTGTATTTGTGCCTAAAAATATACCTAAAAGCACATCTGTAATAAAGGTTAAAAGTGAGAAATTCCAAGATATATTAGAAAAAATTAAAAATAAGGATAAGGATGAATAAGATGAACCAGTTTAAGGTAATTTCAAAATTTAATCCTACAGGAGATCAACCTAAAGCTATAAAATCTATTGCTAAAAGCATAGAAAAGGGAGAAAAATTTCAAACTTTAATAGGTGTAACAGGATCAGGAAAAACTTTTACTATGGCAAATATTATAGATAAAGTTCAAAAACCTACTTTAGTTTTAGCACATAATAAAACATTAGCAGCTCAATTATGTTCAGAATTTAGAGAGTTTTTCCCGAATAGTGCAGTAGAATACTTTGTGTCTTATTATGATTATTATCAACCTGAAGCCTATGTGGCTCAAAGTGATACGTACATAGAAAAGGATGCGTCTATAAATGATGAGATAGATAAATTAAGACATTCAGCTACAGCAGCTTTATTTGAAAGAAAAGATGTAATAATTGTTGCTTCTGTATCTTGTATATATGGTTTAGGTAACCCAGAAGAGTATAAAAAATTAACTATATCATTAAGAGAAGGCATGGAAAAGGATAGAGATGAAATAATTAAAAAATTAGTTGAAATACAATATGAAAGAAATGACATAGACTTTTCTAGGGGTACCTTTAGAGTAAAGGGAGACGTTTTAGATATTTTCCCTGCTGCATCCAGCAATAAGGGGATAAGAGTAGAATTTTTTGGTGATGAAATAGATAGAATAAAAGAATTTGATGTTTTAACAGGAGAAACTATAGCTAGATTAAAGCATACATCTATATTTCCAGCATCACACTTTGCAACTTCAAAGGATAAATTAGAGATTGCTATAAAAAGCATAGAAGAAGAACTAGAAGAAAGAGTGAAAGAATTAGTATCTCAAGATAAAATATTAGAAGCTCAAAGATTGAAACAAAGAACTAACTTTGATATAGAGATGATGAGGGAAGTTGGATACTGTACAGGCATTGAAAATTATTCAAGAGTATTAGATGGAAGAGCGAAAGGAACACCACCTCAAACTCTTTTAGATTATTTTCCACAGGATTTTCTTCTATTTATAGATGAAAGCCATGTAACTTTGCCACAGGTAAAAGCTATGCAGGCAGGAGATAAATCTAGAAAAGATTCTTTAGTTGAATATGGATTTAGATTGCCTTGTGCTTATGATAATAGGCCACTTACTTTTAATGAATTTGAGAATAAATTGAATCAAGTAGTTTTTGTAAGTGCTACACCTGCAAAATATGAGTTAGAACAGTCAACTAATATAGCGGAGCAAGTAATAAGACCTACAGGACTTTTGGATCCAGAAATAATTGTTAAACCAGTAAAAGGGCAAATAGATGATTTATATACTAATATACAAGAAACTATTAAAAATGGGTTTAGAATTTTAGTAACTACATTGACAAAAAAAATGGCAGAGGACTTAACGGATTATTTAAAAGACATGGGGGTTAAAACTAGATACTTGCATTCAGATATAGACACTATAGAAAGAATGAAAATAATACATGACCTTAGAAAAGGAGAATTTCATGTTTTAGTTGGAATAAACTTATTAAGAGAAGGATTGGATATACCAGAAGTAGCTTTGGTTACAATATTAGATGCAGATAAAGAGGGATTTTTAAGATCTGAAACATCTCTTATACAGACTGTTGGAAGAGCTGCGAGAAATTCTGAAAGTAAGGTAATTATGTATGGAGACGTTATGACTAAATCCATGGAAAAAACCATAAAAGAGACTAATAGAAGAAGAAAAATACAAATGGAATATAATAAAAAGCATGGCATTACTCCTCAAACTATAATAAAGGATATAAGAGAAGTAATTCAAATAAGCGATATAGCAGAAGAAAAAGCAGAATATGATACTTTAAGTGAAGCATTAAAATCTTACAATAATGATATAGATAAATTGATGGAACAATACGAAAAAGAAATGAAAGAAGCAGCACAAAATTTACAGTTTGAAAAAGCGGCTCATTTGAGAGATTTAATATACAAATTAAAAAAAGATAAACAAACAGAAATTTAAGGAGTGTAATAACAAATAATGAAGGATAAAATTATTATTAAGGGTGCTAAAGTTAACAATCTAAAAAACATAGATCTTCAGTTACCACGAGATAAATATATAGTATTTACAGGACTATCTGGTTCTGGTAAATCCTCATTAGCTTTTGACACTTTATATGCAGAAGGACAGAGAAGATATGTAGAATCTTTATCTGCTTATGCCAGACAGTTTTTAGGACAAATGGATAAACCAGAAGTAGATTATATAGAAGGACTATCACCAGCTATATCTATTGATCAAAAAACTACTAATAGAAATCCACGTTCAACAGTTGGAACAGTTACAGAAATATATGATTATTTAAGATTATTGTATGCAAAAGTCGGCAAGCCTCACTGTCCTAAATGTGGAAAAGAGATAACCCAACAAACAGTAGATCAAATGGTAGATAAAATAATGACTATGAAAGAAAGAACTAAAATACAAGTACTATCTCCAATTATAAGTGGAAGAAAAGGTGAACATATTAAAACTATAGAAAATATAATAAAACAAGGTTATGTAAGAGCTAGAATAGATGGAAATATAGTAGATTTAGAAGAGGAAGGAATAAAACTAGAAAAAAATAAAAAACACACCATAGAAGCTGTAGTAGATAGGCTAGTAGTTAAAGAAGGTATAGAAAGTAGACTTTCAGACTCAATAGAAACAGCATTAAAATTATCTGATGGAATAATAATAATAAACATTGTTGGAGAAGAGGATATACTTTTTAGTGAAAAATTTGCTTGTATAGACTGCAATATAAGCATAGGAGAAATAGCTCCTAGAATGTTTTCTTTTAATTCACCTTTTGGAAAATGTGATAGATGTGATGGATTAGGAACTTTAATGGAAATAGATGAGGATTTAGTTATACCTAATAGAAGCAAGAGTATAGTAGATGGTGCAATAGTTCCATTTGGTAGTGGAAGTTTAAAAGAAGATTCATGGACTTTTAGCATATTAAAAGCTTTATCAAAAGAGTATAAATTTGACTTAAATACGCCGATAGAAAAATTAGATCCTAAAATAGTAAAGATTATCTTATATGGATTAGACGGAAAAAGAATAAAAGTTAATTATAAAAAAGAAAATAGGATTATGGAATTAAATCATGCTTATGAGGGTGTTATAAACAATCTTAGAAGAAGGTATATAGAAACTAATTCTGACTATATAAAAAGGGATATTGAAAGATATATGAGTGATAACCCTTGTCCAAAGTGTAAAGGAGCAAGACTTCATGATGAAGCCTTATCTGTTACAGTAGGAGACAAAAATATATTTGAGTTTTGCAGCATGTCTATAAAAAAGGAATTAGAATTTATAGAGTCTTTAGAGTTATCTAAAAAGGATGAGATAATAAGTAATCAAATATTAAAAGAGATTTGTAGTAGATTGAAGTTTTTAATAGATGTAGGATTAGATTATCTTATGTTATCTAGAAATGCATCAACTTTATCTGGAGGAGAGTCTCAAAGGATAAGATTAGCCACACAAATAGGTTCTAGTTTAGTAGGAGTTTTATATATATTAGACGAACCTAGTATAGGACTTCATCAAAGGGATAATGATAGACTTATAAGAACATTAAAGAATTTAAGAGATTTAGGAAATACTTTAGTAGTTGTAGAACATGACGAAGATACCATAAGGGAAGCAGACTATATTGTTGATATAGGTCCAGGGGCTGGAGAACATGGTGGAGAAGTAGTAGCAGCAGGAACTTTAGAAGATATAATGAATACTGAAAAATCCATAACAGGACAGTATATAAAGGGAGTTAGAACAATATCAGTTCCTAAGGAAAGACGAAAAGGTGAAGGAAAATATATATCCATAAAGGGAGCTAAAGAAAATAATCTGAAAAATATAAATGCTAAATTCCCTATAGGAATATTTACTTGTGTAACAGGAGTTTCAGGATCAGGTAAAAGTACTTTAGTCAATGAAATATTATATAAGGGTATTCACAAAAAGTTAAATAATTCGAAGGATAATCCAGGAAAACATAAGGAAATTACAGGCATAGAAAATGTAGATAAGGTTATAAATATAGATCAAAGCCCTATAGGAAGAACTCCAAGGTCAAACCCTGCTACATATACAGGTGTATTTGATATAATAAGAGAAGTTTTTTCAAATACTAAAGAAGCTAAAATGAGAGGATATAAACCAGGAAGATTTAGTTTTAATGTTAAAGGTGGGAGATGTGAGGCTTGTAGTGGAGATGGAATTATAAAAATTGAAATGCAATTTTTATCTGATGTTTATGTTCCCTGTGAAGTTTGTAAGAGTAAAAGATATAATAGAGAAACTTTAGAAGTAAAATATAAGGGAAAAAATATATCAGACGTATTAAATATGACTGTAGAAGAGGCTTTAAACTTTTTTGAGAATATTCCCCGAATAAAAAATAAACTTCAGACACTTATGGATGTAGGTTTAAGCTATATAAGATTAGGCCAATCTTCTACACAACTTTCAGGAGGAGAAGCCCAAAGAATAAAATTAGCTTATGAATTATCTAAGAGAAGTACAGGAAAAACTCTTTATATATTAGATGAACCTACTACTGGACTTCATATGGAAGATGTAAATAAATTAATAAGCATATTGCAAAGACTAACAAGTTCAGGTAATACTGTAGTTGTTATAGAGCATAATTTAGATGTTATAAAAAATGCTGATTATTTGATAGATTTAGGCCCAGAAGGTGGAGAAAAAGGAGGAACTATAATAGCAGAAGGGACTCCAGAAAAAATTTCAAGAGCTAGTAACTCATATACAGGACAATATTTAAAAAAGATGTTATAATTTATTTGGGACTAGCATATAAACATATAGGTGCTAGTCCTTTAAATACAAATATTTCAGCATAATATACCAACAGGGAAGGTAAAGAAGGTGAGAAGATGGATTTAAGTAAATTAAGTCTAATTTTTAAAATAGTTATAATAGGCATAGTATATATTATAATATTTTGGGCTTTAAAAATAATGTATAAAGATATGAAGGGCGGAAATAAAAAAAGAAGACCTACTGGTAGAAAAACCTTTGGTTTAGAAATAATACATGCTATAAATAAATCTGAATTAAGAAAGGGTGCTGTTATCCCCATTAGGGGAGATATAACTATAGGAAGAAAACCAGATAATGTATTAATATTAGATGATCCTTACGTTTCAGGGCATCATGCAAAAATTTATAGTAAGAATACTCAACATATAATAGAAGATTTAAATAGTACAAATGGAACTTTATTGAATGATAAAAATATTACAGGCAAAAACCAATTATCGCCAGGTGATTTAATAAAAATAGGTGGTACAGTTTTTAAGGTAATAGGATAAGTCAAAATCCATGAAATGTGGGATGGTGAAAAATATGAACTCTATAAAGGGTGAAAGAAAACTTTTAAGATATACTTATTTTTTATGTATAGTATGCTTTTTAAATTTAGCAATATTGAAGCAACCCTTTGATAAAGGAGCTATGATAATAGCGGGGGTTACTTGTTTATTAATAGGATATTCCTATTTTATAATAAGAAAATTTTTCTCCGATGGAGATAAGTATATGTTTATTTTTTCTAGCATACTATCAGTTATAGGTATAGTTATGCTTTACAGAATAGATGTAAGTACTTCAATAAAGCAGATAATATGGTTTGCTATTGGAGTTACAGTTTTTATATTAATGGTAGTTTTACTACCAGATTTAAAGCGATTCGCTAAATATAAATATTTATATTTAATAATTACTATTTTATTTATGGCTCTTGGAACTTTATTAGGAAAGGAAATCTATGGAGCTAAAAACTGGGTAAATATAGGAGGGATTGCTTTTCAACCCTCAGAGTTTGGAAAAATATTTTTAGTAGCTTATTTAGCTGCTTCATTGAAAGATTATAATGGTAAGTTTATAAAGTTAATAGAACCAGCTATAGTAGTTATGATGTGTTTAGGGTTCATGGTATTGCAAAGAGACCTAGGTTCAGCTTTAATATTTTTTGGTATATCTATAACTATGTTATACATAGCTACTTCTAAATTAAAATATGTATTAACCTGTTTAGGATTGTTTGGTGCAGGAGCAACTATATCTTATAAATTGTTTGATCATGTTCAAACAAGAGTCCTTATATGGAAAAATCCATGGCCTTATGCTAGCGGTAAAAGCTATCAAATAGTTCAATCCATGCTTTCTATAGCATCTGGAGGATTAAGTGGAACTGGTTTAGGACTTGGACATCCGGAATATGTGCCAGTAAATACTACAGATTTTATATATGCAGTTATATGTGAAGAATTAGGAATATTAATGGGATTTGCTATAATAATATTTTATTTTCTTTTATTTTATAGAGGTATGAGAGCCGCGGTTCATGCGGAAAATAATTTTTCAAGACTCTTAGCAGTAGGGTATAGTGCCATGATAGCCTCTCAAGTATTAGTAATAGTAGGTGGAGTTATAAATATGATTCCTCTTACTGGTATAACGTTACCTCTGGTGAGTCGTGGGGGAAGTTCTATGATGAGCATTTATGTTTGTTTAGGTATATTGCAAAAGATATCAGAAGAGGGTAGATAAAATTATGAAGGATATTTCAAATAATATAAAAAAAGTTTTATTGGTTTTTTTAATATGCTTTATGGGACTTATAACCTACATAACCTATTTTGAAATAGTAGTTGGTCCTAAAATAGTGGATAGTAGTTATAATAGAAGGCTGTGGGTAAAGAGAAATGAAGTATTAAGAGGAACTATATATGATAGAAATATGCAGCCTCTAACTAAGAGTCAAAGAGTAAACAGTGAATTACAAAATAGAGAATATACTGGTAGTTCTATGTTTGCCCATGTACTAGGATATGTTAATGTAAAATATGGATTAACGGGATTAGAGAAAAAATATGATAAAGAGTTAATGTCAACAGATATACAGGATGATTTAACAACTTTCTTTAAAAATAAAGGTAAGTTAGAACAAAAAGTAGGGCATAATCTAAAGACAACATTAGATTATAAGATTCAAAAAGCAGCCTATGATGCTCTAGGCGAAAATAAAGGAGCTGTGGTTGTGTTAAATCCTAAAACAGGAGAAGTTTTAGGAATGGTATCTAAGCCATCTTATGATCCTAATAAATTAGATGACATATGGGCAAGTATAAATAAAGATAAGAGTATTCCATTAATAAATAGAGCTACAGCAGGTTTATATCCTCCAGGATCTACTTTTAAGATAGTAACTGCTTTAAGTACTTTAGAGAATATGTCTGGTGTAATGAACAGAACATTTCAAGACAATGGTAGTTTAGATTTAGGAGGAGGATATACTTTAAGTAATTATGGTGGAGCATCTTATGGAGGTTTAGATTTAAGAGGAGCTTTTGTTCATTCTAGTAACGTAATATTTGGTAGTTTAGGTTTGGAATTAGGTAATTCTAGATTAAAATCTACTGCAGAAAAATTTTACTTTAATAAAGAAGTACCTACAGATGGTATAGCTATAGAAAGTAGTAAGTTCCCAACTTTAAAGAGTTATGAAAGAGGTAGTATAGCTCAAAGTGGAATAGGTCAAAGCTCTATATTAGTAACTCCTATGGAAATGGCATTAATTGGAGCTACAGTGGCTAATGATGGAGTTATGATGAAACCTTACTTAGTAAAGGAAGTTTTAAGTAGTAAGGGAGAATTAATAAGAACAATTCCACCAGAATCTAATGGAGAAATAGTAAGTAAAAATAATGCCAGAATACTTAAAGACTTTATGAAAGGTGTTGTAGAGGAAGGTAGCGGAAGAAATGCTAGTATAGAAGGCATTCAAGTTGCTGGAAAGACTGGAACAGCAGATCATAGCGATTCTATTAGTGGAAAAGCAGCAGCCCATTCATGGTTTGTAGGATTTGCACCCTATGACAACCCACAAGTGGCTGTAGCGATAATTGTAGAAAATGGAGGCCAAGGAGGCATTGCAGCAGCTAGTATAGCTTCACAAGTAATGAGTACAGCCTTAAGTAAATAATAAAATAGAGGTGAAGGATAAAGTCGTATGAAAATTGCAGATATAACTAGTAAAAACAGTGGTGAAGTAGTAGAATTCAATGCTTTAGTTAATGATAAAAGGACAAATTACAAGAAAGATGGGAGTCCTTATCTACTACTAATATTACAAGATAATACAGGAACAATAGCTTTTCCTGTATGGGATAAATATGAACAGTTAAATAGTTTTATAGAGGTAAATTCTGTTGTAGCTGTAAAGGGAGTAGCTGCTACATTTAATGGTAACATGCAGATAAGAAATCCAGTTATAAATTTATTTAAAGGAAACGTAAATTATTCTGATTTTGTTCCAGAATATAATATACCTAAAAATTTAATAGACTATTTTAATGAAACTATAAATAATTTAGAAGATAAATATAAAAAAATAGCTATAGCAGCCACTGGGGCTATGGGATATGATAAAAAAAGATGGAACGAATTTATAACCTGTGTAGCTGCAGAAAGGTTTCATGGTAATAAAAGAGGAGGATTATTTCTTCATACCGTAGGGGTCATGAAAACCATAGACAATATAATAGAAAATTATATAACAAATCCATTTTATATGAGTGCAAAGAATTGCATAAATAAAGATAGATTAATGCTTAAAGCTATTGTTCATGACATAATGAAAATTAAAGAATATGATTATAAAGGCATAATAAGAAGAAAATCTATAAAGATGGATCATTTAGTTATGGGAGCTTCTTATATAAATGAAATAAATAATGAAGTTGGAAAGATCTTAGATGAGGATGAATTGGATGATATTTGTTATTCTATATTATCTCATCATGGAGAATTTGGTAATTTTGAGCCTAAAACTATAGAAGATGTATTATTAAGTGCAGCGGATATAGTTGATAGCCAAATAGTCAATGCCATAGAAAATAAAATATAATTTTATTGAATAAATCTTGTGTAATTCACAAGATTTATTTAGTTTTAAAATTTTTTATTTAAATCATTAAATTTACTCGAAAATTGCAAATAAAGGGCAAAAAAGTGCAATTTAATGATATAATATAAGAAATAAAGAAAAGATTTAAATAAAAACATTAAAATATTTTTAATAGAGGAGAATTTTATGAAAGGTAAAACACATGCGGGAGTAGGGATAGCGGTGTTTTTATCTATATATAGTAGATTGCCAGGAAACTTTAGTTATTTAGGTTTGCTTGTAGTTTTTATATCCTCTTTACTTCCGGATATAGATCATCCAAAGAGTATATTTAATAAATATATACTACTTTTTAAAAATAAGACTTCAAAAATAGCTTTTTATAGCTGTAGTGGTATTTTAGTATTTTGGTACGATTATCTTTATACAAGAGAGCCAGCTCTAAAGGCGCTAGCCATAATGCTAATAGTAATAGCTATATCTTCTCATAGAAATGGTCTTACCCATAGTTTGTTTGGTATGATTATATTTGCATTTATAGCAGGGTACTTAGGAAATATGTATAATATACATTATATGGTATATTATCTTTTTATTGGTTATGGCAGCCATATTTTATGTGACATGGCTACTAATAGAGGAGTACCACTTTTATATCCTTTTAGCAAAAAAAAGTTTAAATTTCCTGTGACTTATAAAAGTAATTCTAAAATAGCAACATTAATAGAAACAATACTAACTACTTCGGTTTTAATATTCACAATATATAAGTTACCAATAATTTTTCCCAAATAATAGGAGTGATTAGGTGTTTGATTTAGAATATCAATTAAAAAACTTACCAGATAAACCTGGAGTATATTTAATGAAAAATAATTTAGGGGAAATTATTTATGTAGGAAAAGCAAAAGTATTAAAAAATAGAGTAAGACAATATTTTCAAAAATCACAAAAGCATTCTGAAAAAGTTAAGGCTATGGTAAAAAACATAGAGGAATTTGAGTATATAATTACAGATTCAGAAATAGAGGCTTTAATATTAGAGTGTAATCTAATAAAAAAATATAGACCTAAGTATAATATACTTTTAAAGGATGACAAACATTATCCTTTTATAAAAGTTACATTGTCTGAGGATTTTCCTAGGGTAATTTCTACAAGGAAGGTTATTAAAGATGGAAGTAAATATTTTGGACCTTATGTGGATGGAAGTTCTGTAAAGGATATTATAGAATTAATAAAAAAGACGTTTCCTATAAGAACATGCAAAAAAAATATAGTAGAGGGTGATAAGCCTATAAGACCTTGTTTAAATTATCAAATAGGATTATGCAAAGCACCCTGTGCTCAATACATAAAAAAAAGTGATTATAGAGAATTTATAAATGATGTTATAAAATTATTATCAGGGAAACAGTTAGATATAGTAGAAAATTTTAAAATAAATATGAAAAAAGCAGCAGAAAATTTAGAGTTTGAAAAAGCAGCTACATTACGAGATAAAATAAATATAATAGAAAAAATAGGGGAAAAGCAAAAAATAATTTTAAATAATTTTGATAATGAAGATTACATATCATTATATACTGATGAGAAGGATACATGTTTTCAGGTATTCTTTTTAAGAAATGGCAAAATAGTAGGAAGAGAACATTTTATAATAGAAGATACATTTGATACTAGTTATTCTGTCTTGGTTTCTAATTTTTTAAAAGAATTTTATGGTGGAACTGCTTATATTCCTAAGATTATATATGTTCCTGATGTAGAAGATAGAGAATTATTAGAACAGTGGTTGACTTTAAAAAAGGAAAGTAAATCCACAATTAAGATACCAATAAAAGGCGAAAAAAAGAATATATTAGATTTGGTTCAAAAAAATGCTAAAACAACCTTAGAAAACTTTAAATTAAAATATCTACAAGAAAAAGCTTTGTATGATAATATCTTAAATGATTTAAAAGATATATTAGACCTAGAAGAAGAGCCTACAAGAATTGAAGCCTTTGATATATCTAATATACAAGGATTTGATTCCGTAGGAAGTATGGTAGTCTTTGAAAAAGGAAGAGCAAAACCTAGTGATTATAGAAGATTTAAGATAAACACAGTAAATGGTGCTGATGATTACAAAAGTATGAAAGAAATATTAACTAGAAGATTTCAGCATGGGCTAAGTGAAATAAAATCCATACAGGATAGAAAATTAGAGTTTAGTTCAGGAAAGTTTTCCGTTTTCCCAGACTTGATATTAATGGATGGTGGAAAGGGGCAAGTGAATATTGCATTAGATGTTTTAAATACATTTAATATAAATATACCTGTCTGTGGGATGGTTAAAGATAATAAACATAAAACTAGAGGTTTAATTTATAATGGAGAGGAAATAATTATAAATAAGTATGGAAGTGTTATGAAATTTATTACTAGAGTACAAGATGAAGTTCATAGGTTTGCTATAAGTTATCATAGGAGTTTAAGAGGAAAAAATAGTTTTCATTCTGTGCTAGATGATATACCAAATATAGGAGATAAAAGAAAAAAGGATTTACTTTTAAATTTTAAAAATATAGATAACATAAAAAAAGCAACCTACGAAGAACTTTTAAGTATACCATCTATGGATAAAAAGTCAGCTGAAAGCGTACTTGAATTTTTTAAGTAAAGGCTTATCCGATGACTACCCGCTCTAATACTTCCATCTTTTTTAAAATGGGAGTAAAGAGCGACTACGTCCCTGGATAACGATTTCTAAGGAGTAGAACCCCTAAGAACTCTGTTTATGAGAGATAGTTTTTTAGGAGAAGTTATAAAATTATTGAGAGAAGGGTTGAAATGAAATATTTGGTAGATACACATACGCATACAATAGTAAGTGGCCATGCATACACTACATTTTTAGAGAACGTACAAGAAGCTTCTAATATAGGATTAAAAGTTTTAGGAACTACGGATCACGGTCCAAGTATGCCAGGAGGACCTAATTTATTTTATTTTAATAATTTTAAGGTTATGCCAAGAAAATTAAAGGGAGTAACTTTATTACATGGTTGTGAGGCTAATATTATAGATTTTAAGGGAATGTTAGATATTCCTGATTTTACTCAAAAAAAATTAGATGTAATTATAGCAAGCTTACATGATGTTTGTATAAGACCTGGTAGTAGAGAAGAAAATACAGAGGCATTGATTAATGTTATGGAAAATCCATATGTAGATATGCTGGGTCATATTGGGAATCCTTCTTTTCCAATAAATGAAGAAGCAGTAATAAAGAAAGCTAAAGAAAAAAATGTATTAATAGAAATAAATAACGGTTCATTTGTTTCAAGAAAAGGTTGTGAAGAAACCTGTAAAAAGGTAGCAAATTTATGTAAAAAGCATAAAGTAAATATTATAGTAGGTAGTGACTCTCATGTTTGTTTCCAAATAGGAAGATTTCCTAAAGCAGATAAAATGCTTGAAGAGGTGGGTATGCCAGAGGAACTTGTCATGAATAATGAAGAGAATAAAATATTAAAATATTTAAAGAATAAAGGAAAGTTAAAAGATTTAAATCTTGATTAAGGGCTAAGCATACATTATACTAATAAGGGTATTTAATTTTAGTAATAAAAAAATCAAGGAGAATGTGTTATGAACCAATATAAAAATTTTATTATGCAGTTTCAAGATATAGTTGGAAGTAATAATGTTTTAATAGATGAACCAATGAAAAATCATACTTCATTTAAAGTTGGAGGACCAGCAGATCTATTGATTACTCCTATAACTTTAGAACAAGTAAAGGATAGTATTATGCTATGTCGAGATAATGGTATCCCTTATTATATAGTGGGTAATGGTTCAAATTTATTAGTAAGAGATGGTGGATTAAGAGGAGTAGTTATTAAATTCTCAAAATTAGTGAATATAAAAGTAGATGAAGATAGGGTTATATGTGAAAGCGGAGCTCCTTTAATTAATATTTGTAATGAAGCCTTAAAGAGTAGTTTAGGTGGATTAGAATTTGCATGTGGCATACCAGGTAGCGTAGGTGGAGCAGTTACAATGAATGCAGGTGCTTATAATGGGGAAATATCCCAGGTTATAGAAAGTGCTAAGGTTATAGATCAAGATGGGAATATATTTTTATTAAACAAAGAAGAATTAGATTTAGGATATAGAATGAGTGCTATTCAGAAATGTCACTATATTGTTTTAGAAGTAACTTTTAAATTACATAATAGTGAATATGATAGTATAAAAAATAGAATAACAGATTTAAATAGAAGAAGAACAGAAAAGCAACCTTTAGAATATCCATCAGCAGGTAGTACTTTTAAAAGACCGGAAGGACATTTTGCAGCAAAACTTATAGAAGATACAGGTTTAAAAGGTAGATCTATAGGAGGAGCTCAGGTTTCAGAAAAACATTCTGGTTTTATAATAAATAAAGGCGAGGCTACTTCTAGAGATATATTAGACCTTATAAGTTTTGTACAAAATAAGGTTAAAGAGAAGTTTGAAGTAGATCTTCATACAGAAGTTAGAATAATTGGAGAAGAAAACAATTAAAATATAAGTATTAAGGGAAGTCTTAACAATTGGCTTCCCTAGTTTATTGTTAAATGGGTATATGATATAATTAAATAAAATATAAAATAATATTCCTTAATTTTAAAGGGAGGTAAAATATGAGGTTTGTTATAGTTACCGGACTATCAGGAGCAGGAAAAACTCAAGCTATAAGAAGCTTGGAAGATTTAGGATTTTTCTGTGTGGACAATTTACCACCGACATTAATCCCTAAGTTTGCAGAAGCTTGTTATCAAACAGAAGGAAAAATTAAAAAAATAGCTTTAGTTATAGATATAAGAGGTGGAAAGTTCTTTGATGACTTATTCCAAAGTTTAAAATATCTAAAAGAAGAGGGATACAAATACGAAATTTTATTTTTAGATGCTTCAGATGAGGTTCTTATAAAAAGATTTAAAGAATCTAGAAGAAAACACCCCCTATCACCCGATGGAAGAATTTTAAATGGTATATCTATGGAGAGAAATAGGTTACGTGAAGTAAAAGATAGGGCAGACAATATAATAGATACTTCAGAACTTGCAACTAGGGAACTTAGAGAAGCTATAAATGAAATATATGGTGAAGAAGGGCAAATAGAAAATCAACTTATTATAACTGTATTATCTTTTGGATTTAAGTATGGAATTCCTTTAGATTCTGATTTAGTATTTGATGTAAGATTTTTACCTAATCCTTATTATATAAAAGAACTTAAACAATATTCTGGTAAAGATAAAAAAGTAAATGATTATGTAATGAGTTTTGATGTAACAAATAAGTTTGTAAATAGATTAGAAGATATGTTAGATTTTTTGATACCAAATTACTTTAAAGAAGGTAAAAGACAATTAATAATTTCTATAGGCTGTACTGGAGGAAGACATCGTTCAGTAGCTATTGCTAATGCTATATATGAAGGATTAAAATCAAAAGGACATAAAGTAAATATAGACCATAGAGATATAAATGAAGATATTCATAAAGGCGGTAAAAAGCTATGAAGCTTATAGACTGGTTAAGGCCTGGTATAAGAGTTAAACGATGGGTATTATTAGCTATTATGGGAATACTTTTAATAGTGTTTGGTATGTTAGAGTTTGTTAGAAATAGATTTTATAGTAATTACTATATAGCTTTTTATGTATTTTTAATAGGATCTGGGGTATTTGTGTTATATATATCTGTAACTCAAGGTATGAAATCAATAATAGCTTTAGTTAACAAGGGCTATTTAAACATATCCTTAGATTCTAAAAAACTAGAGAATTTAATATATGAAAAGAGACTATTGGTTAAAGGACCTAAAATAGTTGCTATAGGTGGGGGAACAGGTTTGTCTACCATGCTAAGAGGACTTAAATATTATACTTCAAACATAACAGCTATTGTTACAGTTGCAGATGATGGTGGTGGATCTGGTGAACTAAGAGAGGATTTAGGTATGCTGCCTCCAGGAGACATAAGAAATTGTATATTAGCACTATCAGATACAGAACCTTTAATGGAGGAACTTTTACAATATAGATTTACAGATGGAAGGCTTAAAAATCAAAGCTTCGGTAATCTATTTTTAGCTGCTATGGATGGAATATCTAATAATTTTGAAGAAGCAGTTCAAAAAGTTAGTTCTGTTTTAGCTGTTACAGGAAAGGTTGTACCGGTCACTTTAGAAAATATAGTGTTAAAGGCTAAGTTAAAAAACAATATGATAGTAGAAGGAGAATCCAATATACCAGAAAAGAGTCTACAGTATCATAGTAAAATAGAAAAGGTATTTATAGAGCCAGAGAATGCTAAGGCTTTAACTGAGGCTGTTACAGCTATAAAAGAAGCAGATGCTATTATACTTGGACCTGGAAGCCTTTATACCAGTGTAATTCCTAATTTATTAATAAAAGATATCACAGAAGCTTTAAAAAAGACAAAGGCTCCTAAAATATATATATCAAATATAATGACTCAACCAGGAGAAACAGACAATTTTACTGTTTCAGATCATATAAAAACCATAAATAAACATTGTCATGGGAAATTGGTTGATTATGTAATAGTTAATGTAGGTCAAATAGATAAAGAATTAGAAGAGAAATATAAAAAGAAAAAATCTAAATTAGTAAAAATTGATGAAGAGAAAATAAGAGAATTAAATGTAGATGTAATAGGAGGCAATTTCTTAAAAGTTAAAAATGAATTAATAAGACACAATTCTGAAAAACTTGCTTCTATATTGATAGAAACCATAATGGAAAAGAAATTGTTATATGATAAGAAGAAAATAATAGAATACTTCTATTTGTCAGAAAGATTAAAGGAAAATAAAAATAAGCAGAGGTAGAGAACTATGTCTTTTTCATTGAAAGTAAAAAATGAAGTATGTAAATATGTGGAGATAAATAAACAAGAAGCCATAGCAGAATTATCAGCAATAATGAAAGTAAGTGGTACATTGTTATTTACCAATAAACAATTTAACTTTAAAATAACTACAGAAAATGCAGCTATAGCTAGATTGGTTTTTAAAATTTTAAAAGAACATTTTGGTATTCATACAGAAATAATGATAAAGAAAAATAATTCTTTAAAAAAGAATAATATATATATAATATTAATATCTGAAGAAGAGGGAGTAAAATTTTTATTAAAAGAGGTTGGCATAATAAAAGAAACTATAAATGTATTTAGTTTAGATTATAATATACCTGAAAACATTATAGAATGTGATGAATGCAGGAGAGCTTATATAAGAGGGGCCTTTTTAGGAGGAGGAAGTATAAGTAACCCAGAAAAAACTTATCATTTAGAATTTGTTACTCATAATGAAGAATATGCTAAGGATTTAAGTGATTTAATAAATTCATATAATTTGAATTCTAAAGTAATAAAGAGAAAAAATAGTTATATAATCTATTTAAAAGAAGGAGAACAGATAGTAGACTTATTAAATATAATAGGAGCTCATGCTTCATTATTAGAATTAGAGAATGTTAGAATAATGAAGGAAATGAGAAACAATGTTAATAGATTGGTAAACTGTGAAACCGCTAATCTAAGCAAGACTGTTAATGCTGCTGTAAGACAAGTAGAAAGTATAAAATTTATAGAAAGAGAAATAGGATTGGGAAGATTGCCTAAAAATTTAAGAGACGTAGCAGAGCTAAGGATTAAATATCCTGATGAATCCTTAAGAGAGTTAGGAAAGATGCTAAATCCACCTGTAGGGAAATCAGGGGTTAATCACAGATTAAGAAGAATAGAGAAGATTGCAGATGAATTGAAACAAGGAATTTAAAATAAAAAATAACATAGTATTTTGTAAAAGAGAGTGTTTTAAAAATTATTTTATTGGATAGCACTCTCTTTGTTTGAGTTATATAAAATTTAAGATTATAATAAAATAACAAAGAATAAAAATTCAGTTTTAGAGTTTGCATTTCCTTGGGAAGGAGGTTAACCATGGAAAAAGATAAATTTGATATAAAGAAACCAGAGTGGGTAAGCTTACATCAACATACAGGATATTCATTATTGGACTCTTCAGCAAAAATATCAAATCTTATAAAAAGAGCAAAAGAGTTTGGCATGAAGAGTATTGCTATTACAGATCACGGAGTTATGTATGGTTGTGTAGAATTTTATAAAGAAGCGATAAAACAAGGAATAAAGCCTATAATAGGCTGTGAAATATATGTAGCATCAAAGTCCATGTACATAAAACAGCAAGATAAAGAAAATGAAACCCATCACTTAGTATTGCTTGTAAAAAATGAAATAGGATATAAAAATTTAATGGAGATAGTATCAAAGGCATCTGTAGAAGGTTTTTATTATAAACCTAGGGTAGATCATGAATTTTTAAAAGATCATAGTGAAGGATTAATAGCATTAAGTGCATGTTTGGGTGGAGAAGTTCAATCAAATATATTAAAAGGAAATTTAGAAAAAGCTAAAGAAATAGCACTTTTATATAAAGAAATTTATAAAGAAGGGTTTTATTTAGAGCTTCAATATCATGGTATGGAAGAACAATTAAAGGTTAATGAAGAGCTAGTTAAAATGTCAAAGGAGCTAGAGATACCTTTAGTAGCTACAAATGATGTTCATTATATAATGAAAGAGGATTATAAATCTCATGATATATTGTTGTGTATACAAACAGGTAAAACTGTAGAAGAAGAGAATAGGATGAGGTATCCATCTGATCAGTTTTATTTAAAATCATCAGAAGAAATGTATGAATCATTTTCTTATGTACCTGAGGCTTTAGAAAATACAGTTAAGATATCAGAACAATGTAATTTTGATTATAATTTTCATGAATCAAAACTACCAAAGTTTCCATTAGAAGAAGGGATAGATCCATATGAGTATTTAAGAGAAATATGTTTTAAGGGATTATTTTCAAGATATGAAACATTGGAAAAATTTATAGATAAACCTTTTAGTATGGATGAAGTTCTGGCTTATGGAAATAAAAATAAAGAAGCCTCTGACTTAATTGAAAGATTAAATTATGAGTTATCAATAATAAAACAAATGGGATATGTAGATTACTTTTTAATAGTATGGGATTTTATAAGATTTGCCAATGAAAATGGAATAATGACAGGGCCTGGTAGAGGATCTGCTGCAGGTTCTTTGGTAGCTTATACATTAGGAATAACAAAGATTGATCCTATTAAATATAATCTAATATTTGAAAGATTTTTAAATCCAGACCGTGTTTCTATGCCAGATATAGATAGTGATTTTTGCTATGAAAGAAGAGGAGAAGTTATAGATTATGTGGTAGAGAAATATGGAAAAGGAAACGTATCACAGATAGTAACCTTTGGAACTATGGCAGCAAGGGCTTGTATAAGAGATGTAGGAAGAGCTATGAACTATCCATATGCGGAAGTGGATAGAATAGCTAAAATGATACCTACTATTTTAAATATAACAATAAATAAAGCTTTAGAGTTAAATCCAGAATTGAAACAGGCTTATGATGATGAAGAAAGAGTTAAAGATTTAATAGATGTAGCAATAGCTTTAGAGGGACTTCCAAGACATACATCCACTCATGCAGCTGGAGTAGTTATAGCATCTCAGCCATTAGTGAATTATGTACCACTTCAAAAAAATGAAGAAAGTATAGTAACACAATTTACAATGGGAACCCTAGAAGAATTAGGACTCCTAAAGATGGATTTCCTTGGACTTAGAACCCTTACTGTTATGAGAGATGCAGTAAGAATTATAAAAGAAAACAAAGGAATAGACATTGATTTAGATAGTATTGACTTTGAAGATAAAGAAGTTTATAAGATGATAGGACAGGGTAAAACTGTAGGGGTATTTCAATTAGAATCTGCTGGTATGACTTCTTTTATGAAAGAATTAAAACCAGATTCACTAGAGGATATAATAGCAGGAATAAGTTTATATAGACCAGGTCCTATGGCTGAAATACCAAGATATATAGCTAATAAAAATAATCCATCAAATATAGAATATACAACAGAAAAACTAGAACCTATATTATCTGTTACATATAATTGCATAGTTTATCAAGAGCAGGTTATGCAGATAGTTAGGGATTTAGCAGGATATTCTATGGGACGTAGTGATTTAGTAAGACGTGCCATGTCTAAGAAAAAGCATGATGTAATGGAACAGGAAAGAAAAAATTTCATATATGGGAATAAAGAAGAAGGCGTAAAAGGGTGCATAAATAATGACATAGATGAAAAAGTAGCTAATGATTTATTTGACTCTATGATGGATTTTGCTTCCTATGCTTTTAACAAATCTCATGCAGCCGCTTATGCAGTAGTAGGATTTCAGACAGCCTATCTAATTAGATATTATCCTACAGAATTTATAGCCGCTATGTTAAATAGTGTTAAAGGTGATAGTGACAAGGTATCCTTTTATGTTAATTTTGCTGAAACTCTAGGAATAGAAATAGTTGCTCCTAATATAAATGAAAGTTATAGTAATTTTACAGTAAAAGACAAAAGGATAATATTTGGATTAACTGCAGTAAAAAATGTAGGAGAAAAAGGCATAGATAATATAGTTACATCTAGAGAAAGAAAGGGTAAATTTACAGATTTAAGTGATTTTTTTAATAAAGTAGATACTTCTATTATAAATAAAAGATTAGTAGAAAGTTTAATAAAAGCAGGGGCTTTTGATTGTTTAAATATATATCGTTCTAAAATGCTAGCTGTTTTCGAAAAAATAATGGATGGTATACAAAAGCAAAAGAGAAATAATATAGAAGGCCAGGTTAATTTATTCATGGATATTATGGATAAAGAAGAGAGTAGTATGGATATAAATTATCCTAATATAAATGAATTTGACAAGAAGTATATACTTCAAATGGAAAAGGAAATGACAGGGTTATATTTTTCTGGTCATCCATTGGAAGAGTACGAGGAAACATTAAAAACTCAAACAAGTCATATTATATCAGATATTATTTCTAAGGAATCTTTAGAAGGAAACATGGTGGATAGTATAAATAGTATAAAAGATGGGGATAAAGTAATAGTGGGCGGTATGATTACCCATGTAAGTAAAAAATTAACTAGAAACAATGATATGATGGCATTTATAGTATTAGAAGATTTATATTCTAGCATAGAAGTTATAGTATTTCCTAAAACTTTTAATATAGCTAGAAGCATAATAAATGAAGATGAAGTAGTTTTACTAAAAGGAAGAGTGAGTTTAAGAGAAGATGAACAGCCAAAGTTAATTTGTGAAGTTATGGAACCACTTATAAAAATTAATTCTGAGAAACTATATATATTAGTAGAACAGCAAAAAGATATAAAAATAAATCTACAAGAAGCTAAAGGTATATTTTTGCAATATAAAGGTAATATGCCTGTATATTTTTGTACAAATAAAGAAAGAAAAAAATTTAGAATTGATAGAGAACTTTGGGTAAATGGAAACAGAGAATTAATGGATAAATTAAGAGGTATGTTTGGAGAAAATAATGTGAAAATACTTTAAAATTAAGTATTGTGTATAATTTGTAGAATAAAATTAAAAATATTAGGAGAAGTATTTCTTCTAATATTTTTTATGAATTTTTGATATAAAATCATTTTAAAATATATTAAAGTTAAATAAAAACATATATTAAAAAAACATAAGTTATGTTATAATTATAAATATAAAAAACAGAGTATCATTAGCTTTATAATATAAGTGGGACCAAGCATGTCCCAGTGGTCGTAGGAGGTATTTAGCACATGAAAACTATAGCCGTATTAACAAGTGGTGGAGATGCACCGGGAATGAATGCTGCTATTAGAGCAGTAGTTAGAACAGGTCTAGAAAAAGGTTTAAAAGTTATGGGGATACAAAGAGGATACAATGGACTTATAAATGGTGAAATATTTGAAATGGACACTCATAGTGTATCTGATATAATACACAGAGGTGGGACTATATTAAGAACTGCTCGTTGCGAAGAATTTAGAACAGAGCAGGGAAGAGAAAAGGCTGCTAAAATATTAAAAGCCTTTGGTATTGACGGACTAGTTGTAATTGGTGGAGACGGTTCTTTCCATGGAGCACAATTGTTATCCAAATTAGGAATAAATACTGTTGGACTACCAGGTACTATAGATAATGACTTAGCATATACAGATTATACAATTGGGTTTGACACATCTATAAATACAGTTTTAGATGCTATAAATAAGCTTAGAGACACATCTACTTCTCATGAAAGAGTAAGTGTAGTAGAAGTTATGGGTAGAAATTGTGGAGATATAGCATTATACACAGGAGTAGCTGGTGGAGCAGAAAGTATTATAATACCAGAAAAAGAGTATAATGCAGATAAATTATGCAAACAAATATTACAAGGAAAACTAAAAGGAAAAATGCATAATTTAGTTTTATTAGCAGAAGGTGTTGGAGGAGCTAATGAATTAGCAAAATATATAGAAGATGTTACAGGTATAGAAACAAGATCTACAATATTAGGACATATACAAAGAGGTGGAAGTCCAACTTGTATGGATAGAATATTAGCTTCAAGAATGGCTTATAAGGCAGTAGAATTATTGATGGGTGATAAATCTTCAAGGGTTGTTGGCATAAAAAATGGAGAAATAATTGATATGGATATAGATGAAGCTTTAGCAGTAGAAAGAAGCTTCGATGAAGAGCTATATGAAATAGCAACTACTTTATCCAATTAATATAAAATCTTAGATTTTGAGGAGGAAGTTTATATGCAAAAGACTAAAATGATATTTACAATAGGTCCTGCAAGTTCAACAGAAGAAGTTGTATCAAAATTAATAGAAGCTGGAATGAGCGTATCAAGACATAATTTTTCTCATGGGTCACATCCTGAACATAAAGAAAGAATGATGATGATTAAGAAATTAAGAAAAAAATATAATAAACATATAGCTATTATGTTAGATACTAAAGGCCCAGAAATAAGAACAGGTAATTTCTCAGTGGATAAAGTAGAGCTAAAAGAAGGAGCAGAGTTTATAGTATATTGTGGAGAAGACATAATAGGCGATGAAACAAAATGTTCTATTACTTATGATGAATTATATAAAGATGTAGTTAAAGGAAACAAAATATTAATAGATGATGGACTAGTAGAATTAGAAGTTCAATCAGTAGAAGATAATAAGATTCATACTATAGTTAAAAACTCTGGAACTATTTCAAATCATAAAGGAGTAAATGCTCCAGGAGTTTCAGTATCACTTCCAGCAGTTACTGAAAAAGATATAGAGGATCTAAAATTTGGATGCGAAGTAGGAGTAGATTTAATAAGTGCATCTTTTATAAGAAAAGCTTCAGATGTATTAGCTATAAGAAAAATATTAGAAGAAAACGGCGGAAATGATATACAAATAATATCTAAGATAGAAAACCATGAAGGTGTTAACAATATAGATGAAATAATAAAATTTTCTGATGGAATAATGGTAGCTAGGGGAGATATGGGAGTTGAAATTCCTATAGAAGAGGTTCCAATAGTTCAAAAGAGAATAATAGAAAAATGTAATAAAGCAGGTAAGCCTGTAATTACAGCAACTCAAATGTTAGATTCCATGATAAGAAATCCTAGACCAACAAGAGCAGAAGCATCAGATATAGCTAATGCAATATTTGATGGAACAGATGCTATAATGCTAAGTGGAGAATCTGCTAATGGAAAATATCCAGTAGAGGCAGCAAGAACTATGTCTAGAATAGCTAAAACTGCAGAAGCAAAATTAAATTATGATGCTATACTAAACAAAATGAGAGAAAGTCATATATTAAATGTTCCTAATGCTATAAGCTTAGCAACATGCACTACAGCATCAGAGTTAAATGCTACTGCTATAATTACAGCAACACAAAGCGGACATACTGCTAAAATGGTATCAAAATATAGACCAAAATGTCCTATCATAGCAGTAACACCAAATGAAGTAGTGGCTAGAAAATTAGCATTAAATTGGGGGGTAGTACCATTATTAACTGAAAAGTTTAATTCTACAGATGAACTTATAGAGAAATCTGTTAGCAAATCTTTAGAAGAGGAATATATAAAAAATGGTGATTTAGTTGTTATAGCAGGAGGAATACCAGTATCTTATTCAGGAACAACTAATATGCTAAAGGTTCACATAGTAGGAGATATATTATCTCAAGGAAGAGGTTCAGGAACTAGACCAACTTACGGAAATGTAAAGATAGTAAAAAGCCCAGCAGAGGCAGAGCAAATAGTTGAAAGAGATGATATATTAGTAATAAAAAATTTAGATAGAAGATATATGACTGTTCTAGATAGAGTATCAGGCATAGTAGCAGAAGAAGGTGGAATAACATCACACTTAGCTATAGAATGTATAGCAAGAGATATTCCATTTATATGTAATGCAGGCGGGGCTATGGATGTTTTAAAAACAGGAACATATGTAACACTTGATACAGTAAGAGGAATAGTGTACAACGGAAGAGCAAATATAGTTTAATGTAATCAAAACTATATATAAAAATTAAGAGTCTATATAGAAATATTAAAATTTCTGTATAGACTCTTAATTTTTATTTGCTTAAGTTAAATGATCTAATTTCATTATATGTTTATGTGAATTATAACTATTTGAAAATTTAATTTAGAATCTAGAGCAAAGGATTGTATAGAATGTAGAGCTTGTGAAAAGAAATGTCCTTATGAGTTACCTATAGTAAAAGTGTTAAAAAGAGTAAGATTAGAATTTCAAGAATAAAGTTTATTGTAAAATATAAATAATATTTTTATAAAATTTTAAAAAAATGTACTATTTTTATTGAAATTTTTATATAATATATTGTATAATAATATGATATGTGTCAAAAATAAATAATAGGAAATAATAGGCAACTGATCTTCTTTAGCACCTTTATGGTGCTCTTTTTGTTTTTACAATAAAATGATTTATCATTAATTGTTTTTTATAGACTTTAGTTTTAATTAGTATAAAAACACATAATAAAATATTTCATATATTATGAATACAAAAATTCTGTTAACAAAAACTAAACATATATTTTTGTTTTAGGAGGTAGTTAAAATGGATAAGTTAATCTGTAGTGCAGAAAATTGTATCAATAATATAAACAGATATTGTACAGCAAATTCTATAGAAATAGAAAACAATAATTCTCATAGTCAATGTAAAACTTTTGCGGCAAAGGGAGCTATAGAAACTATGAGTAGATTTCATAATACAAATTTAACAGAGGGTTTCAAAGATATGGTTACAGGTGAAAATAATATGGTTCCAGAAGTTAATTGTGAAGTTTATAGTTGTGTTTATAATAATAATAGAATATGCGGTGCAGATGCTATAGAGATAAAAGGAGACGATATAAGAACTAGAAATAGTAGTGAAACTATTTGTTCAACTTATAAGAATGAAAAATAAAATATAGTTTATTTTTTATTATAAAGTTTTATAAAATATCTGCTATTTAAAAGAAGTTTGATATTACCTGATTTAGTTATGAAGGGCTTAGCTTGTATAATACGAAATTTTATATAAAAATATATAAATAAATTTATAAAATAATTATAAATTTCCTTCAAATATTGTTATAATTTATATATTAGAAAGAAACTAGGGATAGATAGTTTAATTATTACTATTTATCCTATGTTTTTATTAGGATATACAAAATTACATAAATGGAGAGATATTATGAAAAAAAATATACCTGTAGAAAAAAATAAAGAATACAATTTAAATATAGTAGGTACTGGATTTGAAGGAGAAGGGGTAAGTAAAATTAATGATTTTACAGTGTTTGTTCCAGAAGCAATGGAAGGTGAAAGTGGGTTAGTAAAAATACTAAAAGTAAATAAAAATTTTGCTTTTGGAAAAATTTTAAAGTTAGATAAAATATCAGAAAATAGAGTAGAACCAGTATGTTCCATATATAAACACTGTGGGGGCTGTAAAGTTCAACACTATAATTATAAATCTCAATTAGAATTTAAAAAACAAAGAGTTATAGATTCTTTAAAAAGAATAGGTAAACTAGATATATATAAAATAAAAATAGAAGATACTATTGGTATGGATAATCCTTATAGATATAGAAATAAAATTCAGATGCCTGTAAGGCTTGAAAATGGTGAAGTAAAAATAGGATTTTATAAGCCAAGAACTCATGAAGTAGTAGATATAAATAAATGTTTTATACAAGATAAACAAGCAGATAAAATTATACAAATAATAAGAAACTGGATGATAAAATACAATATATCTGCCTATGATGAAAAAACCGGAAAAGGATTTATGCGCCATATAATGGTAAGAAAGGCCTTTAAAAACGAACAGCTTATGTTGGTTATTGTAACTAATACAGATAGAAAAATACCATATATGGAGGAATTAATAGAAGAGATAACAAAAGAATTACCTAATATGAAAAGTGTAATACAAAATATAAATTCTAAAAAAACAAATGTAATTTTAGGAGGAAAGTGTATTACATTATGGGGAAAAGATACCATAACCGATTATATAGATAAATTTAAATTTAATATATCCCCATTATCATTTTTTCAGGTAAACCCTATACAGACAGAGATATTGTATAAAAAGGCCTTGGAATTTGCAGATCTAAAAGGAGAAGAAATAGTATTTGATGCTTATTGTGGCACAGGAACTATATCCTTATTTTTATCTCAAAAAGCTAAAAAAGTATACGGAGTAGAAATAATAAGGGAAGCTATAGACAATGCAAAGGATAATGCAAAAGAAAATAAGGTAGATAATGTAGAATTCTTTGTAGGAAAATCAGAAGATGTCATACCAGATTTAATAGATAAAGGTATAAAAGCAGATGTGGTAGTAGTAGATCCACCAAGAAAAGGCTGTGAAAAAAGCTTATTAGAAGCTATAGCAGTTACAAAACCTAAACGAATAGTATATGTATCTTGTGATCCAGGGACTTTAGC